>JABGSE010000069.1 GCA_018647945.1 Flavobacteriales bacterium | reverse complement strand
ACTTAATTCTTCCTCTACTCGTCAAGTATTTTTTAATGATGTGAAAGTGCCAGTTGAAAATTTATTAGGAGGTAGAGGAAACGGATTTAAGATTGCAATGAATGCACTTAATGTGGGAAGGATTAAACTTTCAGCAGCAGTATTGGATGCTTGTAGAAGAGTAATTGGACTTTCAACAAACTACTCAAATGAGCGTATACAATTTGGAATCCCTATTGCTAAGTTTGGTGCTATAAAACACAAACTGACAGATATGACCGTAAGAACTTTTGCAGTTGAATCGGCAACTTATCGTGCTGGAGCAGAGATTGAAAAAAATATTTTAAGGTTAGAAGCAGAAGGTGTGGAACATCAACAGGCACACCTTAAAGGAATTGAGGAATATGCAATTGAATGTTCTATCGTAAAAGTATTAGGATCGGAAACCATACAGTTCTGTTCGGATGAAGGAATTCAGATTTATGGGGGTATGGGGTATTCAGCTGACACACCAATGGAAGCGGCCTACCGTGATGCAAGAATTGCTAGAATATATGAAGGAACAAACGAGATAAATAGAATGTTATTGGTGGGGATGATACTTAAAAAAGCAATGAAAGGAGAACTGGATATTATGACTCCAGCCATGAAAGTTGCTTCTGATTTAATGAGTATCCCTTCTTTTGATCAACCAGATGATAGCGTACTTTTTGAAATTGAAAAAGAACATCTTAAAAAACTGAAAAAAGCAATATTGATGTGTGCAGGAAAAGCAGCCGAGCATTTTGCTATGACTATTGAAAGAGAACAAGAAGTATTGATGAACTTGGCAGATATGGTAATTGAAGTGTACACTGCTGAATCTGCAATTTTAAGAGCTGAAAAACTAGCAAACAAAAATGGGGAGGAAGATACAGAACACCAAATCTCAATGAGTAAATTATTCTTGTATCAAGCGATTAAAAACTGTAATCAATCAGGGGAAGAAGTAATATTATCTTTTGCAGAAGGAGACGAACAAAGAATGTTGTTAATGGGATTAAAACGATTCACAAAAGGATACACCATTAACCCTAAAGAAATGAGAAGAAGCATTGCAGCAAAATTGATTGAAGAGAATAAATATTGTTTTTAGAAATAAAATGACCAAATTCAAAAATAAAACCATACTTATTACGGGAGGAGCTTCCGGAATTGGAAAAATAATGAGTCGATTGTCCTTAGAGAGAGATGCAAAAGTTATTATTTGGGATATTAATACTGAGAACATATCAAACAACTTAAAGAAGTTAAGTCCTTTAGGAAATATTTCTTCTTATCTAGTTGATGTTTCGGACATTAGACAAATAGAAACAACTGCACAACAACTACAAAAAGAACATGGGAATATTGATGTACTCATCAATAATGCAGGAATAGTGGTAGGAAAATATTTTCATGAGCACAGTGCAACTGAGATTGAAAAAACTTTCAGCATTAATAGTACAGCACCAATGCATATTTGCAATCAGTTTTTAAAAAATATGATGGAAGAAAATGCTGGACATATTTGCAATATAGCCTCTTCAGCTAGCTTAGTTTCTAATCCTAAAATGTCAGTATATGCAGCAAGTAAATGGGCAATTTTTGCATGGTCGGATAGTTTGCGTTTGGAAATGAAACAACTACAAAAAAATATTCAAGTCACCACTATCCTACCCTACTATATTAATACTGGAATGTTTGATGGAGTACAGTCTCGCATCCCTATTTTGGATGCAGAAGCAACTGCACTAACCATTATTAAGGCAATAGAGAAGAACAAGAAAATCATTACTATTCCTGGGTGGATTTATCGTTTTACCCGTTTCGGTCAAGCCTTTATGTCGGTAGATGTGTTTGATTGGTTTGCAGGAAGCGTTATGGGAATCTATAAAACTATGAATGATTTTAAAGGTAGAAAATAATTAGCTTATCTTTGAAAAATGGATATACCGAAAATCGTAAATCAGCAAAAGCGTTTCTTTAATTCTAACTCCACAAAAGAGGTTACTCTCAGAATTGATACTTTGAAAAAGTTAAAACTCATTTTAAAAGAAAATGAGGAGAAACTCTATACCGCAATTTACACTGATTTTAAAAAGTCAAAATTCGAAACTTACCTTACGGAACTATCTCTTATTTATAACGAGATGAATGATGCGATTCTTAACCTAAAAAAATGGAGTAAGAAAAAAAGGGTAAACACAAATCTTGCGAACTTCCCTGCCAAAAGCTATATTATCCCTGAACCATTAGGAACTGTTTTAGTTATTTCTGCTTGGAATTATCCGTATCAAATTGCTCTTATTCCTGCTATTTCAGCAATTGCTGCAGGAAATACAGTGGTGATAAAACCTTCTGAAATCCCCAATAATACCAGTAAAATATTAGCCGAACTTATCAATACTAATTTTGATGAAAGTCATCTTTCAGTAATAGAGGGAGGAGTAGAAACTACAACCGAATTATTACAACAAAAATGGGATAAAATCTTCTTTACAGGAAGCACTCCTGTGGGTAAAATAGTTTACAAAGCAGCTGCAGAAAACTTAACTCCTGTAACTTTAGAATTGGGAGGAAAAAGTCCCACTTTTGTATTAGCAGATTGCAACATTAAGATAACTGCAAAACGAATTGTTTGGGCAAAATTCCTAAATGCAGGACAAACTTGCATTGCCCCTGATTATCTGTTAGTAGAAGAAAAAATTAAAGAGCAATTATTACTTGCTTTAAAAAAGGAAATAGAAAATGCTTATCCGAATAACAATGAGGTTCAGGAAAACTATGTTCAAATTGTAAATGAGAAAAATTTCAATCGATTAGAACAACTTATTCCTACTGATAAAATTTATTATGGAGGGGAAACAAATGTCAAAAACAGATTCATACAACCTACCCTTTTGCACAACATCAATTTTGAGGATTCCATAATGCAAGAAGAAATTTTCGGACCAATACTCCCTGTTATTTACTTTGAAAACTTAGAGGATGTAATCACCAAAATAAAAGAAAGAGAAAAACCACTATCCCTTTATGTGTATTCCAAAAACAAAATAATAATTAAAAAAATACTCCATGAAGTTTCATTTGGAGGTGGTGCAATTAATGAATCCTTAGTACAAATGTCCAATCCCAACTTACCTTTTGGAGGCGTTGGTGCTAGCGGAATTGGAGCTTACCATTCCAAAACAGGATTTGATACTTTTACCCATTATAAAAGTATTCTTCATAAAACTTCTTGGATGGAACCCACTTTAAAATACATGCCCTTTACAAAATTAAAGAAGAAAATTCTTAAATTCCTTTTAGAGTAATGAATATTTCAGAAGTCTTATTTTGGGGTATGTTTGGTATTTGTACAGAAGTATCATTTACTGCAATTTTTGATCTAATTACAAAAAAAGAACTCAATTTAATGGGGCATACTTCCCTTTGGATGTTTCCAATTTATGCTTTTGGTTTGTCTTACGGATTTGACTTAGCGGAAAGAGTTATTCAGAATGAAATAGTAAGATATTTATCCTATCCTATTTGGGTATGGATAGTCGAAATTTTAGTAGGATATCCCTTATTAAAATTTAGAATACGACTTTGGGATTACAGCTATTTAAGCAAGCAAAAACAGTGGAAAGGCTTCATCAGTTTTGTTCATTTTCCCTCTTGGATTTTATTGGGAATACTAGTAGAATATATCAAAAAAATACTGATTTAATTATTATCAGATAGCATTATTCCTTTTAGTATATTTACCGAATGAAATTTACAACATTTAAATTCGGAGACGAATTACAAGAGGGGCTGGACATGATGGGATTTGAAGAGGCCACCCCAATACAAGAACAAGCAATACCGATAATACAAAACGGTAAAGATTTAATAGCCTGCGCGCAAACAGGAACAGGAAAAACGGCAGCTTTTGTTTTGCCCATTTTAGATAAACTAACCAATTCAAACTCCAATAAAGTAAACACAATAATTATAGCTCCTACTAGAGAGCTTGCCAAACAAATAGACATGCAAATTGAAGGGTTTTCTTATTTTACTAATTCTTCCTCTTACCCAATTTATGGAGGAGGAACTGGAGTAGAATTTGACAACCAAAAACAAGCCTTAAAAAAAGGATCCGATATTATTATTTGCACCCCTGGAAGATTATTGGCTCATTTAGATTTTGATTATTTTGACACTTCAGGTGTTGAACATTTTATTTTGGATGAAGCGGACAGAATGTTAGATATGGGATTTTATGATGATATTATGAAAATTGCAAAATCATTACCTGAAAAAATGCAAACACTTTTGTTTTCAGCAACAATGCCTCCAAAAATTAGAACACTTGCTACCAAATTACTCGATAATCCGGCAAGTATAAGTTTAGCTATTTCAAAACCTGCTGATGGACTTACTCAAAATGCATATATGGTTCATGATAAGCAAAAAATAAGATTAGTAAGAGAGATACTAAAAGCAAAAGGAAAAGATTTAAGTCATGTACTAATTTTCGCTTCCAGTATAAAAAGTGTAAAAGAAATAAAACAAACACTAAATAAGGCCGGAATGAGAGCAAGTGAAATGCATTCTGGATTGGACCAAGATCAGAGAGAGGAAACCATCCGTGATTTTAAAAGTAAGAAAATTAGAATTTTAGTAGCGACCGATATTTTATCTAGAGGGATAGATATTAAAGGAATTGAATTGGTAATAAACTATGAAGTACCCCATGATGCTGAAGATTATGTACACAGAATTGGGCGTACAGCAAGGGCTGACAGAACTGGGGAAGCCATTACTTTTATCAATCCGAGACAAGTACGTAACTTTTTGGATATTGAAAAATTGATTGAAAAAGAAGTTCCTAAAGTAGATTTACCAAATGGTTTTGAGAAAGCTCCTGAATATAAAATTCAAGCAAAAAACCAAAATAAAAAGAAATGGAACAACAAAAAGAAATTTAAGAAACCGGAAAACAAAAATACTAGTAATCAAAAATAATATGAAAAAAATAATTTCGATTTTCTTAGTTTGTTTTACCATTCAACTTAGCGCACAAGATAAAACTTCTAAAATTCAAACAACAAAAGATCTAAATGAAATTAAAAAAGTACTAACCCAATTTTTTGAAATAATTGAAAGTCAAGACACGATACTTTATAAAGAAATTGTATTATTAGATGGGCAAATTTGTGCTATAGACAATACGAAAAAACAGCAAAATATTTCATTCCGTACTTTTTATGATGATATTTACTTATTCAATCCAAATGAAATATTGAAAGAAACTCCCTTAGATATAAATATTGAAATATTTAATCAAATAGCTAGTGCCATTGTTCCTTATAACTTTAGTATAAATGGAAAATTCTCTCATTGTGGTATCGATATTTTTATACTAACAAAAACAAAAAATATTTGGAAGATTACAAGTTTAAATTATACTCGAGAAAAAGATTGTAACTAAAATTAATACTACCGCTCCAAAACAGGAGCATGATGCTCTTTTATCCTAGCATCAATTACAGGAATAGAACACGAAAAGTGTTTGTTGCTGTGTTCTGCATTTAAACCATAGATATCGTTTGCAGGATTGGAACGTGTAAAAGTAAGCCACAGCCAATTGGTGAAATTTTCAGTTGTAAAAGTGGTGTCATCCACTAAAGTAATAAGTGCTATTCCTTCTAAACTCTGTTTTTCTAAACTGTAAATCAAATCTTTCATTTCTCCTTTTCCTTCTACCACTAAGTTTCCATTACTTACTAATTGAGGATTTGAGAATCCTATTGGCAATTCTATATTAGGTTCAATTTCAGTTAAAGTTCTTTTGACTTTTCCAGCAGCTGCAATTACAACTTTTGAGCCTTCATTCAGCCCATCTCCACTATAATCTAATGTATCAATAGTAGTTTTTGTCTGAAAATGTAAATCTCTTTTCCAATTTACCCTTTCTAAAAAATGAGTAAAATATTCCTTTTCATTATTTACATCAGGGGAGTTTTCTTCATCACAAATAAATACATATTTCGCTAAGGACATTTGTCCGGTTCCTAAAATATGATTGGCAATGGTCAATAATTCTTGAGGTTGTTTAGTTGGGTTATAAGGAGTATATCTTTCGCTCCCAACAGCTAATAACAGTGGATGAACGCCTGCTGCATCTACAGCATTTACGGCTTTCAATCCTGGAATTTCTTTTTCAATTGCCTTCCCGCTAATCTCATGAATAAGTGCTCCAAACTGTGAATCCTCTTGTGGAGGACGACCCACAACTGTAAAAGGCCAAATGGCATTTTCTTTAGCATATACTTTATGAATCTTCAAAACTGGAAAATCATGTTTCAAACTATAATATCCTAAATGATCTCCAAAAGGGCCTTCAGGCTTTTTTACATTAGGATGTATCTCACCACAAATTACAAAATCAGCATCTGATGAAATGGTATAACCATCTTTTTTTGAGTATCTGAATCTTCTTTTTCCCAATACCCCTGCAAAAGAAAGTTCCGACATTCCTTCAGGTAATGGCATTACCGCTGCAAAAGTATGAGAAGGTGGCCCACCTACAAAAACAGAAACCTTTAAAGATTCTCCTTCTTCATTTGCTTTTTTCTGATGAATACCAATCCCTCTATGTATCTGATAATGCATTCCTACTTCTTTGTTAGGAATATAATCATTACCCGAAAGTTGAACTCTATACATTCCTAAATTAGAATTCATAATTCCAGGGTTTTCTACATCTTCCGAATACACTTGAGGTAAAGTGATAAAAGCTCCCCCATCCTCTTTCCAACATTTTACTTGAGGTAAATCCTTAATCTGTATTTCTTTAAATTTTCTTGGAAATCTTACTTTTTTTGGCAATGCGTAAATTCCGTTTAAAGCAGTAAAAAGGGCGTCAGCCGGATTTTTAAGTGCAGAAATAGGGTTTGTTTTTAAGTTGATAAGTTTTTTTACAATTTCCAGATTATCACGAAACATAAATTTACTCCTATCTAAAGTTCCAAACATATTAGAAACCACTTTGTACTTACTTCCTTTTACATTTTCAAAAAGAATTGCCTTCCCTCCTTTCTTAAATTCATCTAGATGAATAGACGCCATCTCCAAATCAGGATTTACTTGTTCCAAAATTCTGATAAGTTCTCCTTTCTTTTCTAAATCAGAAATACATTGTTGTAAGGTTCTGTAAGCCATAGCCCAAAAATAAAAAAAGGAAGTCGTTTGGACTTCCTCTTTATTAAATATTAATTAAAAAATTATCTATTTTCAATAGGAACATATTTTCTTTCGGTAGCACCGGTATAAACTTGTCTCGGTCTTCCTATCGGTTCGTTATTTTCTCTCATCTCTTTCCATTGTGCAATCCATCCTGGCAATCTGCCAATAGCAAAAATAACCGTAAACATATCTGTTGGAATACCTAAAGCTCTATAAATAATTCCAGAATAGAAATCAACATTGGGATATAATCCTCTTGAATTAAAGTACTTATCATTTAAAGCTACTTGTTCCAACTTCATTGCAATATCTAATATTGGGTCTTCAATTCCTAATTCACTTAATACATCATCAGCAGCTTTCTTTATGATAGTTGCTCGTGGGTCAAAGTTTTTATATACTCTATGTCCGAATCCCATTAAACGGAACGAATCTGATTTGTCTTTTGCTTTAGCAACATACTTATCTACATCCCCTCCATCTGCTTTTATTTCTTCCAACATCTCAATTACAGCTTGGTTAGCACCACCATGTAATGGCCCCCAAAGTGCAGCAATTCCTGCAGATACGGATGCGTATAAACTAGCGTGAGAAGAACCTACAATTCTTACAGTTGAAGCAGAACAATTTTGCTCGTGATCGGCATGTAAAATTAGTAATTTATCTAAAGCTTTTGCAACAACAGGATTTACTAAAGTATCATGAGTTGGCAAACCAAACATCATATGTAAAAAGTTAGATGTATAGTTCAATCCATTTTTAGGATATATAATTGGCTGACGCATTCTATTTTTAAAACTCCATGCTGCCAAAGTTGGTATCTTTGCAATAAAACGAATAATTGTTCCGTTTATTTGTTCTTTCGATCTGTTTGGATCTAAAGATTTTGGATAAAATGCAGTTAGCGCAGAAACCAAAGAAGACAACACTCCCATAGGGTGTGCTTTTGATGGATATCCATCTAAAATAGATTTCACATCTTCATGAACTAAGGTATGGGAAGAAATATCAGTTGTAAATTTTTCTAACTCAGTATCCGTTGGTAACTCACCATAAATTAATAAAAAGGAAACTTCTAAGAAAGTAGATTTTTCTGCTAACTCCTCTATAGAATATCCTCTATATCGTAAAATGCCTTCCTCTCCATTTAAAAAAGTAATAGCACTTTCAGAAGAACCCGTATTTTTAAAACCCCTATCTAAAGTAATTAAACCCGACTGACCTCTAAGCTTGCTAATATCTAATGCATCTTCATTCTCTGAACCAGTTACAACTGGTAATTCATATACTTTCCCATTATAATGCAACTCCGCTTTATTTGCCATTTTTCTTGTGTTTTATTGTTCGTAAATATACTAAATTCAATTGAGATTTTTATACAAATTTGAAACCTTTTCCGGTATAAATTGATTGTTCTCCCAACATCTCTTCAATTCTTAATAACTGATTGTATTTTGCCATTCTGTCCGAACGAGATGCAGAACCAGTTTTAATCTGACCACAATTAAGTGCAACAGATAAATCTGCAATTGTAGTATCTTCAGTCTCCCCCGATCTGTGACTCATTACGGAAGTATAGGAATTATTTTGTGCCATTTTAACAGAATTAATTGTTTCGGTTAGTGTACCAATTTGATTCACTTTAATTAGGATTGAATTTGCAATCCCATTATCAATCCCTCTTTCTAATCTATCCACATTAGTAACAAATAAATCGTCTCCAACCAACTGAACTTTATCTCCAATTTTAGTAGTTAAATTTTTCCAAGCATCCCAATCATCCTCATCCAAACCATCTTCAATAGAAAGAATTGGATATTTTTTAGTCCAATCTACCCAATAGTCAACCATTTCAGAAGGTGTTAATTTATCTCCTGTAGATTGGTGGAAATGATATACATTTTCTTCTGAATTATAAAATTCAGACGCAGCAGCATCCATTGCAATATACATGTCCTCTCCTGGTCTATAACCTGCTGTTTCAATTGCTTTCAACACAACTTCAATAGCTTCCTCATTCGACCCTAAATTTGGAGCAAAACCTCCTTCATCCCCTACATTTGTAGAGTGACCTTGGGATTGTAACTCTGCTTTTAGATGATGAAATACTTCAGTTCCCATTTTAAGAGCTTCTGAAAATGAAGTAGCACCAATTGGCATTACCATAAATTCCTGAAAGTCGATACTGTTGTCAGCATGAGAACCACCATTCAAAATATTCATCATTGGAATAGGAAGTTCTTTTGCATTTTCTCCTCCAATATAATTGAAAAGAGCTTGTTCACTTTCGTGAGCTGCAGCTTTTGCACAAGCCAAAGAAACAGCAAGCATTGCATTTGCTCCTAAGTTTGCTTTATTATCAGTTCCATCTAAATCAATCATCTTTTGATCTATTAAAGATTGCTCCGAAACAGGAAGTCCATTCAACTCCTCATTAATTGCAATTTTTATATTTTGAATAGCTTTTAAAACTCCTTTACCAAGATAAACTTCCTTATCTCCATCTCTTAATTCAACAGCTTCATGTTTTCCGGTAGAAGCTCCTGAAGGAACAGCAGCTCGTCCCATGATACCATTTTCAGTATAAACTTCTGCTTCAACAGTTGGGTTTCCTCTTGAATCTAATATTTGTCTTGCGTGAATCTTAACTATTCTTCCCATTAGTTATTTTTTATATTTGTTATAAAATCATCAAATAGATATCTGGAATCGTGTGGACCAGGTGAAGATTCTGGATGATACTGAACTGAAAAACAATTTTTGTTTACCAACTTAATTCCTTCAATAGTATCGTCATTCAAATTAACATGTGTTATTTCTACATTAGGATTATTTTTAATATCCTCTTCTGAAATTCCAAAACCATGATTTTGAGAAGTTACTTCTGCTTTTCTAGTTGTAAGGTTTATTACAGGATGATTAATTCCTCTATGTCCGTTATGCATTTTATAAGTAGATATCCCTTCTGAAAGAGCAAGAGCCTGATGACCTAAACAAATCCCGAAAACAGCCTTTCCATCAGTTGTAATTTTTTTAACCTCTTCAATTACTTCTGGCATTGCAGAAGGGTCTCCAGGACCATTTGAAAGGAAAAAACCATCTGGGTTCCAAGATTTCATATCTTCATAAGAAGTGTTCATTGGAAAAACCTTAAGGTAACATCCTCTTTCAGTTAAACATTTTAAAATATTTCTTTTTACTCCCAAATCTAGAACAGCTACTTTCATATCTGCATTTTCATTTCCAACAAAATACGCTTCTTTTGTAGAAACAGAAGAAGAAAGTTCCAATCCTTCCATAGAAGGGACTTTCGATAACTTAGTTTTTAATTCTTCTACATCTAAAGTTTCAGAAGAAATAATTGCATTCATAGCTCCCTTATCTCTAATATACTTAACTAAAGATCGAGTATCTACATCTGAAATAACCACTTTATTTTGATTTACAAAATAGTCATTTAATTCCATATTAGCATCTGCTCTGGAAAAGCCTTTATTAAAATTTTTACAAATCAATGCTGAAATTTTCATATCATCCGATTCTATTTCATTCGGGTTTGTTCCGTAATTTCCAATGTGAGCATTGGTAGTAATCATTAACTGACCAAAGTAAGAAGGGTCTGTAAACACTTCCTGATATCCAGTCATTCCTGTATTAAAACATAACTCGCCTGTTGCGGTTCCTATCGCTCCCGCAGCCTTACCATAAAAGATTGTTCCATCTTCTAATAGTAGTATTGCATTTTGTTTATTTTGTTTATTTTGATATTTCATATTTGCTATAAAGTTATAAAAAAAGGATAAAACACAATATGCTTTATCCTTAAATTTATTATCTCATAAAAACTATTTTACTCTGCTTTCTCTGCATCAGATGAATCATTAGATTCTTCTTCTTTAATTTCTTCAGTTGTATCTTTTTCTTCTGTTATTTCAGCAACAGTTTCTTCAACTACTTCAGCTGTTTCCACTACTTCTTCAGTTCTCTCCTCAACTTCCACAACTTCAGTTGTATCTTTTTCTTCTGTTACTTCAGCAACAGTTTCTTCAACTACTTCAGCTGTTTCCACTACTTCTTCAGTTTTCTCCTCAACTTCCACAACTTCAGTTGTCACATTTTCAGTAGCAACTTCTTCTGCAACAACAGTTTCCGTAACTACAGCGGTTTCAGTAGTTTTTGAACCACCACTTCTTCTAGCTTTCTTTTTCTTAGGTTTATCAGTAGTATAAGTTTCGTTATAATCTACTAACTCAATAAATGCCATTTGTGCATTATCTCCTAATCTGTTACTCAACTTTAAGATTCTAGTATATCCTCCTGGTCTTTCTGCTACTTTAGAAGCAACATCTCCAAAAAGTTCTGTAATAGCTTCTTTTTGTTTTAGGTAACTAAATACTGTTCTACGAGAATGAGTAGTATCGTTTTTTGATTTTGTAATTAATGGCTCAACATACAGTCTCAAAGCTTTTGCTTTAGATAATGTAGTTTTAATTTTCTTATGTTCAATTAATGAACAAGCCATATTTGCAAGCATTGCTTTTCTGTGAGCTGCTTTTCTTCCTAAGTGATTAAATTTCTTTCCGTGTCTCATTTTACTAATCGTTATTATCTAAATTGTACTTTGATACATCAAAACCAAAGTGTAAATTTTTATCTGCAACTAATTCTTCTAATTCTGTTAAAGATTTTTTACCAAAGTTTCTGAACTTTAATAAGTCATTTTTAGAGAATGCTACTAACTCACCTAATGTAAATACTTCAGCGTGCTTCAAGCAATTTAATGATCTTACAGATAAACCTAAATCAACTAAAGTTGTTTTTAATAACTGGCTCATGTGTAACGAATCTTCATCAAATTCATTTTCATCATCAGTATCAAAATTAATTTTCTCATCTGAGAACAACATAAAGTGTTGAATTAAAATTTTAGAAGCTTCTGTTAAAGCCTCTTTTGGATCAATAGAACCATCAGTTAGAATACTAATATTTAATTTTTCAAAGTCAGTTTTTTGTTCAACTCTGTAATTTTCAACATTGTATTTTACATTTTTAATAGGAGTAAAGATAGAATCAATTGCAATAGATCCTATTGATAACTCATCATTCTGATTTTCCTCTGAAGGAACATATCCTCTACCTTTTTCAATTGTAAACTCCATTTCGAAATTCACTTTTTTATCAGTAGTACAAATAACTTGTTCAGGATTTAATACTTGAAAATTTGAAAGACTTGAAGCAATATCAGCAGCTGTAATCGTTTCTTTTTTAGAAATTTTCATTACTGCTTGTTCAGTATTCTCGTTTTCAATTTGTTGTTTAAATCTTACTTGTTTCAAATTCAAAATTATTTCAGTTACATCTTCTACAACTCCAGGAATTGTACTAAATTCATGATCTACACCACTAATTTTAATAGATGTAATTGCGAATCCTTCCAATGAAGAAAGTAAAACTCTTCTCAGTGCATTACCTACTGTTAGTCCATATCCAGGTTCTAAAGGACGGAATTCAAATATCCCTTCATTCAGAACTGAATCTAACATAATTACTTCATCAGGTTTTTGGAAATTCAATATTGGCATAATATTATATTTTTAATTTTAATTCTTATTTTGAGTAAAGCTCAACAATTAATTGTTCTTTAATGTTTTCTGTAATCTGAGTTCTTTCAGGTAATGCTTTTACAGTACCATTCATCAAATCAGAATTCCATTCCAACCAATCATTATTTTGTAAATTATTTGTTAAAGAAGATGTAATAGATTCTAAAGATTTAGATCTTTCTCTTACACTAATGGTATCACCAACTTTTAAAGCTGCTGATGGGATATTACAAATCTCACCATTTAACAAAATATGTTTGTGACCTACTAATTGTCTAGCAGCTCTTCTTGTAGGTGTAATTCCTAATCTGAAAACAATATTATCTAATCTTGTTTCACAAAGTTGTAATAGGATTTCACCAGTAATTCCTTTTCTTCTTAAAGCTTCTTTAAAAAGATTTGAAAATTGTTTTTCCAATATACCATAAGTATATTTTGCTTTCTGTTTTTCTTGAAGTTGAACTCCATATTCAGATTGTTTACCTCTTCTTTTTTGGTTTCCATGTTGTCCTGGAGGATAGTTTTTTCTTTCTAATACTTTATCCGGTCCAAAGATTGGTTCACCAAACTTTCGAGATATTCTAGATTGTGGGCCTCTATATCTTGCCATTTCTTTATCTTAATTTATAATTTATTAAACTCTTCTCTTTTTCGGAGGACGACACCCATTATGTGGCAATGGAGTAACATCTACAATTTCCGAAACAATAATTCCTGTATTGTGTATTGTTCTGATAGCAGACTCTCTACCCGCACCAGGACCTTTCACATAAACTTTTACTCTTCTCAAACCTGCATCAAATGCAACTTTAGAACAATCTTCAGCAGCCATTTGAGCCGCGTACGGAGTGTTCTTTTTAGATCCTCTGAATCCCATTTTACCTGCAGAAGACCAAGAAATTACTTGTCCGCTATTGTTTGTAAGTGAGATAATAATGTTGTTAAACGTAGCTTGAATATGAGCTTGCCCAATTGATTCTACTTTAACTTTTCTTTTATTCTTTGCTGATTTTGCCATTGTAATTTATTATTTAGTTGCTATTTTTTTGTTCGCAACTGTTTTTCTTTTTCCTTTTCTTGTACGAGCGTTGTTTTTCGTTCTTTGTCCTCTTAAAGGAAGACCAACTCTATGACGAATTCCTCTTGTACACCCAATATCCATTAACCTTTTAATGTTCATTTGAGTTTCAGATCTCAATTCTCCTTCAACTGTATAATCGTCTCCAATTATAGTTCTAATTTCATTTACCTCATCATCATTCCAATCGTCAACCTTTTTGTCGTGAGAAACTTTTGCTTTATTTAAAATATCTTTTGCAAAAGACGGTCCGATCCCGTAAATGTAAGTTAATCCAATAACTCCTCTTTTGTTTTTTGGTAAATCAATACCTTTAATTCTTGCCATAATTTATTAACCTTGTCTTTGTTTAAATCTAGGATTCTTTTTATTGATTACATAAACTCGTCCTTTTCTTTTCACGATTTTGCAATCTTCACTTCTCTTTTTTACTGATGCTCGTACTTTCATATCTTTATTTTTTTAGTACCTATATGTTATTCTACCCTTTGTTAAATCATACGGAGACATTTCCATTTTCACTTTATCTCCTGGTAAAAGTTTGATATAAAACTTTCTCATTTTACCTGAAATATGTGATGTTACAATATGTCCGTTTTCTAACTCCACATGAAACATTGCGTTCGATAATGCTTTAATTATCGTACCATCTAACTCTATGTTTGCTTGTTTCGCCATTTTTTATTTTTTCAATCTTTTTTCTATTTCTTCAAAACTTGATAAAACCTCAGACTTTCCCTTTCTTACTACAATGGTATGTTCAAAATGTGCTGAATATTTTTTGTCAGCAGTTATTATTGTCCAACCATCCGAGAGTTGTTTAATCCTCTTTGTCCCTAAATTAATCATTGGTTCTATAGCAATAACTAAACCTTCTTTTAATTTTACACCTTTTCCCCTTTTTCCATAATTTGGAACTTGTGGTTCTTCATGTAAATTTTCACCTACACCATGTCCCACCATTTCTCTTACAACTCCATATCCAAACTGTTCTACATGCCTCTGAATAGCAAAACCAATATCTCCAACTCTGTTACCCGAAACTGCTTGTTCAATTCCTTTATATAAAGATTCTTTTGTTCTTATTAATAGATTTTTTACTTCTTCTGAAACTTCCCCTACCTCATAAGTATAAGCAGAGTCTCCATAGTATCCATTCATAACAACTCCACAATCCATTGAAATAATATCTCCATTATTTAGAGGATTATCGTCTGGTATTCCATGAACAACTTGTTCGTTTAATGACGCACAAAGTGTATTTGGAAAACCACCATAACCTTTAAATGCAGGAACACCTCCATTATCTCTTATAAACTCTTCCGCTATTTTATCTAGATGAAGTGTGGCAACCCCTGGTTTTATCAGTGCCGATATCTCAGCATGGGTTTTAGCAACAAGTAAAGAACTTTCTCTTATTAAATCTATCTCTTCTTCTGATCTATAATGTATCATTACATCATATTTCCAGAAGACTTACCTTTTATTTTTCCTTTTTCCATCAATCCATCATAATGACGCATTAACAGGTGACTTTCAATTTGTTGAAGAGTATCCAATACAACTCCAACCATAATTAACAATGATGTACCTCCAAAGAACTGAGCAAACTGAGGGTTAACTCCAGCAACCATTGCAAATGCTGGAAGTATTGCTACAAAACCAAGGAATAAAGATCCTGGGAATGTAATTCTTGACATTATATTATCTAAATATTCAGCAGTTTTTCTTCCTGGCTTAATACCTGGGATGAAACCACCATTCTTTTTCATATCGTCAGCCATTTGTTTCGGATTAACCGTAATAGCTGTGTAAAAATAGGTAAACAATACAATCATTACAAAGAACAAAGCATTATACCAAAACCCTGTAAAGTCTGAAAGTGTATTTGCAATTCCTGTTAAATCATCTGAAAAACCAGCTAATGTTACAGGAATAAACATAATTGCTTGTGCAAATATAATTGGCATAACCCCAGCAGCATTTACCTTTAAAGGTATAAACTGACGAACTCCACCATATTGTTTATTTCCAACAATTCTTTTCGCATATTGTACAGGAATTCTTCTTGTACCTTGTACTAGTAAGATTGACAATCCTATTATCAATATCAGAATAACAATTTCCAAAAGGAACATTACTAATCCTCCTGATTGAGCTTCCAAAGCTTGTGTAAATTCTTGTACTAAAGATAATGGTAATGAAGCAATAATACCAATCATAATTAATAAAGAGATTCCGTTACCAATACCTCTATCCGTAATTTTTTCTCCTAACCACATTACAAATAATGTACCTGTAACCAATATAATGATAGACATTATTGTGAAGAAAAATCCTGAACCAAGTAAAAATGCTTCTTCTGGTAAAGTACCTCTCAAGTTTGCAATATATGCAGGTGCTTGTGCTCCTGTAATAACAATTGTTAAGTATCTTGTAATATTGTTTATTTTCTTTCTACCACTTTCTCCTTCTCTTTGTAATTTTTGGAAATAAGGAATAGCCATTCCTAATAACTGAATAACAATAGATGCAGAAATATAAGGCATAATACCAAGTGCAAATATAGATGCTTGAGAGAATGCACCCCCAGTAAACATATTTAATAACCCTAATAAACCATCAGCAGTTTGTGATTGTAAAGCTGCTAATTGTGAAGGATCCACTCCAGGAATTACAACAAAAGATCCGAATCGGTAAATAGCAATAAATGCTAATGTGATTAGAATCCTTGTTTTAAGGTCCTCAATTTTCCAAATATTCTTTATTGTTTGTATCAGTTTTCTCATTTCCTATTTTTTCTCAGTTACAGTTGATGTAATTGTAGCTGTACCACCTGCTTTTTCGATAGCCTCTTTTGCAGAAGCAGAATAAGCATCCACTTTAATATCAATTTTAGAAGTTAATTCACCTCTTCCTAAAATTTTGATTAAATCATTGTTATAAGCCATTCCGTTTTTCACTAAAACTTCTTTTGTAATAGCTCCTTTAATTTTCTTATTTGTGATTACTTCTTGTAATCTATCTAAGTTAATTCCTAAATATTCTACTCTGTTCGGGTTTGTAAATCCAAATTTAGGAACTCTTCTTTGTAAAGGTTGTTGTCCACCTTCAAAACCACTCTTTTTAGAGTAACCTGAACGAGATTTTTGACCATTATGACCTCTAGTAGAAGTTCCACCTCTTTTAGATCCTTCACCTCTACCGACTCTTTTTCCCTTTTTTATGGAACCTTCTGCAGGTTTTAAATTGTGTAATTCCATTTTCTTAGTTTTCTACTACTGTTATTAAGTGTTTTATTTTATGAACCATTCCTAAAATTTGAGGAGTAGCGTTGTGTTCAACAACCTTGTTCATTTTTGTTAATCCAAGTGCATCCAAAGTTCTTTTCTGATCTTTCGGACGACCGATTCTGCTTCTTACTTGTTTAATCTTTATCTTTTCCATTTTCATTCAGATTACCCGTTAAAAACTCTATTCATACTAATACCTCTTTGGTTCGCTACAGTTTTCGCATCTCTTAACTCAAGTAATGCTTTTAATGTAGCTTTTACCAAGTTATGAGGATTTGAGGATCCTTTTGATTTTGCAAGAATATTTTTAATTCCAGCACTTTCAATTACGGCTCTCATTGCACCCCCAGCTTTAATTCCTGTACCACTAGATGCAGGTTTAATAAATACTTGAGCTCCACCAAATTTAGTAAGTTGCTCATGAGGAATAGTTCCATTGATAACTGGTATTTTCACCAAGTTCTTTTTAGCTGCTTCAATCGCTTTAGCAATTGCAGTAGATACATCTTTGGATTTACCAAGACCAATACCAACAATTGACTGCTCATCACCAACCACTACAATAGCAGAAAAACCAAACGATCTTCCTCCTTTTGTAACATTTACAACTCTTTGTACTCCAACTAATCTGTCTTTTAAGTCAAGATCTGATGAAGATTTTACTCTTTTATTTTCTGCTAATTTAAACATATCTTATTTTAGAATTTTAATCCTGATTCACGAGCTGCATCTGCTAAAGATTTGATTCTTCCATGGTATAAAAAACCACCCCTATCAAATTTTACTGTTTCAACTCCAGCTTCTTTAGCTTTTTCTCCTAAAAGAGTACCCACTAATTTAGCTTTTTCACTTTTATTTACTTTTTTATTTGCAATAGACTTATCAGCAGAAGATGCAGCTGCAATTGTTGTTCCTGCATTATCGTCAATTAACTGAGCATAAATTTGCTTGTTACTTCTGTAAACCGCCAATCTTGGAGTTTCTGCAGTACCGCTAATCGTTTTACGAATTCTGTATCTTGCACCTTGTCTTTTATCTTTTCTTGACTCTGTCATTTTATCTTATTTATTTTAACTTGCAGCAGCTGTTTTACCTGCTTTTCTTCTAATATATTCTCCAGCATACTTGATACCTTTTCCTTTATACGGCTCAGGTTTTCTGAATGATCTGATTTTTGCAGCTACTGCACCAATTAATTGTTTATCAATAGAATTTAAAATTACAACTGGTGGTTGGCCTTTTTCAGTAACAGTTGTTAATTTAACCTCCACAGGAATTTCAAAAATAATGTTATGAGAATAACCAGCAGAAATATCTAACTTCTGACCTTGATTAGCAGCTCTGTATCCAACCCCAATTAATTCTAATTTCTTTTCATATCCTTTTTCAACACCTTCTACCATATTAGATATAAGTGATCTGTACAAACCATGGTAAGATCTAATTTGTTTATCATCAGAAGTTCTTGATAGAATCACTTCATTTCCATTCACGGAAATTGAAATAGAAGCATCAAATTTCTGAGTTAATTCTCCAAGTTTTCCTTTTACAGTAATTATACCATCTGCAACAGAAACTGTTGTTCCTTCTGATAATGATATTGGATTATTTCCTATTCTTGACATCTTTTTTCTCTATTAATTTTATTAGTAAATGTAGCAAATTACTTCACCACCTACTTTCTGAACTCTCGCTTCTTTATCTGTAATAACCCCTTTCGAAGTAGATAAAATTGCAATACCTAAACCATTAATTACTCTTGGGATAGAATCTGTATTTGTATACTTTCTTAATCCTGGTTTACTTACTCTAATTAATTTCTTAATTGCAGGGTTTTTAGAATTATATTTTAAAGCAATTTTAATATTACCTTGATGATTTACATCATCTTCAAATTTATAACTTGAAATATATCCTTTATCGAATAAAATTTCGGTTATAGATTTTTTCATATTTGATGCAGGAACATCAACTACTTTATGTCCTGCTTTCTGAGCATTTCTAATTCTCGT
>JABGSE010000068.1 GCA_018647945.1 Flavobacteriales bacterium | reverse complement strand
ACCACACAAAGAAAGAAGAACATCTGTACTGCTCGTTCTTTCGGAACAGAGATAAAGGAGTTGAGTAAACTGAAAGAAGCTGTTAGTTCTCACGCTAATACTTGTGCTACAAAACTGAGAAAGGAGAAGAGTTGTTGTTCTACAATAAGTGTGTTTTTAAATACGAATCCGTTCAAACCCCAAACAAAACAATATCATCCTTATAGAGTGTTTCATTTGGATGTTCCTACAAATGATAGTTTGGAAATAGTAAAGTTTGCTTTAAAGGGATTAAAACAGATATACCGTTCGGATTGTATCTATAAGAAAGCAGGAGTTATTGTTGGTAGAACTGTCCCTGAAAGTCAAGTTCAATTATCTTTATTTGGTAGTGTGGATAGAGACAAGAGGAGAGAAGTAAACTTTGTAGTTGATACCATAAATAGAAAGATGGGAAGAGATAAAGTTAAACTTGCCGTTCAAGGTTCTGGCAGAAAATGGAAATTAAAACAAGAGAAATTATCTCCTTGTTATACTACAAGGTTTACTGATATGTTGGAAGTGGTTATTTAGATCAGTTTGCACAATTTTTAGTTTGAAAGATTGCTGTAATCATGTAAAAAGGGTATAGGTTGTAATCCTATATCTAAAGTTTCTAAAAACAGATTTTTTAAGTAATATAATTTAAAAATTACTTTAAAAAATAAATAGTTTTTTTTCAATTAATAATCTATATTATTTGCTAATCCTCATTTAATTAAAAGTTAAAAAGAAATTTAATTGAAAGATAAAAGTGAGAATCGAAGAGTGGAATTTGAAATTTTAAGATAATTTTCAAATCTGTTAAACTTGACAGTAAATATTTTTTATATATTTACATCAAAATAAATATTATGAAAACACAAAAAGTATTAGCATATGTGGGTCTTCTATCAATTATTGTAGGACTTGTTTTAACTATTTCATCTTTTACAACTGAGCCAGTAGATTATATTTCAAAAGAATCGAGTAGAGATGGCATAACAGTTTATAGTTACGGAAGTTATATTATTGTAAAAACAGATAATTCAGTTAGTGTATCAAGATAACACACTTCCTTTTTTTAGTCCAATTACTGAGATTGTACTTACACAAATTATCAGAACCGATAAAATAAGATAAGAGTCTTCTAACCCATTATTGTCAGCCAAATACCCTAAAATAGGAGCTACAATAGCAAATGAGATTCTGAGTACAAAACTCCTTACCGACATCACGGTAGCTCTCACATTAGATGTAGTGTTTATATTTATCTGATTTTTTAATAATGGCGTAACAACCCCTCTTAAGTAGTAGATTATAAATATAAAAATAAGTCCGAAATAGTTGGGTAGAAAATAGACCATTAAAAATGAGATAGACATAAATAGTCCTAGTTTGGAGCGTAAGTTGTTAGTATTGTATTTTTCTTCTGTTTTGTGTGATGAGTAAGAACTTATTCCGGCAGTTATATTTAAGGCAGCCCATAAAATTCCGTAATAAAACAGTGGAATATCTAAACTCTTAAAAAAGGGTTGAGCAAGCCATGCTGCTGACAAAGAAGCGACTCCCATTATGGAGGAATAAATAATGAGCCATCTTAGTTTTACATTTTCAAACAAAGAGTGTTTTACTACTTTTAATACAGATTTAAATCCTTTTTCTATTTTATTTTCTTTGTGTAAAGATGGTTCTACCAAGCTAACTGCAATTGGAATACAGAAAAATAGGATGGAGGCTTGTATTTGTACTGGTAATAATAATGAACTTGTTGCCAAAAAACCACCAATTAATCCTGCAATAGCTTCTGAAAAATTACCAATTGCATATGTTTTGCCTTCCACTTTTGTGTATTGTTTTTCCTGATTAATTTCCAAAAGTGTATCGTACATTATTGCAGAATCTGCTCCAGACATTAAACTTCCTCCAATAGCTACAAGGAATTCTGCTAAAATAAATATCTCAAAACCACTGTAATTAGAAAAAATTAAATATCCAAAAAAGATAAATATTGTACCCAAAATTATTGAGTTCTTTCTACCAAAATAATCCGCTAGATAACCGGAAGGAATCTCAGTAATCGCAACTGTTAACGAATAGACAGATTGCAAAATCATCACCTCCATTAGTGTAAGTCCGTTTTCCTGAAAGAATAAAACGATTATTGGCATTGCAACCATAAACCATAAAAATCCTTTTAAAAGGTAAAGTTTTAAAATGTTATGTTTTAACAGCATTTATGATCTTGGATGAAATTGAAGAATAGCATCTCTTAAGTACTCTCTATCTAGATGGGTATATATTTCGGTAGTAGTAATACTCTCGTGTCCTAACATTTCTTGAATTGCACGCAAATCGGCACCTCCTTCTATTAAATGTGTTGCAAAGGAATGACGAAAAGTATGAGGACTAATTTTCTTTTTCATTCCTATTTTTATGGACAAATCCTTTATTATTGTAAAGATCATCACTCTTGTCAGTTGTTTCCCTCTTCTGTTAAGGAAAACAATATCTTCACTTCCCTTTTTTATATCTTGATGAGTTCTTATTTCCTTTAGGTAAATTTTCAGAAACTTAATGGCAATACCTCCAATTGGGGCAAATCGTTCTTTATTTCCCTTTCCTACTACTTTTACATATCCTTCCTTAAATCGGATGTTAGATAGCTTTAAGTTGGTAAGTTCGGAAACCCTGAGTCCGCAACTGTATAATACCTCCAAAATGGCTCTGTTTCTTTCTCCTTGTGGGTGAGATAAATCGATTGCAGAAATAAGAGAATCAATTTCCGAAACGGATAAGGTATCTGGTAGTTTCATTCCAATTCTCGGGCTTTCAATAAGTTCGATTGGGTTTACGGTAATATAATCTTCCAGAATAAGGTATTTGTAAAAAGCTTTAATTCCGGAAATTATTCTGCTTTGCGAACGGGCAGAAATTCCTTCTTTGTTGATGCTTAATATAAATTCTTTTATTTCTGATTTTGTTATTTTAAGTTCATTTAAATCTTTATCAACTGAGAATTTGGCAAGTTTTTGTACATCTCTTAAGTAAGAGTCAATAGTGTTATCCGAAAGAGAACGCTCAATCTTCAGATAACTTTTAAATTCTTTTATGGATTTTTCCCAACTCATTTGTGTAATTTAGCGGTAATGAAAGTTATAATTATTAACGGTCCAAATTTAAACTTATTAGGTGTAAGAGAAAAATCTATTTACGGGAATATTTCTTTTGATGAGTATTTTAAAAAATTAGTAGAAGAGTTTCCTAATTTGGAATTAGAACAATTTCAGAGCAATGTAGAAGGGGAGTTGATTGATAAATTACAAGAAGTTGGATTTTCGTATGATTGTATTTTACTAAATGCGGGTGGTTATACGCATACTTCTGTAGCTATTACTGATTGTGTAAAAGCAATTGAAACGCAAGTAATAGAAGTACATATTTCGAATATATATGCAAGAGAAGATTTTAGAAAAAAATCTCTTTTGTCCGAGAATTGCAAGGCAGTAATTTGTGGATTGGGGTTAGATTCTTATAAAGCAGCTTTATTGACTTTAGAATAAAATTATGAAAAAACTATTACTACTATTACTATGTGTGCCTTTGATTGGGTTTGGACAACAAACTTATGTGCCTGATGATAATTTTGAAGATTATTTAGAATCAAATGGAATGGGAAATGGAATACCTAATGATGATTATGTTTTAAATTCTAATATTTATATGGTAACTAATTTAGATGTTAGTAATCAAAATATTTCTGATCTAACAGGAATAGAGGGGTTTTACTCATTAGAATATCTTTACTGTTATTCAAATCAATTAATTAGTATTGATATAACTCAGAATATTTTTTTAGAAGAATTAGCTTGTAACGATAATAATCTTTCAAGTCTTGACATAAATCAGAATATCTTTTTAAATTATTTAGATTGCACAACCAATAATCTTTCAAGTCTTGATGTAAATCAAAATGATTCATTACGTGCTCTGTATTGTTCTAACAATCAATTAACAACTTTAGATGTTTCTAACAATATTTTTTTAGAAGGGTTAAATTGCTCAAATAATCTTTTGTCTTCTATAGATGTTAGTCAAAATATTCTGCTGCATTGGTTTCCATGTCATGACAATTTTTTGACTACAATTGATGTAAGTAATAATTTTGATCTTCACATCTTCATGTGTTATAATAATTTAATAACCTCTTTAGATTTGACAAATAATTTTTATTTAGAATATCTAGGATGTTCTGGAAATCAAATTAGTTCTATAAATTTTCCTTTCTTCTCTCAGATAATTGATTTAGTATGCCATAATAATAATTTAACTAGTTTAGATTTGTCTAATCACAGTGAATTATCTCTATTAGTTTGTGGAAATAATAATTTAGAGTTATTAGATTTAAGTTCAAATATAAATTTAACATCATTATGGTGTGAGAATAATCAACTATCCTTTCTTAATGTGACTAATGGAAATAATACAAATCTCACTCATTTTTCTGCTCAAAATAATCCTATCCTTTCCTGCATTAATGTTGATGACCCCACTTGGTCAACTTCTAATTGGACAGATATAGACTCTCAACACTATTTCAGTACTAATTGCCCACCACCATCATCAATACAAGAACACACTACAAACAAAGAGCTTCTTAAAGTAACAGACCTATTAGGAAGAGAAACAAAACAAACCAACCAACCTCTCTTTTACATCTATGATGATGGAACAGTAGAGAAAAGAATAGTT
>JABGSE010000067.1 GCA_018647945.1 Flavobacteriales bacterium | reverse complement strand
TCAAACTCTGTAATGGCAAATTCACTATTTGATTTGGGAACTATTTTGGATAATGAAAATTACAAACAGATGAGTATAAAAATGCTTAACAATGTAAAACCTGAGATGGATAGTTATGCATCCGGATATGCAAATTATGCTTCTTTAATGTTAAAAGTTATAAATCCTTATTATGAAATTGCGATTGTTGGAAAAGACGCGCATAATAAAACTATGGAATTGAACAAAAAATATAATCCGAACACATTATTTATTGGTAGTTTTGGAGAAAGTGATTTGGAACTTTTACAAGGGAAATATGTAGAAGGAACAACTATGATTTATGTTTGCGAAAACAAAGTTTGTCAGTTGCCAACTACTAATATTATGGAAGCAATAAAATTAATGAAGTAATGAAATACCTATTTGAAGAAAATCAGAAATTTACACAATGGTGGTTGTGGGTTATTTTACTCTCCTTTCCTATTATGGCTTTTGGTCCGTTTGATGATAACCCAATAAATTATTATTATGTATTAATAGGATTATTACTTCCTCTACTGTTTTTTCTTTTCCAACTAAGAATAAAAGTAAGTAGTGAGGGTTTACATTATCAATTTTTCCCTTTTCATTTTAAAGCGCACACTATAAAGTTAGAAGATATTGAAAAATGTAAAGCAATGGAATACTCCCCACTAAAAGAATATGGAGGTTGGGGAATTAGATACGGATTTAAAGGAAAGGCCTATAATGTAAGTGGAAACAAAGGAGTAAAAGTATTTTTGAATAATGGTACCAACATTATGTTTGGAAGTCAAAAATACAAAGAGTTGGGAAAATCTTTGAAAAAGATTAAGAAACAATAATTAAAAAATAGTTCTTTTTACCCTTTTGTGCTAAAATATATTTTCCGTTCAATAAGTCATTTGAAGTAATCTGAAAATCTTCAGTAATTTTTTCTTTATTAATACTTACCGCATTTGAGGAAATCATTCTTCTCGCTTCTCCTTTTGATGCAAATATTTGTGTTTTTTCTGCTACTATATCCAAAATACCTAAGTCCAAATCAGATTTACTTATGGTAAACTGAGGTACACCTTCAAATACAGAAAGGAAAGTGCCTTCATCTAAAGATTTCAAATCTTCAGCAGTTGATTTTCCAAACAAAATAGAGGAAGCATTTATTGCCATTTCCAAATCTTGTTTGCTGTGCACTCTTGTAGTTACTTCCTCCGCAATTGCTTTCTGTAAAATCCTTAAATGAGGAGTTACATCATGTTCTGCAATTAAATTTTCTATTTCTGTTTGCGATAAAAGAGTGAAAATCTTAATGTAGTTTTTGGCATCTTCATCAGTAGCATTCAACCAAAATTGGTAAAATTTGTAAGGAGATGTTTTTGTTTTGTCCAACCACACATTTCCACTTTCTGTTTTTCCAAACTTACCTCCATCTGCTTTCTGAATTAATGGAGTGGTTACCGCATATGCTTTCCCCTCTCCCTTTCTTCTGATAAGTTCTGTACCGCTTACAATATTTCCCCACTGGTCAGACCCACCTAATTGTACCTTGCAATTTTTATTTTTCCAAAGCCAGTAAAAGTCATAACCTTGCACCAATTGGTACGAAAATTCAGTAAAACTCATTCCAGTTTCCAATCTACTTTTTACAGAATCTTTCGCCAGCATATAATTCAACGACATATGCTTTCCAACATCACGGATAAAATCCAAAAAATTAAATTCCTTAAACCAATCGTAATTATTTACAACCTCTGCAGAGCTTTCTCCACAGTCAAAATCCAAAAATTGTTCCAACTGTTTCTGTACCGAACTTAAGTTATGGTTTATGGTTTTTTCATCCAGTAAATTACGTTCCTTACTTTTTCCTGAAGGATCTCCTACCATTCCAGTAGCACCACCAACTAAGGCAAAAGGCTTGTGTCCGCATCTTTGTAAATGCACCAAAATCATAATCTGCACTAAACTTCCGATATGTAAAGAATCGGCTGTTGGGTCAAATCCAATATAAGCAGAAGTTATTTCCTTTTCAAATTGTTCTTCTGTCCCAGGCATGATATCGTGTATCATTCCTCTCCATTTTAATTCTGATATAAAGTTCATTTGTTATAATTTTTGTCAAAAATAGACAAATTTTTAAATCTATACTCTAATATCTCTCATCTAATGTCTAATCTTTTATCTTTGCTTTATGATATTTATTACAGGAGGAACAGGACTAGTCGGATCTCACATTTTACTAAAATTATCTCAAGATAATATCCCTTTTAAAGCTCTTAAAAGAAGTAGCAGTTCTTTGGAGGTTTGCAAAGATGTGTTTATACATTATAATGCGGAATCACTTTTCCATTCTATTTTTTGGGAAGAAGGAGATGTAAACGATATTCCTTCTTTGGAAGCTGCTATGCAGAATTGTGACACCATAATTCATGCAGCTGCTATGGTTTCTTTTAATAATGAAGATGTCGATTTGATGCATAAAATAAATGTAAAAGGAACAGAAAATATTATGAATATTGCCATTTCTATGGGAATTAAAAAAGTTTCTTATATCAGTTCTATTGCTTCTTTAGGGAGAAATTCTACAACAGAAATGGTAGATGAAAATTGCTACTTCAGAGTTAGTAAAAAAGAAAGTAACTATTCCCTTTCAAAATATTATTCCGAGCAAGAAGTTTGGCGCGCTTCACAAGAAGGAATAGATGTAGTAATTATAAATCCATCCGTAATTTTAGGGCCTGGAGATTGGACAAAAGGAAGTTCCCAAATATTTACAAAACTTTATAAAGGATTAAAATTTTACACAACAGGAAGTACAGGATATGTTGATGTGATAGATGTTGCAAATTGCGCTATTTTACTTTTACAATCCGACATTAAAAATGAACGATTTATTGTAAACGGAGCAAATATGAAATTCCGAACTCTATTTGATTTAATAGCAGAAGGATTTGGAAATAAAAAAGCAACCATAAAAGTAACTCCTCTTTTAAAAGGAATAGCTTGGAGACTGGAATTTATCATTTCTTTTATCACGGGAAGGAATCCTCTACTTACAAAAGAAACTGCAAATTCTGCAATGAAAAACAATAGTTATTCTACCCAAAAAATTAAGAATGCAATTGCATATAAATTTACTCCAATTCAGGAAAGTGTAACAAAATATTGTAAGTGGTTTTTATATAATAACTAGTGTAATTGTTCTCTTTTAAAATTCAACTCTTCTAGCATTTCCAAATAAATTTCTTCTAATTCTGCGGGCCGTTCCGAATAATATGAAAGTGTTTTAGAAAAAATATTTTCATCAATATTGTAATCTTTGTATATTTTAGAATACTCTTCTTTTAAATCATCAAGCGCTCTTGTTGCGTTATTTACTTTATTCAATTCAAAATCAGCTTCTGCAAGATGAATATCAATCAAAATTTTTGTGAATTCATTTTTTGAAATTATATTTTCATTTTTAATTTCATCCGTTTTTAATCCACAAGAAAACAGAAGTAGAAAAATTATTAAATTCTTTAGTTTCATAGTACAAATATATCTTTATTTCTGTTATATTTGCTCTAATTATTAACCTATAAAATTATAAGATGAAAAAATTAATGTATTTATTAGTAGTTGGAGTGATGTTCGCTTTTACTGCTTGTTCTGGTGGAGATGATGCTAAAATTGGATGCCAAGCTGGAGAGGAATGTGTAGAAGATCACTCTTGTTGTGCTACTGAGGAAGTTACTGAAGAAGTTGCTGTTGAAGAAGTTACTGAAGAAGTTGCTGTTGAAGAAGTTACTGAAGAAGTTGCTGTTGAAGAAGAGTCTGCTGAGTAATCACAAACTCTAAAAATTAATAAGAAGACATCCAATGGGTGTCTTTTTTTATCTGTTAAATTTTAGTCTTTGTCCCTTTTTACTCTCGTCAAAACAGCCGTGTTCAAAGGCGATATGTCCGTTTACAAAAGTATGCGTAATGGTAGAGTTAAATATTTGTCCTTCAAAAGGAGACCATCCACATTTGTATAAAATATTTTCTTTTGTTACTTCCCACGATTTTTCTAAATCTACTAAAACCAAATCTGCAAAATATCCTTCTTTTACAAATCCTCTTTTTTCAATCTGAAAACAAATAGCAGGATTATGACACATTTTTTCCACTACTTTTTCCAAAGAGATTTTACCTTTTTTGTAAAATTCTAACATTGCAGGAAGAGAGTGCTGAACCAAAGGCCCACCAGAAGGAGCATTAAAGTAAGAGTTACTTTTTTCTTCAAAAGTATGCGGAGCGTGATCGGAGGCTATTACATCTAACTTATTATCTAATAGTGCTTGGAACAATGCTTCTTTATCCGATTTCTTTTTTACCGCAGGATTCCATTTTATAAGGGTTCCTTTTTCCTGATAATCACTTTCATCAAACCAAAGGTGATGAATACAAACCTCAGCAGTAATTCTTTTCTCTTTTAATGGAATACTATTATCAAAAAGTGAAATTTCTTTTTCCGTAGAAAGATGAAAAACATGCAATCTGCTATTGTGTTTTTTGGCAAGTGCTACCGCCATAGAACTCGATTTATAACAGGCTTCCGCACTTCTTATATTTGGATGTTCCGAAATTGGAACTTTCTCTCCATATTTTAGTTTTGCTTTTTTAGTATTTTCTGTAATTGTATCTTCATCTTCACAATGCACTGCAATCAACATAGGAGATGTTTCAAATATTTCTTCCAAAACATTTATATCGTCCACCAACATATCTCCTGTAGAAGAACCCATAAATATTTTAATTGCACCCACTGTTTTTGGGTCGGTTTTCAAAACCTCCTCCAAATTATTATTAGATACTCCCATAAAAAAAGTGAAGTTTGATAAGGAATTCCCTTCTGCAATTTTAAATTTTTCTTCTAGTAATTCTTGTGTTAACGCTTGCGGATTGGTATTTGGCATTTCCATAAAGGAAGTAATTCCTCCAGCAATAGCAGATTTACTTTCGGTGTAAATATTCGCTTTGTGGGTAAGTCCTGGTTCTCTGAAATGAACTTGATCATCAATAACTCCAGGAATTAAATATTTTCCTTTAGCATCAATTACAACATCCGCTTCTACACTTATAATATCGGAAATTAGTTTTATTTTCTCATCTTCAATAAGTACATCTGAGATAAATATTTTTCCCTCATTTACTATAGAAGCATTTCTAATAATCGTGTACATTATTTCTCAAATTTCCTGAAAAAACTTTTTATTTTCATCTGAATAACTCCAATAACTGCTTCTCTGAAAATACCTCCACTCATTTTTGAATTCCCTTCAGTTCGGTCTGTAAAAATTACTGGAATTTCCACTACATTAAATCCGTATTTCCAAGCCTTAAATTTCATTTCAATCTGAAAAGCATAACCTACAAACTGAATTTTATTAAACTTAATTGTTTCTAAAACTTCTCTTTTATAACATTTAAAACCGGCAGTTGCGTCATGAATAGGCATCCTAGTAATTAACTTCACATATTTGGATGCAAAAAATGACATTAATAATCTGGTCATTGGCCAATTTACAATATTTACTCCACTTATATATCGTGAGCCAATTGCAACCTCTCCTCCATCACTTGCGCAAGCATTATACAGTCTGATTAAATCGTCTGGATTGTGAGAAAAATCGGCATCCATTTCGAAAATAAATTGGTAATCTCTTTTAAGAGCCCATTTAAATCCGTGAATATAAGCCGTTCCCAAACCAAGTTTCCCCGACCTTTCTTCTATGTGTAAATTAGTTGTAAATTCCTTTTGTAATTTCTTTACAATATTTGCGGTACCATCAGGAGAACCATCTTCAATTACTAAAATATGAAAATCTTTTTCTAAAGAGAAAACCTTTCTGATTATCTTCTCTATGTTTTCCTTTTCGTTATAAGTAGGGATTATTATTAAACTATCTGACATTCTTTTTTTTTATTAAGGCGTAAAAATAAGCAATTGTTTTATAAAGAAATTAGAGTGAACCTAATTTAATTTCCTCCACAACTGAGGGATCTAAAAGAGTACTTGTATCTCCTAAATTTTCCGAATCTCCTGAAGCAATCTTTCTTAAAATTCTTCTCATTATTTTTCCAGAGCGTGTTTTTGGAAGACCCGAAACAAACTGAATTTTGTCAGCTTTTGCAATAGGACCAACAATTTTTGTAACCAAATCATTAATCTCTTTTCTCAGTACATCAGGATTTCCTGCTTCTTCATGACAAATAACAAAAGCATAAACTCCATTTCCTTTTATAGCATGAGGGAAACTAACAATTGCTGTTTCGCAAACATTTTCGTATTCGTCCATTGCGCTTTCAATTTCTGCTGTTCCCAAATTATGTCCGGATACAATCAGTACATCATCTACCCTTCCCGTAATTTTGTACATTCCATTTTCATCTCTTAAAGCTCCATCACCAGTAAAATATTTATTTTTAAAAGCAGAAAAATAAGTCTCTCTAAATCTATTATGGTCTCCATAAATAGTACGAGCCATGGAAGGCCAAGGGAATTCAATACAGAGTTTACCCTCCACAGAATTTCCTTCTAACTCTTTTCCGTTTTCATCTATTAAACAAGCTTGAATTCCGGGCAAGGGTAGAGTTGCAAAAGATGGTTTAGATGGTGTAACTCCTGCCAAATTAGATATCATTATTCCTCCGGTTTCTGTTTGCCACCAAGTGTCAACAATTGGGCAATTTTCATTTCCAATTTCTTTATCGTACCAATGCCACGCATCTTCATTTATAGGTTCTCCAACGGTACCTAAAACTTTTAGAGAAGATAAATCATATGGAGTTACAAATTCCATTCCTTTTGCTTCTAAGGAACGAATAGCAGTTGGAGCAGTATAAAATATATTTACTTTATTTTCTTCTACAATTTTCCAAAATCTCCCTGCATCTGGGTAAGTTGGTACTCCTTCAAACATTATAGTAGTTGCTCCAGATAAAAGTGGTCCATACACAATATAAGAATGTCCGGTAATCCAACCAATATCGGCAGTACACCAATAAACATCTCCCTCATTATACTGAAAAACATTTCGGAAAGAGAATTCTGTATAAACCATATATCCTGCTATAGAATGAACTATTCCTTTAGGTTTTCCGGTAGATCCAGAGGTATATAATATAAATAAAGGATCTTCTGAATCCATAGTTTCTGCCGTACAATTTTTATCTACTTTCTCCATTTCATCTTTCCACCATACATCTCTCCCGCTTTTAATATTAATATCAGAATTTGTACTTTTCAGTACAATACATTTATCTATTGAAGGAGTATTTTGCATTGCTTCATCCGAAATATGTTTAAGAGGAGTGATTTTATCTCCTCTGAAAGCACCATCAGCAGTTATCAAAATATTACAATTTGCATCATTAATTCTGTCCGATAAAGATTTTGCAGAAAATCCAGCAAATACAACAGAATGAATAGCTCCTATTCTGGCACAGGCCAAAACAGCAATAGCAAGTTCGGGGACCATTGGCATGTACAAGCAGATTCTATCTCCTTTTTTTGCTCCATTTTTTTTCAGAACATTTGAAAATTTACAAACTTCTTTATGTAACTGGGAATAAGAAAGATCTCTATTTGGTTCGTCAGTATTATTTGATATCCACTTTATAGCAATTTGACTTCCTCTTTTTTCAAGATGTCTGTCTAAACAATTTTCAGTGATATTGAGCTGACCACCTATAAACCATTTTACATCTGGTTTTGTAAAGTCCCAACTTAATACTTTATCCCATTTCTTTTTCCAAAGAAAATTATTCGCCTTCTCTTCCCAGAATTTTTCTGGGAATTTTACACTTCTTTCATACTCCTTTTTATAAGAGTTAAAATCCTTAATCTTTTTTTCTTGCATTTTTCAAAAGTAAGAAAAACTTTGAATAAATTAATAAATAAATAACTGATTTATAATGATAAAAATTGTAAATTCGCTATCTAATTTTAAAAATAAAAATCATGAAAAAACTTTTACTCTCATTAACTATAATTTTTGCATTTAATGC
>JABGSE010000066.1 GCA_018647945.1 Flavobacteriales bacterium | reverse complement strand
TTATCCTTTTCTTCCTTCAGGATTAATAATTTCTACTGATATTAATTCTGCTTCTAATGGTAATGGTCAGTTACTTGTTTTTGAAAGAAGCTTTTCTCAGGCATCTTACTTAGAGGGAAATGTAACTGATGCAAATACATCATCTCCTTTAATTGGTGTTAATGTAGAGATTCTAAATACGGTCATTCCCAATCTATCAACTACTAATCTTTCTGGAGATTATGTTTCTGGTACTGCAGATCCTACCACTTATGATATTGTTTTTTCTAAAGCTGGTTATTTGCCTGATACAATTTCTGCAAATCTTGTTGCAGGAGTAGTAACTGTAGTAGATGCTCAGCTTGTGCCATTAGCTTCTTTTACTGCTACTGGTATGGTTATTGATATTAATGGTACTGGTATTCCTAATGCAGAAATATTAATTTATAATAATGATTTTAATTACACCTTTACTTCTGATAATAATGGTGATTTTAGTATTAATACTATGTTTGAAGGAAGTTATGAAGTAATTGCAGGACAATGGGGATATGTTACTTCATGCGATAATGAATATATTGATGGAACAAATAATATAGTTATTACTTTAACTGAGGGTTATTATGATGATTTTACTTTTGATTTTGGATGGAATATAAGTGGAGGTATTACAACTTCTGATCCTGGTAGATGGGAGAGAGGAGATCCTGAAGGGACATCTTCTCAAGGATTAGATTATAATCCTGAGAATGATATTAATTCAGACTGTTTTGAACATGCTTATGTAACTGGCTTAGATGCAGGAGGACAAGTTGGAAGTAATGATGTTGATGATTTTAATACTATCTTAACTTCTCCTGTATTTGATTTGTCAAATTCTAATCAACACTATTTGTCCTATCATTCTTGGTTCTCCAATGGAGGAGGTGGATGGGGAGGTGGTTCTCCTGCTGATGATTCGTTAACTGTTAGTATTACAAATGGAAGTACTACTGTAGTATTGGAGACAATGACATCAAATTCTCCCGATATGGGACAATGGAATTTTAGGAACTTTGAATTAACACAATATATACCACTTACTGCTAATATGCAAGTGATTGTAGAGACTGCAGATTGGGATGCATTAGGAGGTCATTGGGTTGAAGGTGGTTTTGATAAATTCCAAATTACATCTTTTCCACCAACTGCAATTGATGAAATAATTTCAGAAAATAAGAGAACTTTAATTAAGATAGTTGATGTTTTAGGTAGAGAAGTAAATCCTACAGAAAACATTACTCTATTTTATATTTATGATGATGGGAGTGTGGAGAAGAAAATAATTATTGAATAATGAGAAAGTTAATTTTCATATTAACTTTAATTCCATTATTTATTTTTTCTCAACAAACAAAGGATGTTCTTTTTGTAGGGAATTCCTACACTTTTTATAATGATTTACCAGAAATGGTTAAACAAATAGCACTGAGCTTTGGGGATACTTTAAATTATGAAAGTTCAACTCCTGGAGGAGCTTCTTTTGGTATGCATGCTACAAATACTACAACTATATCCAAAATAAATCAGCAAGTATGGGATTATGTGGTTTTGCAAGCCCAATCTCAGGAGCCATCTCTTTCAACAAATTATGTAAATACAAATGTTTACCCTGCCGTGCAATCACTAATTGATATTATTGAAAATAATTCCACTTGTATAGATCCAATGTTTTTTATGACTTGGGGAAGAAAGTATGGGGATGCTTCTAATTGTGCACCTTGGCCTCCAGTTTGTACTTATTTAGGAATGCAACAGCAACTTAGATTACGATATTTGGACTTTAGTTTTACTCATGATGCATCTTGTTCTCCTGTGGGAATGGCATGGAAAGAATCTATCTCACAAGATTCAACATTAAATCTGTATTCTCCTGACAATAGTCATCCTTCTGTATATGGTACTTATTTGTCGGCTTGTACTTTTTATGCTTCTATTTTTAAGAATAGTCCTCTAGGTACTACTTATATTCCAAATGGTATAGATACTGTAACGGCTTCTTTTTTGCAGGATATTGCATCTAATACGGTTTTAGATAGTTTATCAATTTGGAATATATTTAATGCCGATTTTACTTATAATCAAATAGGGGATAGTGTAAGTTTTATGAACCTATCTTCCAATTATGAAAGTGTAGTATGGGATTTTGGAGATGGACAAGTATCTATTGATGAAAATCCTTTGCATACTTATGATTTCCCAGGAACTTATACGGTTACTCTATCTGTTTTTACAAATGACTCTTGTGTATCGGAAACTGTTAGCTCTGAGATAAACTTAAGTTTCTCTACTTCCATTCCTACAATTAATGTAGAAAAGAAAATAATTAGAATCACAGATATTTTAGGTAGAAAAACTCTTTTTAAAAAGAATACATTACTTTATTATTTATTCGATAATGGGGAAGTTGAAAAGAAAATTGTTATTGAATAAGCTCTACTAGAATCTTATTGCTATTTTTGCAGAATAATAATAGCCAAATGAGTAATTTTTCAGAAATAAACTTAAGCAATCAATTACAAAATGCAATTTCCGATTTAGGATTTGAAAAACAAACACCTATACAGGAGGAAACTTTTTCTAAAATACTAGGAGGTAAAGATTTAGTAGGTATAGCGCAAACTGGTACAGGTAAAACCATAGCTTACTGTTTACCCCTTTTACAAGAATTAAGCTATTCCAATCAGAATAATCCAAGAATTTTAATTTTAGTTCCTACCAGAGAGTTAGTGGCTCAAGTTGTAGAAACTCTCAAGGGTTTAACCGAGTATATTACATGCAGAATTATTGGTGTTTATGGTGGTACTCACATGAATACCCAGAAAATAATGTTGCAAGATGGAGCAGATGTAATAGTGGCTACTCCTGGTAGATTATACGATTTGGCACTTTGTAGAGCTTTGCAATTAAAAGGAGTTAAGAAATTAGTGATTGATGAGGTAGATGTAATGTTAGATTTAGGATTCCGTCATCAACTGATAAATATTTTTGAGTTACTTCCTGAAAAAAGACAAAATGTAATGTTTTCTGCAACCATGACGGAAGAAGTAGAGTTACTGATTAACTCTTATTTTAGTAAAGCAGAAACAATACAGATTGCATTGAGTGGTACTCCTTTGGATAATATATCTCAAACTAAATATGCGGTACCTAATTACTACACAAAAGTAAATTTATTGTCTTATTTATTAAAAGATAAAGAGGAGATGAAAAAGGTTTTGGTTTTTGTTTCTTCTAAGAAAATTGCAGATAAATTATTTGAAGCTTTAGAGGAGTTTTTTGTGAAGGACATAGCGGTTATACATTCTAATAAATCACAAAATTATAGGTTTAGATCTATAAAGAAATATGATGAAGGGACTTGTAGAATACTTGTTGCAACCGACATTGTTGCTAGGGGATTGGATTTGGACAAGATATCACATGTTATCAATTTTGATACTCCTATTTACCCAGAAAACTACATGCACCGGATTGGTAGAACAGGGAGAGCGGAAGAAGAAGGGAAATCTATTTTGTTTTTCACAGAGAGAGAGGAGAAAAATAAAGAATATATAGAAGATTTAATGAATGTTGTTATCCCAGAATTAAAAATACCTGAAGCAGTGGAAGTAACACAACAACTCACAGAAGAAGAACATAAAGCAAATGGTAAAAACTTTTATCGAAATGTAAAAAAGGTAGAAGTAGGAGCTTCTTTTCATGATAAAAAAGAGAAAAACCTAAAGGTAAATGATAGGGATAAATGGAGAAAAGAGAGAAGAGTAAAATACAAAAAACCAAAAACAAGAGGGGATATAGGAGTAAACAGAAGAAGGAAATAATTTACTGCCTTTAGCGAAATTAAAATTATGAAACGAATACTATTTATCTTAGCAACATTACTTTCTACAATATCATTTTCACAAATTAACTTTAGTGCAGAAACAATAATAAGTAACGATACTATGGGTTACGGAAGACCCAGAATGGCGATAACTGCAAACGATATCCCTGTAGTTATTTGGTTTAAAGAAGGGTCAAATCAATCTATAAAAATAAGTAGAGGAACTGGAGGTGGAACTTTTTCAATTCCCACGGATGTGGTAAGTCCTGATTTGGATCCTACAGGATTTATTGGCCCAGAAATTGCCGCTAAAGGAGATACGATTTACATTACCTTTATATGTGGAGCTTATAGTAATGACGCTATTATGATAAAAAAATCCTTTGATGGAGGACTTACTTTTTCCGATACTGTTAGGGTTTCTCCTAACGATAATAGTTTTAAATATACCATGCCAAATGTTGCGGTAAAGGATGATGGAAACCCTATAGTTACTTATATGCAATCTTCATCTACCTGGACTGATTGGGAGCAAATGGTAAATATTTCTACAGATTATGGAACTACATTTTTGGGTGGAGTAGATGCTTCTGCTATTTCTCCAGGTGAGCCCTGCGATTGTTGTAAATCAACTATTGTAACACAAGGAAATAATGTCTATTTACTTTTCAGAAATGATGTTAGTAATGTACGAAATACTTATATTTCCAAATCTACTGATGGGGGACTTACTTTTACTTCATATCAGGATTTGGACGATTTGAATTGGAGTATTCCTTCTTGTCCTACATCCTCTCCAAATGGGGTGATAAATGGTGATTCTATTTTGGTAGCAAGTAGAAGTGGAGCAACTGGAATACATCAAGTTTATTATACCAATGTGAACTCCTATAATTTGCAAAATGATTATTACCGAACAATTGATGAAATTGGCCCAGGACTGCAAGATAAGGTAGAAGTAGCAGGAAAGGGTAATACATTGGGAATTGTATGGCAAGATAGTAGGAGTGGAAATAACGCTTGTTATTTGTCCTACACAACTGATGGAGCAAGTAATATTGGAGGTTCTATTGAAATGTCGGATTCAAATGCAGTAGGACATAAAATGCTGCCAGATATTGAATATTCCAATGGGAAATTTCATTTTGTTTACAAATACAACAGTGGTCATTCTATTATTTACAAAACACTCGATTTGTCGGGAGTTAACGCTATAAATACTCCAAATAATACAGATAAAACATTACTTAAAACCGCCGATTTATTAGGAAGAGAATGTGTGCCTCAAAAGAACATTCCTTACTTAAATATTTACAAAGATGGAACGGTGGAAAAGAAACTGATAGTAGAATAGATGTTTATCTGTTGAGCTGCTTATTTTCTTAATTAAATTGTTATCCTGACAGGATCTATTCAAAAAGATTCTGAAATAAATTCAGAATGACCTTGTATTTTTTTACTATATTAGCTCTGTGAATAACAAACCAATATATAGTATAGTACAATTGCCAACTCTTTTATTTTCTGTTAGAGTACAGATAAAATAAAGAGCAACTTCCGAGTAGGGAGTTGCTTTTTTTATGTGATAACCGAAAAGCAAATAGAGTAGGCATTATTTAAAATTATGAATTATGAAAAAAATATTAACTTACTAAACATATTTACCGTCCTATTTATAAGCATTTGTTTTAGTTCTTGTGTTTCCATATCAAAGGGGTATGTTACACCAAGTTTTGATTACCAACCAGATAATTTTCATTATATAAAATCAGTTTCGGGTTCTCATGCTGAATCCTATTTTTTAGGAATAGGAGGAGATTTGCATGGAATGGGTTTAAATAATACAGCTCTGACAAATTTAAAGAATAATGCGAATTTAAAAAGTAATCAATGCTTAATAAATGTTTCTTATGATAATAAATCATCATTTTACTTTTTAGGTATTATGGTCAAATAAAGTTTTTATAACAGCTGATGTAATAGAATTTACGGATAAAGATATTAATGAAGTGAAAAATAATACTGAAGTGAATAGTGTTATTGTGGGAGAATATATAGAAAAGAATATGGATATTTATAACAAGGACAATTTTTATATTGGTCAAGATGTAAGGTTGATTAATACAAAAGATAGAACCTATATTGGAACTGTTTTCAGGGTAAATTCAATGTCCTTAACTCTGAAAATTAAAGGTAAAAAAGTAGCATTGAACTATGAACAAATTAAAGAAGCTTATACGTGGTGACTCATTGACCAAAAATAATAAATAGAGTCAATGAAAGTTGACTCTATTTTGATTCCTGTCATATTTTATAAATAAATATCCCAACAAATAATTCTCTCTGTTTTATTAATTACTTTTGCGATATGAATTTAATATCGGTAGAAAATCTGGCAAAGGACTATGGAGAGAGGGTGTTGTTTGAAGATTTAAGCTTTGGACTAAGTAGAGGGAATAAAATGGCTTTAGTAGCTAATAACGGTACCGGTAAATCTTCCTTATTAAAAATAATAGCCGGAAAAGATGTGTCCTCAGCAGGAGAGGTAACCCAAAGAAAAGGAATAGAAGTAGGATATCTATCTCAAAACTCCGATTTTGATGAGAGCTTAACTATTCAACAATTGGTAGATTCGGCACAAAGTAGAGTGAGTAAAATAATTTTGGAATACGAAAAAGCAGTAGAAAATCAAACCAACGATTTTTCGGAAACAAACCAGAAAAAAGTAGAGGAACTTACTTTACTTATGGATCAGTACTCCGCTTGGGATTATGAAAGGAGGATAAAACAAATTCTCAGTAAATTTAAAATTACCGATTTAAGTCAGAAAGTGGGAAAATTATCTGGTGGACAAAAAAAGAGGTTGTCCCTTTCCCTTTTACTTATTGATGAAGCGGATGTATTACTCTTGGATGAGCCTACCAATCACCTAGATGTAGAAATGATTGAGTGGCTGGAAAAGTATTTATCTCAGCAGAAAATAACCCTTTTAATGGTTACCCACGATCGTTACTTTCTGGAAAATGTTTGTAACCATATATTAGAATTAGAAAATGGAGAATTATATCATCACAAAGGAAATTACTCTTACTTTTTGGAAAAAAGAGAGGAAAGGGAAAATAACTTTAGTGTAGAAACACAAAAGGCCGGTAAGCTGATGAAAAAGGAATTGGAGTGGGTAAGGCGTTCTCCAAAAGCAAGAACTACAAAATCAAAGTCTCGTTTGCAGAGTTTCGAAAAGATAAAAGAAAAAGCAAATTCTGGAAGGAAGAAATCCGAATTGAAGTTAGAAGTAAAAATGAGTAGGGTGGGTGGTAAAATTTTGGAACTTAAAAACATCCGAAAATCCTATGGAGACCTTTGTATTTTAGATGGTTTCGACTATACCTTTAAAAAAGGAGAACGAATAGGTATACTAGGAAGTAATGGAGTAGGAAAAAGTACTTTCCTGAACATACTTACTGGAAAAGAAAAGGTAGATAGCGGAAAGGTAAATGTAGGAGAAACCATAGTGTATGGCTACTTTTCACAAGGAGGAATAGAAGTAAAAAAAGACAAAAGAGTAATAGAGGTTTTAAAGAATATTGCAGATGTAATAATACTAGCAAACGGAAGTAAGATTTCGGCATCCCAAATGTTAGAGCATTTTATGTTTACTCCCGACATGCAATACACTTATGTAAGTAAATTAAGTGGAGGAGAATTAAGGAGGTTATACCTACTTACGGTACTGATGAAAAATCCTAATTTCCTTATTTTGGATGAGCCAACAAACGATATGGATTTACTAACCCTTACCAAGTTAGAGGAGTTTCTAGAGGACTTTAAAGGTTGTTTGATAATTGTATCTCACGATAGGTATTTTATGGAAAAACTGACCGAGCACATGTTTGTATTTAAAGGAAATGGTGTGATACAAGATTTTTATGGTAGTTATTCCGAATTTAGAGAGAAACAAAAACAGGAACAGAAAGAATTAAAATCAATTAAAAAGGAGAAGTCTACTCCCGTAAAAAAAGTAGAGCAAAGAAAAGTTTCCTACAAAGAAAAATACGAATACGAGCAGTTGGAAAAAGAAATAGCTGTACTGGAAAAAGAGAAAAAATATTTGGAAGAAAGCTTGTTAAGTCCTACACTTTCGGTAGAAAATATTGTAGAAAACAGCAAACGACTTACGGAAATAGAAATCCTTATAGACGAAAAAAGTTTTAGGTGGATGGAGTTAGACGAATTGATGTAAGATGAGAAAAAGTATTGAAATAATAAAAGGAAGTAACTCAAGGAAAATCCTAATAGATATTAATTTCCCGGAAAAAAGCAATTCTAAATTAGTTGTTTTCTCCCACGGATTTAAAGGTTTTAAGGATTGGGGTTGCTTTGATTTATTGGCCAAAAACTTTACCCAAAATGGATTTACATTCCTTAAATTTAATTTTTCTCATAACGGGACTACTGTTTCCGACCCTTTAAACTTTACTGATTTGGAAGCTTTTGGAAACAATAACTTTTCCAAAGAACTAAACGATTTGGGTTTTGTGTTGGATTGGGTGGAAAACTATTTAGATATTTCAGATATTTCCTTGTTAGGACATAGTAGAGGAGGAGGAATCTCCATACTAAAAGCAGGAGAAGATAATAGAGTAAGTAGAGTGATTAGTTGGGCGTCTCCTTCTAATTTTCTGAAAAGAATGCCGGAAGATAGAATAGAAATTTGGAAAGAGAAAGGAGTTGCTTTTATATACAATGGTAGAACAAAACAGAACATGCCTTTATACTTTCAGTTTTACACCGATTGTATGGAAAACATAAATAGATTGAATATTGAGAAATCAGTTAGAAGTTTACAAATTCCACACCTTATCATTCATGGAGATTCGGATCCAACAGTAGATATTAAAGAAGCGGAGGACTTACATAAATGGAATCCTGATTCTAAGTTTATTATTTTTAAAGATGCAGACCATGTATTTGGTGGTTATCACCCTTTTTCTGAAGATGTATTACCTCACTTTTTGCAATTGGCTGTGGACTATACTATAGAATTTATTAGTCAATAAATATAAACTGATTGTTGTTGTAAACCGCAAGAGCTTTCCCTTTTAAAGTTTCTCCTACAAACGGTGTGTTTCTCGATTTTGATTTTATGTCCGATTTTGTAACTTCCCATTCTACATCTGGATTAAATAAGGTGATATTAGCTATTTGACCTTCTTCAATTTTCAATTCTTCTTTTAGTGCAATTCGTCTAGGGTTGGTAGATATTTTTTCTACTATTTCTTCTAGGGTTAAATCGTTACTTAAGTGTTTTCCTAAAAGTCCGAACAGAGTTTCTAATCCTAATATTCCGAATGCTGCATTATCGAATTCTGTTTTTTTGTTTTCTTCATCTTCTGGTGAGTGATCCGAACAGATTACATCAATGGTTCCGTTTTTCAATCCTTTTATAAGTGCAGTGTTATCCTTTTTTGTTCTTAGTGGAGGAAGTACTTTATATCTGGTGTCGAATGTTTTTACTTTTTCATCCGTCATAACTAGGTTGTTTATCGATACATCTGCAGTAATATTTACTCCTTCTTTTTTCGATCTTTTTATTTTATTTACCGATTCTTTGGTAGAAATATACGAAAGGTGTAAATTTCCTTCCGTGTATTTTGCTAGGTTTAAGTCTCTATCCACCATTATTTCCTCTGCAATGGAAGATATTCCTTTTAATCCTAAGTTAGTACTACTTATTCCCTCATTCATTGTTCCTCCATTTGCAATACTTTTATCATTTGGGTAGTTCATTATCAATCCACCAAAATCCTTACTGTAGAGTAGAGCTAATTTCATTATTTCATTTCGGTTTACTGATTTTTTATCATCGGTAAAGGTTCTGCAGTTTACCGAGTTCATATCGTGCATTTCTACCAAATCATTTCCTTCTATTTTTTTAGTAATACTCCCAGAAGTATGTACATCTACCACACTTCCTTTAGTGTTGTTTTTTATGTATTCTACATGAGATTTAGTATCTATTATCGGTTCAGTTTGAGGCATTAGTAGTACGGAAGTAAACCCTCCTTTTATAGCAGATTTTATTCCTGTTTTCAAATCGTCCTTGTACTCAAATCCTGGTTCACGGAAGTTAGAGTGCATATCCATCCAACCCGTAGAAACATGTAAGTTTTTATCATAGAATTCTATTTCTTTTCCTGCCTTTAATGATTCTTTACAGGATTTAATTGATTTAGCAATCTTCTCAATCTTTCCGTCTTTGATAAAGATATCCATTATCTTTTTATGGTATTTTGAGTTTGTGTCAATTATTCGTGCTGACTTAATTAGTAAATTCATGTTTTTATGGTTTTGATAAGTAGTATTTCTAAGGTTATAAATAGTAGGGATAATAGAATGAATAACTTCCAGTATTCTTTGTTTTTGTCTAAATTTTTTATGTTTTCTGTAATACTTTTTAAAGAAGAGAATACAGAAATATTTTCTATATTATTTACTGTTATAAAATTTGTCAGTTCTTCTGTTTTGTATTGCTCCGTGTTACTCTCTTCTCTGGAATAGTTAAAAGAAACAGAACTTAATAATTCTTCTCCCTTTGTCAAATCATAATGTTTGGCCTCCGATATTTGATTATGTATTAATAAATAAGACTTATTTCCTTCCGATTTGTATTGAGAAATAACATCTGTATTATCAGATTTTAAGTGGAATATATTTTCAGAATCGTTATGTGTTTTCGGTAATTTGATGGATTGATTGGAAAAAATAGTGTAGTATAAATTGTTTAGTCTTCCAGAATTTAGAGCCATTTTGTAAAATGTAGTTACAAATAAAGCATGTTTTGTAAAGTTGTTACATCCTTCAGATAAAGGAGAATTGAACAAATAAATTTCTCCTGATTTACTTTTGTAATGATTGAGAAATGAGGAGTTATTTTCCATCAAAAAGATATTGTCTTTTATGGTGTTTTTACTTTCGGAAAGAGAATAATGATAAAAAATAGAAGGTAAATTTATGTCTTTTCTTATTGTTTTATTATTGAAAACATTTGTAAATAATTCGTGATTTTTATTAAGTGATGAAATACGAATTGAAGTGCTGTCATTTTTTATAAAGTAGTCAGTTTCCAATTCCGATAAGAATATTTTGTACTGATCAAAATCAATGTTTTTGGGAGGGATAATCGAGATGATTCCTCCTCCAGAAATAAAAGATAATATATTGTTTTTAAATCCTGAACTTAAAGAGTTTATTTCGTTCAGAATTACAAAATCTTGCTCTTCCATTTTTTGGTAGTCCATTTGGTTAATGTTCAGTTTTGTGTACTGAATTGACTCATCATTTTGGTAAAGTTTGTTAATGTTTTTATTTTCTTTTTTATCACTTATAACAGCAACATTTATTTTGTTTTTTACATGAAAGGAAAAGTACAATTTATCATCAAAAGTAATGGGGTGATCGTCCACCGAAAGTAGTCCATTGTTTATCCCACTTTTGTCAATTACAAAATTGAGTGTTACTTTTTTTGTTTCAGTTGTAAGTATCGAAATATTTTCTTGTGTTTTGTGTTTCTTATTGAGGGATAAACTCAGTATTATTTCCGATAAATCTTTATCAGAATGATTTGTAATTATTGCAGTTATTTTAGTGTTATCTCCCAAATTATTAATTGGAGAATTGATGTAGCAACTGTCGATACTGATGTTATTATTTATTACTTTTTCTAATGGAACTAGGATGAGTTTTGTAGTAGTGTTTTTCGTATTTATGTTTTCTAATATGGTAGATGATTTCTGAAAATCGGATATTAAATAGAGTGTATGATTCTTGGAAATTAGACTACTAATTTTATTTATTATATCTTCTTTACTTTTTATAAAAGGACTACTTTCCACAGAGGAAATGTATTTTTCGGCTTCTTTTTTGTTTTTATTTATATTTTCTGAAGAACTAAAGTTGTTTGTTATAATCCAGAAATTGTTTTCTTCACTTTCACTTTCTACAATCTGAAGAGCTTTTTCTTTAGCGATATCCAATAATCTCCCTTTTTCTGAAATATCGTTCATACTAAAAGAATTGTCAATATAAATGATTGTATTTTTATTAAGTAAAGTATTGTCGGAATTTGGAATATATGGATTTGCAAAAGCAAGAACTATTGCGGCTAATGCCAGAATTCTGCTTAGTAGAATAAGGTATTGTTTAATGGTAGAAACTGCTTTCTTTTCTTCATTTATCTCCTTTAAAAATCGGATACTACTAAAGTACACAACTTTGTGTTTTCGGAAATTAAATAAATGAATAATAATAGGGATTGCAATCGCAAAAAGAAAATATAGAATCTGTGGGTTTTGATATGTCATCAAAGTGCAAAATTAAACAATTTTAACAACTAGAGTTGTTTTTTTGAAAAATTGTTAATTTTCTATTACTCCATCTTTTATCTCTAACTTTCTTCCGGTAATATTTGCTAGTTTATTATTGTGTGTTACCACAACTATTGTCTGGTTTAGCTCTTTGTTTAGTTTTAAAAGTAAATTATGCAATTCTTCAGCGTTTTTCGAATCTAAATTTCCACTAGGTTCATCTGCCAGAATAATAGATGGTGAATTAATAAGCGCTCTGGCAACAGCTACTCTTTGCTGCTCTCCACCCGAAAGTTCGGAAGGTTTGTGAGAAGATCTGTTTTCTATATTGAGTAGTTTTAATAATTCCAAAGCTCGTTCTTTCACTACTTTTCTGTTTTCTCCTTTTATAAAAGCGGGCAAACAAACATTTTCTAATGCAGTAAATTCTACTAATAAGTTATGAAACTGAAAAACAAATCCAATATTTTCGTTTCTAAAAATTGAGAGTTCTTTATCTGATAGATTTGTTATATCAGTGTTATTTATCCATATACTACCAGTATTAGAATTTTCTAATGTCCCTAAAATGTGAAGAAGTGTAGTTTTTCCAGCTCCAGAAGCTCCAATTATTGAAATAAATTCACCCTCCTTTATATGTAAATTTACTCCTTTAAGAACCTCTAAATCACCAAAAGACAAATGTATGTTGTTTGCTTTTATCATTGTTTTTTATGCAGGTAAAGATAATCTAAATAATAAATAACCTTTAATGATAAACTATTTTGTTGTGCTAGATTAAATGATTCTTCTACATTATCAGTCCAATGATTTATTAGGATGTTATCTTCATTATTAATAGCATTTTTCCAAACTAGGCTCATTTGACTTCCTGGGGCAAACCACCAGTTAAAAGCTATGTCAGATGTCCAAGTAGTGTAATTTATATTATGATCTCCGACATACTCGCTATCATATAAATAACCATCATCACCTAAGATTTTGAATTCTAAATTTTTAACTTGATCTAAGTGATATCTTAGCTTAACTGATAGATCCATTTTATTATTTACAATATAATTTGTACTTAACACATTAGTAATCATATATGTGTTTCGTTTAGCAAATATTGGTAGAGAAGTTAGAATATCATTAGTAGCAAATCCCACATCATTATATTTATTTCTAATTGATAGTACATATTTTAGAGATATATTGTCATTTACTCTAAATCTAGGAGATATTCTCCAATGATATCCATACCCTTGATATAATGGATTTAAAGCTGCTCCACCTCCGATATCAATCGCAAGTTTTTTTCTATAATCTGTTGAAATCCATCCTCCACCATTTATTGATTTTGATCTTTTAAGTGGATGTGTTAAATCTCCTGTTCTAGCTTCATAAAAATCATTCTTCTCATAAGGAAATAAATCAGCCCTCATAAAAATAGTAGTGTAATTTTTTAAGGTTGCGTAAGTTTCTAACTGGTAATGAAAGTCTACAAATTTCTGATCTGTAAATAAGGTCTGATGTTCTATTTCTATTGAACTAGCAAAATTAACAAATATTTTATTTTCATTAAATTGATGATAACTTAGAACTACTCCATTAGTTATTTCATTGTTAGAGTACAAGAACCCTAAATCATTAGGATTGTATTTGTCATCTTCAAAAATAGAATATAAGTCATATTGATATTTTCCATTTGTTTTCCCTATCGCCAACATACCAGCAAATCCTTTTGTTAATTCACTTCCATCAAATTCCTGACTCATTTTAAGTTTTCCAACATAGGTACGAGTATTTTCTTTATTATTAATTCGTGTGAAGATTCCTGTCACATTAGCATCTTTCCCACTTCCATTTTGAACCATATGGGTATTCATTAAACTTACTGATGAACTATTCCCAAAAGCTTGGTCAAATATCATAACATTATAATTGGTTAAGGGATCTTCATTTGTTTTATTTGTTACAGCATTAAGTACAGCAACTCCTAATCCGTTTTTAGTTCTTCCAGTGATTTTTGAAGCATTTAATAAATCATCTTGAAGCCTTCTACTATAAAACATATCACCTCCTTTATTAAATAGCTCAGTTCCTTCATTAAAAAATTGTCTTTTTTCTTCATACTTAACTTCAAAAGGAGAGAGGTTTAATACCATGGCATCAGAAGCTACTTGCCCAAAATCAGGGATAAGTGTCATATCAAGAGTAAAACTCTCATTTATTCCGTATTTTAGATCTATTCCATAATTATAAGGAAAGGCAGCTTCTCCATCATACATATCTGCATAAACGGATGCATATGGCATAAATGAAAGGCGAATAGGAGGATTAATATCTTTAATGCCATCAAGTAGCCCAGCTTGTAATGCATAATTAGTATACTCAACATCAATAGGATTCCAACTATAGTCTTCACGATATCTTTTTATACTTCTTACCATATTAATTGACCACTGTTTATTATCATCTGGGAATCTTAATTGAGAAAAAGGAATAGCTATTTCTACTACCCATCCTTTGTTATTTATTTTCACAGCTGATTTCCAAACAGCATCCCAAGAATTATCATATCTAGTTGAGCTGATTTTTGAATCTGCTTGAACTCCAGCAGCAGTTACACCAAATTCATATTCAACTTGTCCATCATTAAAAGGATTTATCCAGATTCCAAAATAATCAGCATTCTTCATTTTTTCATCTCTAGTTGATAGTTCTTTTAATATACTATCAGGATCGTTATCATACATCATTACACCAAAATAGATATTCTTACTATCATAGCAGATCTTTACCTCAGTTCTTTGATGTTGTCTTTCAGGATTCCCGTTATTCGGTTGTATTTGAGAAAAATTGTTCGCAATATTTAGATTATTCCATGCTTCATCATTAAGTACTCCATCAATAATAGGACTTTTATCTATTTTCTGAATATTATATACCTTTTTATCTTGAAATTGAGAGAAAGAAACAAGTGGCTGTAAAAGAAATATAATTAGATATTTTTTCATAAGAATTTTAGGATGACAAATATATATATAAATAAAACACTATGTTAAACAGAGTAGTGAAATTTAAAAAACAATAATTTAATAAATTAAAGATTGTAATTCGGCTGATTCCTATATTTTTGCAGCAAATAAAATTTAAAAAATGAATTTACACGAATATCAAGGAAAAGAGTTATTGAATAGCTTTGGAGTAAGAATACAAAGAGGAATTGTAGCTTCAACTCCAGAAGAGGCGGTAACAGCAGCAAACAAACTAAATGAAGAAACAGGAACGAGCTGGTGGGTGGTAAAAGCACAAGTTCATGCAGGTGGTAGAGGAAAAGGTGGTGGGGTAAAATTAGCCAAATCACTTGATGAAGTCAAGTCAATTTCGAATGATATTTTAGGAATGTATTTGGTAACCCCACAAACTTCTGAAGAAGGGAAATTGATACACCAAGTACTTATTTGTGAAGATGTGTATTACCCAGGAGAAAGTGAAACTTCAGAATTTTATATGTCTGTATTGTTAAATAGATCAACTGGCAGAAACATGATTATGTATTCTACTGAAGGAGGAATGGATATTGAAGCTGTTGCAGAGGAAACTCCACACTTAATTTTTCATGAAGAAATTGACCCTAAAGTTGGTTTAACTGCTTTTCAATGTAGAAAGGTAGCTTTTAACTTAGAATTGAGTGGAACTGCATTTAAAGAAATGACCAAATTTGTATTTGCATTATATACTGCATACGATAAAACCGATTCAGCTTTATTCGAAATAAACCCTGTACTTAAAACTACTGATGATAAAATAATGGCAGTAGATGCAAAAGTAAGTTTAGATGCTAATGCCTTATTCCGTCATAAAGATTTTATTGATTTAAGGGATACAAGAGAGGAAGATCCAACAGAGGTTGAAGCGGGAGAATATGGACTTAACTTTGTGAAGTTAGATGGTAATGTAGGCTGTATGGTAAATGGTGCAGGACTTGCTATGGCAACTATGGATATTATAAAAATGGCAGGTGGTAACCCAGCAAACTTCTTAGATGTTGGTGGTACTGCAGATGCTAAAAGGGTAGAACAAGCATTTCGTATTATTCTAAAAGATGATAATGTAAAAGTATTATTGGTAAATATTTTTGGTGGAATTGTAAGATGTGATAGAGTGGCACAAGGAATTGTAGATGCTTATAATAATATTGGTAATATTAATGTTCCTTTAATTGTACGGTTAGAAGGAACAAATGCTGCTGAAGCTAAAAAACTAATTGACGAAAGCGGATTAAAAGTAGAATCAGTTATTTTATTACAAGAAGCGGCTAATAAAGTAGCAGAAGTACTTACTTAGATATTAGTAATTATATACAATAAATTATCATTTTTTAGAAATTAAGTAAAATAAATTTAACAACTATCCGCACATTTCTCTCCATCAATAGCAGCTGATATAATTCCACCTGCATATCCCGCTCCTTCTCCACAAGGGAAAAGTCCTTTAATTTGTGGGTGTTGCATTGTCTCCCTACTTCTAGGAATCCGAACAGGAGAGGAACTTCTACTTTCTGGGGCATGTACCACAGCTTCATTTGTTAAATAACCTTTCATTTGTTTTCCAAATTCTAAAAATCCTTCTTGTATATTTTGATGAATAAATTTTGGTAATACATCCGAAATTAAAGCAGATGTTGTTCCTGGGATATAGGATGTTTTTGGTATATCGGAAGAAAGTTTATCGTTTGTGTAATCCACTAATCTTTGTGACGGAACTTTTTGTGTTCCCCCTGCTATTTTACATGCTTTTTGCTCTATCTCTTTTTGGAATTGAACTCCTGAAAGTGCTCCGAATTTTTCGTATTTAGAAAAATCCTCTAGTTTTAGTTCTACTACAATTCCTGAGTTGGAAGTTGCATAATCTCTCCTTGATGGTGACCATCCGTTTGTTACTACTTCACCAGGTTTTGTAGCGCAAGGCGCTATAATTCCTCCAGGACACATACAAAAAGAATAGACTCCTCTTCCTTTTATTTGTTTTACAACAGAGTAGGGTGCGGGAGGTAAAAACTCTCCTCTTGTTTTACATTTGTATTGTATTTGGTCAATTAAATCTTGTGTGTGTTCTACCCTTATACCAATTGCAAATGCTTTTGCTTCTATCTCTATTTCTTTTTTGTGTAGTAGTTCAAATATATCTCTTGCCGAATGCCCTGTAGCTAAAATCACTTTTGAAGCATGTATTTTATCTCCATTTTGTAGTTGTATTCCATCTATTTTATTGTCTTTGACAAGGAGGTCTATCACTCTACTATCAAATAAAATTTCACCACCATATTGCAAAATAGATTCTCTTATATTTTGAATTATTTTAGGGAGTTTATTAGTTCCAATATGTGGGTGCGCTTCTATTCTTATTTCTGGAGTAGCTCCATGCATTACCAGTACATCTAATATCTTATTTACATCTCCTCTTTTTTTGCTTCTAGTATATAATTTCCCGTCCGAAAAGGTTCCCGCACCACCTTCTCCAAAGCAGTAGTTGGAATCCTCATTTACAATGTGATTTTTTGTCAGATTGGCAAGATCTTTTCTTCTCTCTCTTACTTCTTTTCCTCTTTCTATTACAATCGGTTTTTTCCCTTTTTCTATTAGTTTTAAAGCCGCAAACATCCCTGCAGGGCCAGCACCTACAATTATTACTTCTTCTTTTCCTTCTACATTTTTATAAATTGGAAAATCTTCCTCTTTTTTTACAAATTCTTGATTGATAAAAACAATTAATCTCAGATTTATTTTTATCGTCCTTTGTCTGGCATCAATCGATCGTTTTACAATTTCTAAATGAGAAATTTCTGATTTTTGAACATCTAGTTTTTCGGAAACTATTTTTTTTAGCAGTTCAATTTTAGCGGCTTGCTCGGGTAGAACTTGTAATTGTATCTCTTTTATCATAAAACAAAAGTAAGCTCTTTACACTGAACAAATAAGAATTTCTAAATTAGTTTTTTCAGTAGCTTTCAAAATGAATTTGCTTTGTATATTTGTAGAAAATAAAAATAGATGACAAAACTTATTCTACCACTTCTGATATTCATACTTTCGTTTCAATCTTTTTCTCAGGAAAAAATCCTCAACATAAAAGCTGGAGATTTTTCTATCTTTCAGGAATTTGACTTAAACATTACAGAAAATGACAATTACCGAATCTTATTTTTTAATAAAATACCAACTAATTCGGACAAAGAAGAGTTGGAGGCATTAGGAATTACATTCTTGGAATATTTACCAAAAAATATTTTTGTGGTATCAATTCAACGATCTATATCTTCTGAAAAAATTAAAAAATACAAAATTAATTCTGTAAATAAAATTTCTCCAGAATTTAAAATAGACCCAAAAATACAAAATAACACTTTCCCAGATTGGACTATGAAAAATGGAAAATTATTTGTAAAAGTTTTGCTCTATAAAAATGTTATTATCTCGGATAAAATAGAAGAGTTAAGGTTTTTTTCTTCCTCAATTGAGGATGTGAATGAGTTTTCTCATTCTGTATTAATCAGTTTAAATCCTGAAAACTTAAACTTAATTTCCAATTTGAATTATGTGTTTTATATAGAACCAATTGATCCTCCATCTGAGCCAGAAAACAAAACTGCAAGAACTCTCCACCGGTCAAATGTAATAAATACCAACTTTAGTAGTGGAAGGCACTATGATGGAACAGGGATAAATGTAATGATGCAAGATGATGGAATGATAGGTCCTCATATTGATTATCAAGGTAGGATTGATCAATCAAATTGTGGGGGATGTAGTACTAGTTTTTCTAACGACCATGGAGACCATGTAGCGGGAACAATAATGGGAAGTGGTAATTTGGACCCAATTGCTGCAGGTATGGCAAATGGAGCATTTTTATATGTCTATTCTTCATCAAACAACAACTATTATGATGTTCCTACTATTTACCAAAACAATGATGTAATTATTACTTCAAAATCTTATAGTAATGGATGTAATGCAGGTTATACTTCCCTTGCAGAGGATTTAGATGAACAAATAAATTTGTATCCATCATTAATACATGTTTTTTCTGCAGGAAATAATGGTAGTTCAGATTGTGGATATGGTGCAGGAAGTGGTTGGGGAAATGTAACTGGCGGACACAAGCAAGCAAAAAATGTAATTGCAGTAGCTAACTTAACATCCATTAGTGGATTGGCAGGTTCATCTAGTAGAGGTCCTGCTGCAGATGGTAGAATAAAACCAGATATTGGTGCCAAAGGTACTTCCGTAAATTCTACAATTCCCGAAAATGATTATGGTTTAAAAACTGGAACATCAATGTCCTGCCCAGGAATAGCGGGGGTGATGGCGCAAATTTACCAAGCTTATAAAGACTTAAATGGTGGACAAAATCCATCCTCTGCACTTATGAAATGTATTTTACTCAACTCTGCGGATGATATAGGAAATCCGGGGCCAGATTTTAAAACTGGTTGGGGAGAAGTAAATGTTTTCAGAGCGGTAAAAATGATTGAAAGTAATCAGTATTTTAGCGATACTATTTCTCAATTAGGAGCGAATATCCACACCATTAATATTCCTGCAGGGGTGGAAAAAGTAAAGATAATGACCTATTGGCACGATAAAGAGGCAAGTACTACCGCTTCTATTGCTCTTGTAAACGACATAAATACAAACTTAACTTTTCCTCCTTTGGGGACTGTGTATTTACCTTGGGTTCTGGATGAAACTCCAACTTCAGCGGCCTTAAATTCTGTTGCAGTTCCTGGAATAGATAATTTGAATAATATGGAACAAATAACGATTGACAATCCTATACAAGGAGTTTACTCTTTATCTATAACTGGATTTGCAATTCCTTATGGTCCACAAGAATATTGGGTGACCTATGAATTTATTACGGATGATATTACATTGACCTATCCAATAGGTGGAGAGGGATTAGTTCCTGGAGAATTGGAAGCAATTCGTTGGGATGCTTCAGAGGGTATAACACCTTTTTTATTAGAATATACTACTGATGGAATTTCTTGGAACATTATAAATGCTTCTGTGAGTCAGAATGTTAGATACTGCAATTGGACGGTACCAAATTCTGTAACTGATTTGGCAAAAGTGAGGATAACAAGAGGAACTTCTTCAGATGAAAGTGTTGAGAATTTCACAATTGTTGGAGTTCCGCAAAATGTAGTGGTGGATTGGATTTGCCCGGATTCTATTTATGTATTTTGGAATGCAGTGAGTGGAGCAACTGAATATGAAGTAAGTATGTTAGGAAATAGATATATGGACTCCATGACTACAACTGTTAATGCAATGGGATTAATTTTAAATCCAAATCCATCAAATATTGATTCTTGGTTTTCGGTTTGTGCAAAAGTAAATGGAAATAAAGGTAGGAGAGCTGTAGCTGTAAACGATCAACCTACAAATGTAAATTGTGTTGCTCCGCCAGTAGCAAATTTTAGTATTTTAAGTGGTTCATCTTGTTCTGGTAATATCAGTTTTAAGGATGCAAGTTTAAATCAGCCTAGCAATTGGTTGTGGGATTTTGGAGATGGAACAACATCCAATTTACAAAACCCACTACATACTTATTTGCAACAAGGAACTTATGATATAAGTTTGTTGGTTTCCAATGCATTAGGACAAGATTCAATTTTGCAAACTTCAGTGATAACAATTAGTTTTTTATCTTCTCCCATTGCATATAATGATACTTCTTATGTAAATCCTGCAACTTTTTCTTTGGTGTCTGCGGCTTCTGATGTTCAGTGGTATTCTGATACTTTGGGCAGTGCTCCAATATTTTATGGTACGCCATTTATTACTCCTCTTCTTACTCAAAACACAACTTATTATGTGAGGGAAAATGGAGGGAATTTTGTTAATGGCGGAGTGCTCGATACTAGTATTGGAGCGGGTGATTATTACTATGGAAACCGACATTTAATTTTTGATTCCTATGTTGAATGTAAATTGATATCGGCTGATGTATATGCGCAGCAAGTAAATACTATTACATTTGAGTTAAGAAATAGTAGTGGAGTAGTTTTGCAGGATACAACCATTACGATTTCTACTGGGAAACAAACTCTTTATTTTAATTTTGATGTTCCTATTGCTACGGGATTACAATTGGGATTAAATGCAACTAATTCCTCTTTGTTCAGAAATAATAGTGGAGCTGTTTATCCTTATCCTATTGGAAATTTAGTTTCTTTTACTGGAGCTAGTAATACTTCCACACAGGACAATTGGTACAATTATTACAATTTGGAATTTAAAGAAAATTGCCTTTCTCAATTTGCGGAAGCAACCGCAGTGTTTATAGATCCTTCTTCAGTAGAGGACAATAGCAGTAGTATTGATATTTATCCAAATCCGGCAACTCATTTTATTACAATTGAAAACAATAATAGAATTAAAAATATTACCATTCTGGACATACAATCAAGAGTTGTGTATTCTGAAAAAGTAAATTCTGAAAGAAGAATAATTGATGTTTCTCATTTGTCAAATGGAGTTTATATTGTTGAAGTGAGCACTTCCAACACTGTGATAAGAAAAGAGTTTGTAATTAGTAATGAAAATAAATAAATACATATTTGTTTTACTATTTTTTCAGATGATTAATTCATCTGTTTTTTCTCAGGATACAAATATAATTTATAAAGAATTTTTAATTGATGAAGGAGACACACTGCTACTTACCAAAATCCCAACTGTAGATGTTCTTTCGTTTAAGGACCAAAAAGAAAGACGACTCTATTACATCCTGAAAAGAAAAGTGTTGAAGGTATATCCTTACGCTATTTATACCAAGGAAAAACTAGAAGAAATAGAAAAGGAATTGGATTCCATTTCCAGGAAAAGAAAGAAGAAAAAACACACCAAAAAAGTAACTAAATTCCTAAAAGAAGAACTAGGAGAGGAGTTGAAAAAATTGACCAGAACTGAAGGAAATATATTGGTGAAACTGATTTACAGAGAAACAAAAATATCTACTTACAAATTACTGAAACAGTACAGAGGCTCTGTAAATGCCTTCTTTTGGCAAACTATGGCTAAAATATATGACAACAACCTGAAACAAGAATATAATCCTGTAAATAATAGGGAGGATATGCTAATAGAACATATTATTATAAATGCGAAACTTGAAGGGAAATTAGAATAAAAAAGTAAAGATGTAAGTTTCTGCTTTTTTATTGCTCTTGATATTTGTTATAGTTGGTTCTATAGTAATTATAAAGTATAATATATGTACCTGAGATTAGAATACCATAAATAACTAAGTGATTATGAATCTCTCTATAATATTCAGAATTATTTATCAAGAGCCACATCACAGTAGAAACAATTCCAGCAAAGACTAGATACCTTACAAATATATTGCCAAAAGTATAATGAAATCGTTTATTTCTTATGGGAGGAATTCTGTAGAGAATGGAAAGCCAACTACTTTTCTTACCAAAATACATATATGCAATAAAATTACTGAAAGAATATCCTTTTTCTAAAGGATAAAGTTTGATTGGTTTAAATGAAATTAAAGATAAGGTATAACATGTATATATAGTTAATGATCCAATCACTATTAAGAGCCAGAACCAATTAAGACCTAAAACTGAAACCAAAGGATTTGCTTCCTTTGATAAGTCTGGGGTATGTAAATAAGTACAATATGCATCATAACTTTTTGAAAATAATATCCATAATAATATAATAAGAAATTTTAATATTTTCATATGAAAGAATCTAATCTTTTTATTGTAGCACCACTATTTTCTGGGATATAATTGATTAAGATTGTTTTATCTATTCAATAATTAATTTACTTTTCGAAATGTAATTTTCTGTTTGTATTAGAAGTAAATAGATTCCTTTTTTAAGGTTATTTTTTGCTACAATTACTTTATCTGAACTAGTTTTATGAGTAAAATCTTTCACCTTTCTTCCACTTGGGTCAAACAAGGATATCTCCACAATTCCATCAGTACTACTTAATAATTTTACAGTTGTTTTTTCAGAAAACGGATTCGGATATACCATCAATTTATTATTCAGTATATCCATTATCCCAGAAACAATATTTGTAACTGAAAAAGGATCAGTAGTAATAGTACATCCGTT
>JABGSE010000065.1 GCA_018647945.1 Flavobacteriales bacterium | reverse complement strand
TTTCTCAAGTGGAGTTACAAATTATGATATTAATGCATCTTTAGAGATATGGAAATTCTTCTCTAGATATGATATCAATGGATTAATTGGAACAAATGTATCAATAGATAATAAAACCAAGAAAGATAAACATCTAGTAAGAATAACAGATATTTTGGGAAGAGAAACGAATCTAACAAACAATACTCTACTTTTATATATTTATGATAATGCAACTGTAGAAAAAAAAATAACTTTGGATAAATAAAAATTACATGAAATGATTATTACAACAACAGAAACAATACCAAATAAAGAAGTTGCTGAGATATTAGGAATTTCAAGAGGAAGTACAGTAAGAGCTAGGAATATTGGAAGAGATATTTTTGCTGGATTAAAAAATATTGTTGGTGGTGAAATTTCAGAATACACAAAACTACAAGCAGAAAGTAGAGAACAAGCAATGCAAAGAATGAAAGATGATGCCAGAAAAATGGGAGCAGACGCCATTATAAATGTAAGAATGACAACTGCAATGATTATGCAAGGAACTGCAGAAATCCTAGCTTACGGAACTGCTGTAAAACTAAAATAATGGAATTCTTACCATTTCTTATTTTCATAGCCCTTTTGATTTATTTTATTTTTAATCGAATAGATCAGAAGAATAAAGAAAACTTTGAAGATAGAGATAACTAATGTTTGATGTTGTAATTCTTACCGATAATAGATATGTAAATCCAGTAGAAACTAATTGGTATATCGACCAGGTTTTACTAGAAGATAACTTACTTAAAACTGCATTAGAAAATAAAGGATTAAAAGTTTGCAAAAAAGATTGGGCCGACAAAAACTTTGATTGGACAACTACAAAGCATGCCATTTTCCGAACTACTTGGGATTATTTTGAAAGATTTGAAGAGTTCTTTAAATGGATTGAAGAAACTAGATACAAAACTACATTCATCAACTCTGCAGAGATCATCAATTGGAATATTGATAAACACTACCTACAAGATTTACAAAAAAACGGAATCAATATTGCTCCTACTCTATTTATTGAAAAGGGAGATACAATAATTTTATCCGAACTATTTGAAAAAACAAAATGGAAAGAAGCGGTAATAAAACCTGCTGTTTCTGGAGCGGCAAGACATACATATCATATCAATACAACTAATTGTAATGAGTATGAAAACACATTTCAGACATTGATAAAAGAAGAATGCATGCTCTTTCAAATGTTTTTAAAAAATATAACTATTTTAGGAGAAATTTCACTCATAATGATCGGTGGGAAATATACTCATGCAGTAAAGAAGAAGGCTAAAAAAGGAGATTTCCGTGTACAAGATGATCATGGAGGTATAGTAGAAAAGTACAATGCGACAAAAGAGGAAATTATTTTTGCAGAAAATTGTATTGAGAATTGTCCTTTCTCTCCTATTTATGCAAGAGTTGATATTGTTTATGATAATAACAATCAACCTTCATTAAGTGAATTAGAACTGATAGAACCAGAACTTTGGTTTAGGAATAATATTAAAAGTGTAGAAATATTAGCTGAGAAAATTTATAAATTATTCTAATTATCGGCTTCAAAGCTGGTTTTACCCCAAATTATATAATTTTCATGTTGTCCTAAACTCTCATTCCAATCCCAGAAAAAGTGTAATTCTTGAGTGTCAAAATCAAATATAAAAACCCTGTTATCTTCTAAAATATATGTAGAAGAATTATCTTCATTATAATCAAATTTCCAAAATACTTGAACAGGATCTTCACCATCACTAGAAATCACATAATAATCATTACTAAAATAAAACTGAATATCTTCCCAATCTTCTGATACTAATTCATATTCATTTGAATATTGATTGAATTCATACATAGTCGCATATCTAATAGTAAGTGTACCATTCTCAACTTGTGAAAAAGAAAGAGTTGAAATAAATATTCCTAAAATAATAAGAAAATTCTTCATAATCTTAAATTTTTATTTTTCAGAAAGTAAAAACACATCAAACTCAATTTCATCTAAAATTAGGTAATCCCCTAATCCATCAAAGAAACTTCCAGAATTGTATTTAATCTCCCATTTTGTACGATCAATTTTAATTTTTGCAATCGCTAAAAAAGCAGTTCCTTTAATTTCTACATCTGCATTAAACTTGATTTCATGAGTTATTCCTTTTATTGTTAAATCTGCTTGTAACTCATAACTACTTTCTTCAATTAATTTAACTGTAGTAATCATAAGAGAAGCTGTTTTATGCTCATTTACATTAAAAAAATCTTTGTTTTTTAAGTGTCCTTCTAGATTTAATCTACTTTCTTTATCCTCTATATCTGTATTCACTATTGTAGTCATGTCAATTTCAAACTGACCACCTACTAATCTACCATGATCCAAAATAAGTTTTCCAGATTTAATTTTAATATCTCCTTCATGTGAGGAAGTTACTTTAGATCCAGTCCATTTTACTGTGGAAGTCTCCGTATTTACCTTTACATGATCTTGATGGGTTAAAATGGTAAAAGAAGTTAAAGTGATAACAGACAGAATTAGAATGAATATTTTTTTAAACATGATATTATTTTTTTGGTTTATGAAACAAAAATACATAATTTTACATCAAATTTACTATCATGATTGAAATAAAAAAATTTCCATTTTCTGACAAAGAAAATTTAGAGAAAGCTTTCTCTATTAGAAAAGAAGTTTTTGTTGTAGAACAAAGGTGTCCTCCCGATTTAGAATATGAATTTGAGGAAGATTGCATACATTTTTTATTGAAGGAAAATGGTGAGGCAATAGTCGCTTCCAGATATCGGAAGACAGATAAAGGAATAAAATTAGAACGATTTGCTGTCTTAAAAGAACATAGAAAAAAAGGACTTGGACATAAAATATTACAATTTATGTTAGATGATTTAAACAATTTTGATGGGAAAATTTACATGCACGCTCAAGTAGATGTAATACCTTTTTACGAAAAAATGGGATTTGTAAAACAGGGAGATTTATTTGAAGAAGCAAATATTATGCACTACAAAATGACACTTAAAAAATAGGGTTCTATTATATATTGACAACTTCATTTACTTTTGAAGTCCAACCAAATTTATCTTCCAAAGTACCATTCTGTATTCCTTGTAATGATTTTTTCAATAAAGAAGCAAAACTATCACTCTTATGATTTAATTCAATCTTCTCCTCTCCTACTGTAATTGAGTCAATGGGACTTACAGTTACCGCTGTTCCCGTTCCAAAAGCTTCTATTAATCTTCCATTTCTATGAGCTTCTACAACATCATCAATAGAAAGTTTTCTTTCCTGAACAATAATACCTTTATCTTTAGCTAGAGTTACAATACTATCTCTGGTAATTCCACCCAAAATACTATCCGAAAGCTCTGGAGTAATCAATGTGTCATCTATTCTTACCCAAACATTCATAGTCCCCGCTTCTTCAATGTATTTGTGTTCGATAGAATCCGTCCAAACAACCTGGGTAAAACCTCTAGCGTTTGCCATTTTTGTTGGATAAAAAGAAGCGGCATAATTACCAGCAGCTTTCGCAAAACCAACTCCACCTTTAGCGGCTCTTGAATAATGTTGTTCAACAACCACATTCAAATCTCCAGCATAGTAGCGTGTAGTAGGAGAAGTGATAATAATAAAAGTATATTCTTCAGAAGCAGATGCTTTAATACACTCTCCGGAAGCGAAAATAAACGGACGAATATACAATGAATATCCATCTTCATTTTTACACCAATCAGAATCTAAACTTATCAGTTTATCCAATCCATCCATGAAAATATTTTCTGTAATTTTTGGAATATACAATCTTTCAGCCGACTTATTTATTCTCTTAAAGTTTTCTTCTTTTCTGAAAATCAATACTTCATCATCAGAATTTTTAAATGCTTTCATACCTTCAAAAACTGACTGTCCGTAATGTAAAACCTGAGATCCTGGAGTCATGTCAATTGGACCATATGGTCTTATTTCAGCTTCTCCCCACTCACCATCTTTGTATTTACAAATCAGCATGTGATCTGAGAAAACAGTTCCGAATTTTAAATTTGTAAAGTCTGTAGTATGTATCCTAGTGCTACTTGTTTTTGATATCTTCATTTATCTTTCTACTTTAAGGATTTTAGTGTTGCAAAAATATAAAAAAAAGAGGGGAAAACTCCCCCTCTTTTAAACAAAATTATGAAAACTTAGTTTATTTAACAATCACTAATTGCTGAGAACTAATAATTGAACCAAATTCATTTGAAATTGTAACAATATATTGGCCAGAACTCAAGTCAATATTTTTCATTACAATATGATTTCCTACTCCTAAATTCAAATTATTTTCGGAAACTTTAACCCCAAGTAAATTGTAAATTCCTAAAGATAATTTTTCTGATTTATCTAATGTAATAGGGAGAAATAATTTATTATTTGCAGGATTAGGGTAGATATTTGAGATTTCTATTCCTTCAATATTATGCAAAGATGTCGATCCTAATGTAACTTCAAATTGTATAGTTTCATCATAATAAAAGAAATTGTCTGTCGTTCGGAAAACTACTAAATAAGGAACTGTTCTAACATGAGCAATATCTGGAGTCCAACTAAAAATACCTTCAATTTCATTTCCATTTCCCGTAAGTGAAACAGAATGAGAAGAAGGAGAAACAGATAAGTTAAATGGCTCTCCATAAGCTTCCATATTTAAAACATCATTTACATCTGCATCATTAGCTATTAAATGTAATTGATAATTTTGTCCTGGATTTATTTTTACATAAGGATATCCTCCAGAATTAGTTGGTACGGATTGCATATTAGAAATACCAGGCATCAAATTTGAAGTATCTGGAATAACAACAAATTGCATATCTCTATTCATAATTCCAATTAAAGTTCCATTTCTATATTCCTGAATTGCAAATGAAACTACAAAGTTCCCTACTAATTTAGCACTCCAAGTGATTTGTCCTGTAATAGGATCAATAGAAAATGGAGCAGCTGAATTAGAATAAGTAGTATCAACTAAATATTCATAACCACTAACTGTATCAGGAATTGCATTCACACCTCCAGAATATGGCACAGACATTGACCAAACTAATGAATCTCCATCCGGATCAAATGGTAGCGGATTATATTGCCATATAGTGTCAGTAGGCAAATATGTTACAGGTGCCGTTAAAAATGTTGGTGAAGAATTAGGATTTGCACTATCTACATGTAAAGCAGTAACAAATGACATGCTTTCTGATAAAGGTGCGGACATATTGATAATAGCTCCATTTCTGCAGCAGTCCGTCCATTTAATAACATAGTTTCCATCTCCTAAAACTAAAGAATCTGAAAAACTATAAATTTCAACACCATAAACTAACATTGAAGACATTGAATTTCCTGAAGAAGTATCAAAAGAAATGGTTTGAGAAAACAAGAAATTATAATTTCCATTCGAATCTAACTCAAAAATATCAACAGATTGAATAAGAGTCATTGGAACTCCAATAGTATCACGGTAAACATCAAGTATAACAGTATAATGACTCCCGTTTGAATCAGAACTAAGATGAGTAGCTGTAATTTGCCCACCCATTAAGTGAGTAGAATAAGAAGAAATTGAAAACACAATACCTAGTAATAAAGTAAATATTTTTCTCATAATCGATAAAGTTAAATAATAATCGTTTTTAATTATTGTCAAAAATACGAAAAATATAAGAAATACTCTAAAATTAATGTTATAAAATTGATATATTATGTGTTCATTAAAATAAATAAAGAGTATTTTACCTTAAATATCGTTTTCATTTATTATTTTTAACAACAAAATAAATACTTATGAAAAAAGAACTTATTATCACTAAAGATGGTTCCCATTCTCTTTTTGTACCAGAATTAAATGAAAACTACCATTCTGTTCATGGTGCTATTGAAGAAGCGTTGCATGTATTTATTAAAAACGGGATTCACTCCCACCCAAAACAAAATATCAATATCCTGGAAATTGGTTTCGGAACAGGATTAAATACTCTCCTTACTTTAGAAAACAAAAAAGAGGTGACGGTAAATTACACTGCCTTGGAACCCTATCCTGTTTCAGAAAAAATTTATTCGAAATTAAACTTCTTTACAATGAGAAATTTAGATGGAGAAACCTTTTTAAAATTACATACTTCCGATTGGGAAAAAGAGATAGAAATAAGTGGAGGTTTTACTTTTTTTAAATCTGAAAAAAGGTTGCAAAACTTTACAACTAAAAAGAAATTTGATATTATTTATTTTGATGCATTTTCACCTGAAACACAAGCAGAAATGTGGACAGAGGAAGTTTTTAAAAAATGTTTTAATCTTCTGAATAAAGATGGTTTTTTAGTAACCTACTGTGCTAAAGGAGTGGTAAAAAGAACCTTAAAATCAATTGGATATGAAGTGGAAACTTTAGACGGACCTACCGGAAAAAGAGAAATGACAAGAGCTAATAAAAAAGGAAGTTAAACTCTCTTTTATTTTTTTCTATAATTAGTTTGTAATAATTAATTTCTCGGATTTTAACTCCACATTATCTTTCAAAATAGAAATAATATAATTTCCACTTTTCAGATTACAATCAGATTTTAAAAGATGTTTACCTGAAGGTTTTGTTACAGAGAAATCACTTACTTTCTCCCCTAATAAATTATAAACTACAATTGATATTTTAGAGGTTTTATCCAAAGATAATTCTACATAAAATTCATCATTTGTTGGGTTCGGGAAAATATTAAATTCTTCTACTATAATATCATTTACAGAAGTAACAGAAGAAACTTCAATCTGTATGGTTTCATCAAAAGAATAACTACCATTTGTTGTTCGGAATACCACAAAATAAGGATTTGTTCTTGCTTCCGTATTTGTAGGGTTCCAATCGAAAGAACCTATAATTTCTGTTCCGTTTTGTACGGATGTAAAAGTAGCAGAATTAGAAAGTAAAAACGGCTCTCCAAAAGCTTGCATACTTACATTATTTGCAGAATTATCTACCATTAAACTAAAACTTACATTCTGATTTTGTTGTGTTACAATATAAGGATATCCAGTATTATTTGTTGGTATTGTTGATATATTACTTACAACGGGTGCCATTATAGAAGTATCTAACAATACAATATATTGCATGTCTCTGTTTATCTCTCCTATTTTCACTCCATTTCGGTACTCCTCACATTTTACCATCATCACATAATTACCTTGATAAGGTGCAGTCCAATCAATTTGCCCTGTGATAGAATCAATTCTTAAAACATTATTTGGGTCTGATGATGGAGTTGTAATATTATTTAGTTGAGGAGGTGGAAAAATAAAAGCGTCTCCATAAGGATCCTCAAAACTCCAAACTAAGGAATCACCATCCGCATCATATGGTAGTGGATTGTACTGCCATGGTACATTTTGAGGAACGATCATAATAGGAGGAGTTAAAAATACAGGAGAAGAATTATTTATAGAACTAATTGTTACTTCCGCAACTAAAGAAAAATCATCATCCGCCACTCCGTTTACAATAGATGAATTCCTACAACAACTTCCCCATGTAAGATACTTTATACCTGTAGGTATGAAAACAGTATCGTACCACATATCTATCTCTACAGGATAAGCTATATTGGGTACTTGTGTAAAGGTTTGAAAACCATATAAAGGATGAACAGAAATTGCATGATAATTTACAAGAATTGGAGTAACATTTCCAGCTGAATCATAAGCACTTATAGTTTGTGCAAATTGAGGAAAAGTAATTCCATTCATATCACGGAAAGCAGTAAGTATAATAAAGTAATTGTTTCCACTTACATGAGTAACTGTAATTTCACCTCCCATAAAATGAGAAGCTTCTGTTGTGTTTGAAAAAGTAAACACTAGGGATAAAAGGATAATTAATTTTTTCATAACTATATGATCTTAAGAGTTAAACACTAACAAAATTAAGGAAAATATTTAAAAACAACAATAGTAAAGCACTGCTTTTTAGGACAAGCCATGAATGTTAATCAGAAAATACAAAAAAAATTACTCTTCAAAAATAGCTTCCAGAACAAGACCAAACCCTTTGTAAGCACAATAAAAAACTACAGGAAGCAATAAAATACCAATTATCAGAATGGCGGAATCCCCAAGTCGTTGGTTGTTAAAACCAATATACAAACTCAAAGCAGAAAGGATAATACTCAATGAAAATCCTGAAAGCCACATTCCCCCTTTTATAAGTTTTTCTTTATCCATTATAATTTTCTACTGCATTTCGAACAGAACCATATTTTTGTAATAAATTGTTAGCAGTTTCATAATTCACACCTATTTCGTTCATTATCATCTTGGTTCCTCTATCTACTAATTTGTTGTTAGAAAGCTGCATGTCCACCATTTTATTTCCCTTCACTTTCCCTAATTGTATCATTACAGAAGTTGATATCATATTCAATACCAATTTCTGTGCCGTTCCTGACTTCATTCTAGTACTTCCCGTTACAAACTCAGGGCCAACCACTACTTCAATTAAAAAATCAGATACTTTTGATAAAGGAGATTTTTCATTGCAAACAATACATCCTGTTGTTATATTTTCCTCCTGACATTTTTTTAGAGCTCCCACAACATATGGAGTTGTTCCGGAAGCGGCAATACCTATTACTACATCATTCTCACTTATATTATGTGATTGTAAATCTTCCCAACCTAAGTCAGTATTATCTTCTGCAAACTCTACAGCTTTTCGCATTGCCTTGTCCCCACCCGCCATCAATCCTATTACTAATCCATGATCTACACCAAAAGTTGGAGGACATTCAGAAGCATCTACAATTCCTAACCTACCGGAAGTGCCTGCTCCAATATAAAACAATCTACCCCCATTTTTCATCTTAGGAACGATTGCATTTACTAATTTTTCAATTTGAGGAATTTGTTTCTCTATCGAATGAGCTACTGTTTTATCTTCTTTATTTATATTTTTAAGTAAGTCTGAAGTAGTCATCCCTTCCAGACTATCATAATTAGAATCGGATTCAGTAGTTTTTTTCATTTAATATAAAGATGGGAATTTAGAAGGATTTGCCTCTCTCATCATTGCGTATACTTTTTCAAAAATATCTTCTGCAGAAGGTTTTGTAAAGTAATCTCCATCCTTACCATAGGGAGGTCTGTGTGCTTTAGCCGTTAAAGTTTGAGGTTCAGAATCCAAGAAATTATAAGCATCTTGTTCTTCTACAATTTTTTGTAAAATATAAGCCGAACCACCTCCAGGAACATCCTCATCAATTACTAATAATCGATTCGTTTTCTTTACACTTTCTACAATATCATGACTTAAATCGAACGGCACTAAAGTTTGCGTATCAATCACTTCACATGAAATACCTGCTCTTTCTAATTGTTCAGCAGAATCCATTACTATACTCCAAGTACTTCCGTAAGAAACCAAAGTGATATCATTTCCTTCTCTAGTTGTTTCTACTTTTCCTAAAGGAACTCTGAATTCACCAATATTGTTAGGTAATTTTTCTTTAATTCTGTATCCGTTTAAACACTCAATAACCATTGCAGGGTCATTCGACTGCATTAAAGTATTGTAGAATCCTGCAGCCCTTGTCATGTCTCTTGGCACACATAAATACATTCCTCTTGTACCATTTAACAGCATTCCCATAGGTGAACCTGAATGCCAAATCCCTTCTAGTCTGTGTCCTCTAGTACGTATAATTAATGGAGTAATTTGTCCACCATGCGTTCTGTAATGTAATGACGCAATATCATCCACCATAGGTTGAAAACCATAAATTACATAATCCAAATATTGCATTTCTGCAATTGGTTTCAATCCTCTTAACGAAAGTCCGATTCCCTGACCAATAATAGTTGCTTCTCTAATTCCTGTATCCGCCACTCTACTTTCTCCAAACTTATCTTGCAATCCTTCCACACCTTGATTTACACCACCAATTTTACCAACATCCTCCCCAAAAATCATTGCTTCTGGTATTGCCTCAAACATATGATGGAAGTTATCTCTTAAAATAATTCTTGCATCTACCTCTTCAGAATCTGAATCATAAGTAGGTTTTACCTCTGCAATTTTAAGTGCTGAAGTTGAAGTTTCATTGTATAGTTTTGTATTGTATCTATCGTAATTTTCAGAATTAATTCTATTAATAAAATTACGTAAAGTTGCTTTTTCAGCAATTGTTTCATTTACAATCATTCCTAAAAGAGTTCTAGCTTTACTCATAAAATCTCTTCTGAACAAACCAAACATTGCTGATTGATTAATATCTTTAATCCATTCTGCAATTCCAGGAATATTTACTTGTGATGAAATAGAATTAAAAATTCCTAACAACTCTTTCCATTCTTCTTTTATAGGCGCCTGGTATTCTGTCCAAGCTTCTTTCTTTTGTTTTTTTACTGAATCAACCGATTCTTTGTCAATTGTATCTAATTCTTCTAAAGTAGCTATTCCACTTTCAACTATCCACTCCTTAAATTTCTTATTACAATCAAAATCAACTTCCCATTGCAATCTTTCTTTACTCTTATATCTTGCGTGCGAACCAGAAGTAGAATGACCTGTTGGCTGTGTCATTTCCACAACATGAATAATAGAAGGAATATGCTTTTCTCTAGCTAATTTTTCTGCTTTTTCATAAGATGCAATTAATGCAGGATAATCCCAAGCTTTTACTTTTACGATATCATAACCAGCTCCTTTTTCATCCATCTGGAAACCTTTCAATACTTCTGAAACATCTGATTTTGTCATCTGTACATCATTCACAACTGAAATTCCATAACCATCATCCCAAACAGATATAATAGCAGGAACTTGTAATACTCCAATAGCGTTTACTGCTTCCCAAAAATGACCTTCAGCACAAGAAGAATTACCAATTGTAGCCCATGCAATTTCAGAACCTCCATTCGTAAATCCTGGTTTGCTTTTTGCTAATTCTGGGTTATCTCTATACACTTGTGATGCTTGAGCCAATCCAACTAATCTTGGAAACTGAGAAGCCAAACAAGCCATGTCAGAAGTAGAATTATTTTGTTTCATCAAGTTTTTCCAACTTCCATCATGATTTAAAAAACGAGTTCCAAAATGATTCATCATTTGTCTAGAACCTGAAGATGGTTCCCTTTCTAATTCAGGATCTCCATACAATGCCGAAAACATATGTTTTGGAGAGTATTGCCCCAATGCTGTCATTAACGCTTGATCTCTATAGTATCCTGCACGGAAATCCCCATGCCTGAATACTTTTGCAAGTGCAATTTGAGCCAACTCCTTACCATCTCCAAAAATACCAAAACTACCTTTTCCTGAAAGTACATCTCTTCTTCCTTGCACTCCAGATTCTCTAACTTCAGCAGCTAATTTATAATCTGATAGGATTGTTTCTTTAAATGTTTTTTTAGATATTTTTGTTGGAGATTCTTTTGTTTTAGTAGTCATATTGTAATAATTTCAGAAATTTGGACTGCAAAAATAGTTAATAATAACGATATAATAACATGAATTTGAAATTTAGAAAAGGTACCAAAAAAAATAAAAGAAAAAAATGTTTTGGATATTAAAAATATAATTACTTTTGCGACTCCTTAATAATGAGGAATAATCACAGAGATGGTTTAACCAAAATTAATAAAAATGGCAACAAGAATTAGATTACAAAGACACGGTAGAAAAGGGAAACCAGTTTATAACATTGTTATAGCGGACCAAAGATCACCTAGAGATGGTAAATTTATTGAGAAATTAGGAATTTACAATCCGAACACAAACCCCGCGACAATCAACTTAGATTTTGAAAGTACATTAAACTGGATGATGAAAGGTGCACAACCTTCTGACACAGTTAGAAATATACTTTCTTATAAGGGAATTATGATGAAAAAACACCTTTTAGAAGGAGTAAGAAAAGGAGCGTTTTCTGAAGAAGAAGCTGAAAAAAGATTTACAACATGGATGGAAGGTAAAAACAAAAAAGTTTCAGACAAATCAGCAGATGTATTAAAGGCAAATGAAGAAGCTAAGAAAACTGCTTTATCTGCCGAAACTGCTAAAAATGAAGCAAGAGCTGCTGAAATTGCAAGTAAAAATATAGTAGTAACTGAAGAAGAAACTACTGAAGAAGTTTCGGAGGAAATTCCAGTAGTAGAAACAACGACTGAAGAGGTTGTAGATGAAACTCCTGTAGGCGAAACAAAAACTGAAGAAGCTGTAGAGGAAACTCCTTCAACTGAAGAAAATACTGAAGAGGTTAAGGAAGAAAATCCAGTAGCAGAAACAACAACTGAAGAAGTTGTAGAAGAAACTCCAGTAGTTGAAGAAATAGTTGAGGAAGAAGTTGTAGAGGAAACTCCATCAACTGAAGAAACTACAGAGGAAGAAAAAACAAAAGAAGCTTAAATCCCAATGAAAAAGCAAGAATGCTTTTTGTTTGGTACAATATTTAAACTTCATGGTTATAAGGGGGATGTCAATATCTATAATGATAATGACATCCCTTTAGTTTTTTCAGAGATTGATTTTTTCTATGTAGAAGAAAACAATGAACTAATCCCCTACTTTGCAGATAGTGTACGCCCAAAAAAGAAAAAGATATTATTAGTAAAATTTGAAGATGTTGATTCGGAAGAAGTAGCACTTAGAATATTAAAAAGACAAGTATATCTTCCTAATAAATTCCTTCCAAAAATAGAAGATATAATTCCTGATAAAATAATGGTAGGATTTGATGTTATGGATAAAACTTTAGGGAAAGTTGGAATAGTAGATTTTGTAAATGACAAAACGGCACAAAAACTAATTATTGTAAAAGAAGGAGAAAAAGAATTCTTCATTCCATTTCATGATAATTTTGTACTTAATATTGACTTAGAAAAGAAGATTCTCAATGTTGATGTCCCAGAAGAATTAATGAATATTAACTAATCTCTTCCTCTACAAAGTCTATCCCATTACTTTCTAACTCCTTCAGTACCGGAATATAGATATCTTTAGTTATTGGGATTTTCACTCCAGTTGATTTTATTTCACCATTTAAAATAAGTTTAACAGCAATTGCAACAGGTAGTCCTACAGTTTTTGCCATTGCAGTATCTCTCTGATTATCTCCAAAAACAACTAAAGAAGAATTCAATTTTTTATTTTCTCCATATAAAGTATATTCAAATTGATGTTGCATTACAACCATATCTTTATCTTCAGATTCAAGAGTCAATTTTGATTCACATATTTTTTGTAAAATTTTGGCAGGAGTAGCTTTTTCAATTCCAACAATATTGTCAGAAAACACCCCTAACCATTTAGCTTTCTCAAACTCATCAGAATCTTGAGAAATTTTTAAATAACTACAGAATTTCTGTTCAACTGACATTTCAATATTATAAGGGAGAAACAAATTAATAAAATCTCTGTTAGACAAGTTTTCAGAATCCTCCACAACATAAGTATCATCTGTCATTCCTAACTGAACAAACATATTCCAAGATTTACAAAATCCCTTTCTCCTAAGTGTGCCTCTAAAAATTGTAGATATCTTCTCCAATCCGTATGCAGACCTATAACTCAAGGAATCTCTATTGGGATAACCCTCAAACTCTCCTGCATCTAAAATATTCATAGTTTCTGTACGATCAAATAACTTAGTATAAGGTATATACTTGTATTTTCCTTGCTTGATATATTGAGCAGTTCCTTGACCTGCCAAAACTACATTTCTAGGGTTCCAAGTAAATTTATAATTCCAAGGATTATTATCATAATTTGGATGAACCAAACCACCACAAAAAGATTTAAAGGAAGTTAGTTCCCCTCCTTTTTCTTTTATCTCATCAATTATTTGCATTGCTGACATATGGTCAATTCCCGGATCTAATCCAATTTCATTTAACAACAAAATTCCAGCTTGTTTTGCTTTTTCGTTCAAATCTTGTATTTCATCAGAAACATAAGATGCTGTAACTAAGTTTTTCTTCAATCTCACACAATCCTTTGCTACCATAATATGCATAGATGCTGGTAACATAGATATCACAATGTCAGAGTTAGTAATTTTTTCAACTCTCTGATTCTCATCTGTTACATTAAAGAAAATTGCTTTTGCATTTTTAGAGTTTCCTACTGCTTTCTCAGCTAATTCTTCAGAATAATCCGCAATAGTAACAAACCAATTATTCTCTAATGAATTATCTAGTAAGTATGTAATTAAAGTTGTCGCAGATCTCCCTGCTCCAAGTACTAATATTTTCTTCATTTTATATTGTAAAATTATGTTTTGCTAAAGTATTATTTATTTATTTTGCTTTCATTAATATTCCAAAATTTATGACAAAATTTATTAAAGTATCATTATTCTTTTGTGTTACATCTGTAGTACTTGGCGCTTTCGGAGCTCATTTACTAAAAGATTTACTAACTGAAAATCAGATTGTATCTTTCCAGACAGGAATAAGATATCAAATGTTTCATGGATTATCAATCTTAATTTTATCTTTAAATAAAGATTATTTTACCGATAAATTAAATATAGATCTACAGCTCATGTCCGTAGGAGTTATTCTATTTTCATTATCCATATATCTGTTAAATTTACAAGATTTATTGGGTGTTTCATTGTCATTTTTAGGACCTATCACTCCTTTAGGAGGTCTGTTTTTAATTGGGTCGTGGAGCATTCTTCTTTTTAGTGTTAAAAAGAATAGTTCATCTAATATTTAGATATAGATAAATATATATCTTTGCATACCTTAAAAACCAAAAAGAAAAGACATTATGACCGAAGCAGGCAAGAGAGCGCAAGCTGCTACCATCTCTGATTTAGGAATAAAAAACGCTACAGCGCACTGGAATTTATCTCCAGAAGAACTAACTAAAATTGCTATAGAAAAAGGACAAGCTACCATTACATCATCCGGAGCTATTAACATTAACACAGGAGAATTTACAGGAAGATCACCAAAGGACCGATTTATTGTTCGTGATGCAATCACTGAAAATTCTGTTTGGTGGGGAGATGTTAACCTATCTTTTGATGAAGATAAATTTGATACATTACACCAAAAAGTGTTAAGTTATTTATGGGAAAAGGAAATATATGTAAGAGATTCCTACGCTTGTGCTGACCCAAAATATAACATAAATATTAGAGTTGTGAACGAATATGCATGGAGCAACCTATTTGCATACAATATGTTTTTACGACCTACTAATCAGGAAATTGAAAACTTTGAACCAGAATGGACCATCTTAAATGCTCCTGGGTTTATGGCAGATGCAGAAGTAGACGGTACTCGTCAGCATAATTTTGCAATATTAAATTTTACGCAAAAGATAATTCTTATAGGAGGGACTGGTTATACTGGTGAAATTAAAAAAGGAATTTTTTCAGCACTTAATTTTATATTGCCACATCAGAAAAATGTACTTCCAATGCATTGTTCGGCAAATGTAGGTGAAGATGGAGATACTGCAATTTTCTTTGGTTTATCCGGAACTGGAAAAACTACCCTTTCTGCTGACCCAAACAGAAATCTAATTGGTGATGATGAACATGGTTGGGATGGAGATACTGTATTTAATTTTGAAGGTGGATGTTATGCTAAATGTATTGACTTATCTGCCGAGAAAGAACCAGATATTTTTGCAGCTGTAAGAGAAGGAGCTCTATTAGAAAACATTTCTTTCTTTGAAGGTACAAATAATCCAAACTATGAAGATGGTACTATTACTCAAAATACTAGAGTAAGTTATCCAATAGATCATATAGATAATATTGCTGTTCCATCACTTGCACACAATCCAAAAAATATTTTCTTCCTTACAGCAGATGCATTTGGAGTATTACCTCCAGTATCTAAACTTACTAGAGGTCAAGCTATGTTCCACTTTATTTCAGGATATACTGCAAAAGTTGCCGGAACTGAAGCGGGAGTTACAGAGCCACAAACTACATTCTCTGCTTGTTTCGGAGCTCCTTTTATGCCACTTCACCCAACAAAATATGCGGAAATGTTAGGAAAAAAAATGGATGAAAGCAATGTGAATGTTTGGCTCATAAATACAGGGTGGTCTGGTGGAGAATATGGTGTTGGAGAAAGAATTTCATTAAAACATACAAGATCTATGATTTCTGCAATTCTGAATGGTGAATTGGATAATGTAGAATATTCTACTCATTTAGTATTTGGATTAAAAATGCCAACATCATGTCCAAATGTACCATCTGAAATTTTAAGCCCTAAAAACACTTGGGAAAATAAAGAAAAATACGATAATAAAGCAAACGAATTAGCAGATGCTTTTAACAAAAACTTTGCTCAATTTGCAGAATACGCAAATGAGGAAATTTTAGATGCTGCACCAAAAGCAACTGTAAGGAATTAAAAAATAGTATTAAAATTTTAGATGTAATATAAAACCGAGTTTAAACTCGGTTTTTTTTATATTTTTGTTTTATGCAATTATTCTTTACAGAAAATACTGAAAACGAATTCACTCTACCATCTGAAGAAAGTAAACACATTACAAAAGTTTTACGAAAAAAAGAGGGGGATAAAATCAATTTTACTGATGGAAAAGGGAATTTGATAATTGCAGAAATCACTACTTCTGATGTAAGGAAAACAAGAGTAAAAGTAATTGAAAAGATAGAAAAAGAAAAAGAACACAACTATTATTTACACATAGCTATTGCTCCTACCAAGAATATGGATCGCTTCAAATGGTTTCTGGAGAAAGCTTGTGAAATAGGAATTGATGAGATAACTCCTATTATTTGTGATCATTCTGAACGAAAAGTTGTAAAAACAGAAAGATGTAACCGGATTCTACTTTCAGCTATGAAACAATCTTTAAAATACCATTTACCTAAACTAAATGAAGCAATTTCTTTTAAGGATTTTATAAAAGGAGATTTTGATGGAAGTAAATATCTTGCCCATTGTGAGGATGGTAAGAAATTAGATTTAAAAACGGTAAGTAAAACAGAAAAAACCTTAATATTAATAGGGCCAGAAGGTGACTTCTCTCCTACTGAAATTGAAAATTCCATCGCAAATAACTATACACCAATAAGTTTAGGAAATAGCCGTTTACGAACTGAAACTGCAGGAATAATAGCTGTACACACGATTAATGTTAAATAAATGAAAAAAATATTTCTAATAATATTTTTTATACCAACATTCTTATTTTCTCAAGAATTTGTTGATTTCTTACCTACAAATAATGGGGAGTTGGTTCATCATCCCTATTATTCCCATTCCTATTCCGAGCAATACGAACAAGCAGAATGGGTTTTTTATGAAATAAAGAAAGAAAGGGTTTTAGGCCTGGTTAGGAGAACAGATAATTTCAGAAGTGACGAAAAGATAAGTACTAATTCTGCTACCTTATCTGATTATAAAGGATCAGGTTATGATAGAGGACATCTTGCTCCCGCAGGAGATATGAGTTTCAATTACACCGCTATGAGTGAAAGTTTCTACATGAGTAATATGAGCCCACAACACCCATCTTTTAACAGAGGGATTTGGAAAATGTTAGAAAGTCTTGTAAGGAATTGGGGAACAAATAGCAGTATTTATGTAGTTACGGGTCCTGTTTTAAACTATTGTACTATCACAATTGGCAGTAATAATGTATGTGTTCCTAATTATTATTATAAAGTAATTTACAATCCTACAAATCAAAAGATGATTTCCTTTATTTTACCAAATAAAAAAGGAGAACAAAGTTTGGATTATTATGTTTGTTCTACAGATTATTTAGAACAAATTACAAATATTGACTTCTTTCCTATTATAGAAGATAATTTGGAAGAGAAACTAGAATCTGAAATTCATAAAGAACTTTGGACATGGACTACATCAAATACAAATTATAAGAGTAAAAACACTATTTTAGCAAATCAATGCTTAGGAATTACAAAAAAAGGATTGAGATGCAAAAATAAAACCAAAAACACTAATAGATATTGTTATCAACATGATTAGAAAAATAATTACATTATTAATCCTAATTTCCTCTTTCTCATCAATAAGTCAAAACACTTACGATTTTGAAGGGAGACTAACATCTGATCAGACTTTTGATAAAGAAGGAAATCTAGAAAGAACTCAAAAATACTTTTATAATCTTGACGCATTAACACACGAATTATGGTACAATTCTGAAGATAAATTAGTGGTCCGTTACAATTACAATAAAATAGGTAATGTAATCGAAATAATAAAATATTCCCCTTGGGAAAAAGAAGTCACAATAACTGATAGAGAAGGATATTATTATGACAAAAAAAACATGCTAATATTTAGCTTATATACCGATTCCTATGCAGAAGTAACAGAAAAAATTTACAATAGCAGAATAGAAGAAATGCATAAAATTCATTACAATAAAAAAATAACAGTTGAAAGTATTTTAAAATCAAGAAAAGACGGACAACATTATAAACACAATAAAGGATACCAATTAGTTAGATATACCAACAATGTAATAAAAGAAGAAGGTTTTTATGAAAACAAAATGAAAGAAGGATATTGGGTTTATTATTATAATAATGGAGAAACAAAAGAAGAAGGGGTTTACTATATGGGAGAGAAAAATGAAACTTGGTCTGAATTCAATAAAGAAGGGAATCAAATGAAACAAAGCGAATGGTATGACGGAAACCTTCAAAGTGAAATTTGCTGGGACAAAAACAATAAAAGAATAAAATGTAAATGAAGAAAATAATCTTAATTCTACTTCTGTCTCCCCTATTTTTATTCTCACAAAACACTTACCAAATTGCCATTTTAAAGTACAATGGAGGTGGAGATTGGTACGCAAACCCAACTGCTTTACCTAATTTAGTTGACTTTTGTAATGAGAATATTAATACTAATATTAAAAAAGAAATAGCTATTGTAGAAGTTGGTAGTTTAGATATTTATAATTATCCTTTTATCCACATGACTGGACATGGAAATATTGTTTTTTCTTCTGAGGAAGTAGAGAATTTGAGGACTTATTTATTGTCTGGGGGATTCCTTCATATTGACGATAATTATGGAATGGATCCATATGTTCGTTCAGAAATAAGAAAAGTTTTTCCAAATACAAACTTGGTTGAAATACCTCCTTCTCACCCTATTTTTAATCAGAAATACAATTTTAAAAATGGCCTCCCAAAAATTCACGAACACGACCAAAATCCTTCACAAGCATTTGGTGTTTTTATGGAAGGAAAATTAGTCCTTTTATATACTTACGAATCTGATTTGGGAGATGGGTGGGAAGACCCAGAAGTGCACAATGATAGTAAAGAAACTAGATTAGAAGCTTTAAAAATGGGATCTAATATCTTAGAGTTTGTTTTTAACCGAAAAGACTAATTACATTTCGTCAAAATCTACAACAATCGTTTTTGTAATTGGATGAGATTGACAGGTTAAGATATATCCTTCTTCTACTTCCTCTTCCGAAAGGGAGAAATTCTTTTCCATAATAGCTTTCCCTTCTATTACTTTGGCTTTACAAGTACAACAAACCGCTCCTTTACATGAAAATGGAACATCTGCACCTTCATCCATTGCAGAATCTAAAATAGAGGAACCGGTTGAAGAAAGTTGATACTCAAACTCATCTCCATCCATAATTACAGTAATATTACTAATTATCTCAGGAATTACTGAAGTTGTTTCTTTCTTTCCTTTTTTACTTGCAGTAAATCTTTCGAAATGAATTTTTGATTTTTCTACTCCTTTTCCCAAAAGAAATTCTTCTGCCATATCGATCATTTCACCAGGCCCACAAATAAAGTAAGCATCAGCTTCCAAAAATGATTTCTCCTGTGAAAGTTCGGAAAGTAAACTGCTATCAACTCTAGAATTAAAACACCCTTCTACTTCCTCTCTGGAATAAGTGAAATGTGTATTTGCATTCATCTTATTTATCTCACTCAAAAACATGGAAGAACTTGGAGTCTTATTACCGTAAACCAATGTAAAGTTTGATGGATTATCCATTTTCTTCATCATACTAAGTATTGGAGTAATTCCGCTACCAGCACAAATTCCAATAACTTTTTCTTGATTTTCTAATATAAATCTTCCTTTTGGAGGCATTACATCAATTTCATCTCCAACTTTAATATTTTTCGTTAAAAATGTTGACATTAAACCTCCCTCTACTCTCTTAACTCCAACAGCAACTTCTTCCGAATTGGGATTACTACAAAGAGAGTACGCCCTTCTTATATCCTCATTATCAATTGAAGCACAAATAGTAATATATTGCCCTGCAATAAATTCAAATTCAGATTTCAGATTTTCAGGAATTGAAAAAACAATTTCTACTGCATCAGATGTAAGATGATTAATTTTACTAATTTTTAAAGTATGTATTTGTCTCATTTTGAAAAATAATTTTTGCAAAAATATCATTTTATAAATAATGTACTTCATTTTATAATGAATATCCGCAATTCGGTGAAGAGTTTTTGGTAAATTTGCAGTAATAATTCGAAATAACATGAAAGAACAACAGTTTCAAGAAAAAATAGATTTAGAAAAGAAGATTGAACCTAAAGATTGGATGCCTGTAGATTATCGAAAGCATTTGATTCGTCAGATTTCTCAACATGCACATTCTGAAATTATTGGAATGCAACCTGAAGGAAATTGGATTAGTAGAGCTCCATCTTTAAGAGCTAAAATGATTTTACTTGCTAAAGTGCAAGATGAAGCCGGTCATGGATTATATCTTTATTCGGCTTGCGAAACTTTAGGAATAAGTAGAGAAGAATTAGTAGAACAATTACAGGATGGAAAAGCAAAATATTCTTCAATCTTCAACTATCCTACTTTAAGTTGGGCAGACATGGGAGCTGTAGGGTGGTTAGTAGACGGTGCCGCTATTGTAAATCAAGTTTCTTTACAAAGAACTTCTTACGGACCCTATTCCAGAGGAATGGTAAAAATATGTAAAGAAGAAAGTTTTCACCAACGACAAGGATACGAAATAATGGCGGACATGGCCAACGGAACTCCACAGCAAAAAGAAATGGCACAAGATGCTCTAAATAGATTTTGGTGGCCATCAATTATGATGTTTGGTCCTCAAGATTCTGATTCACCAAGAACAGGAAATGCTATGAAATGGAAAATTAAACGACAGTTTAATGACGAGTTAAGACAAAAATTTATTGATCAAACTGTTGGACAAGCGGAAGTAATTGGGCTTACAATTCCAGATCCAGATTTAAAATGGAATGAGGAAAAAGGTCATTATGATTTTGGAGAAATGGATTGGGATGAATTTTGGTCTGTTGTAAATGGAAACGGACCCTGTAACATTCAAAGATTAGAACACCATAAAAAAGCCCATTCAGATGGGAAATGGGTAAGAGAAGCTGCAAAAGATTACTCTAAAAAACAAAAATCAACAGAAACAAATTAAAATATTATTATGTCAGAAAACACAGATGTATGGGAGGTTTTTATTCAGAGTAAAAACGGATTAGCACACAAACACGTAGGAAATGTACACGCAACAGATAAAGAGATGGCACTTCAAAATGCAAGAGATTTATATACCAGAAGAAATGAAGGGAGTTGTATTTGGGTGGTGAAGTCAGAATATATTGTTTCTTCAGAATCGGAAGACGGAGAAGCATTTTTTGATCCATCAAACGATAAAATATACAGACATCCAACCTTTTACAAAATGCCAGAAGGCTCAAAAAACATATAAATGAATTTATTAAATTATACTTTACGAATAGCGGATAGTTCTCTTATCTCTGCACAAAGATTATCTGAATGGTGTTCAAAAGGGCCAACTTTAGAAGAAGATATTGCTCTTTCAAATATCTCTTTAGATTTGTTTGGGCAAGCAAACGGATTTTTAGAATACGCTTCTGAAATTGATGGCAGTAAATCTGCAGATGATTTTGCATTTAAAAGAAACGAAAGGGAATTCTATAATCTTAAAATTACAGAGCAAGAAAATGGACACTTTGGGGATACCATAGCAAGGTTATTTTTCTGTTCTGCTTTTAACTTTTTATTTTATACAGAACTTTCAAAAAGTAAAGATGAAACATTATCAGCTCTTGCAGCTAAGTCTTTAAAAGAAGTAAAATACCATCTAAAACACTCTAAAAGTTGGATGATTAGATTAGGAGATGGAACAGAAGAGAGTAAATTAAAAATTCAAGAATCTTTAAATTCTATCTGGCAATTTACTGGAGAATTTTTTGAAATGGATAAGATAGATATAGAAATCTCTGATTCTGGAATTGGAGTAAACAATACATCCTTAAAAGAAGAATGGAATAAAATTGTAAACGACACCTTAGATCAGGCAAAACTTACAAGACCAGAAGATATGTACATGCAAACAGGAAGTAAAAAAGGATTACATACAGAGTGTTTAGGTCATTTACTTTCCGAAATGCAATATCTACCAAGAGCCTATCCAGATGCAAAATGGTAATACAAATAAAATATGGGAACTGTTAAACACTGTTCCTGATCCTGAAATACCCGCTATTTCAGTAGTAGAACTTGGAGTTATTCGAAATGTGATATTTCAGGAAAACTCCTTTATCATTTCCATTACCCCTACTTATTCTGGATGTCCGGCTGTTAAAGCTTTTCAAGATGATATTAAAATTTGTTTGAAAGAAAATGGAATTGAAAATTTTGAGTTAAAAATAGTGTATTCTCCTGCTTGGACTACCGATTGGATGGCAGAAGAAACCAAAGAGAAACTCAGAAAATATGGAATTTCCCCACCTTCTGAAAAAGCAATTTGCCCACAGTGCAATTCCAAATCTACTACTTTAGTAAGCGAATTCGGAGCAACTGCCTGTAAATCATTTCATAAATGTAACGACTGCTTGGAACCCTTTGAACATTTCAAGTGTATCTAAATTGTAATTAGGCCCTTATTTTTTCTTATTTTAGCAAATAAAATTTTCTTTTAAAACATGATAAAATACGAATTAATTGATGGTGTTGGAAAAATTACTTTAAACAGACCTGAAAAATACCACTCTTTTGTAAGAGAGATGGCTTTAAAACTCCAAAATACCCTTGATAAATGTAATGTTGATAAACAAGTAAGAGCTATCCTTATTACTGCAACAGGGAAAGCGTTTTGTGCAGGGCAAGATTTAGGAGAGGCAACCGATCCAAATGGACCAGATTTAACACAGATTGTACAAGAACACTACAATCCTATAATCAGAAAAATAAGAGATATTGAAAAACCTGTAGTTGTTGCCGTAAATGGTGTAGCAGCTGGAGCTGGAGCTAGTATCGCTCTCTGTTGCGATATTGTAGTCGCTGCTGAAAGTGCGTCATTCATACAAGCTTTCAGTAAGATTGGGTTAATTCCTGATAGTGCAGGAACTTTCTTTTTACCTAGATTAGTAGGTATGCAAAAAGCAACTGCTCTTATGATGACTGCAGAAGCAGTTTCAGCAAAAGATGCTGTGGATATGGGAATGATTTACAAAGTGTTTTCAGATGAAAACTTTGAAGATGAAAGCTGGAAATTAGTAAGTAAACTTGCCAAAATGCCTACCAAAGGATTAGGACTTACCAAACGATTATTAAATGCTTCTTTTTCCAATAATTTGGAACAGCAGTTGGAACTGGAAAATCAATGTCAGACAATTGCCGGAAACACTGAGGACTTCAAAGAGGGAGTTAAAGCATTTTTAGAAAAAAGAAAAGCAAACTTTAAAGGAGAATAAAATGATAAAAGTAAGTGTAATTGGAGCAGGAACAATGGGGGCAGGAATTGCTCAGATAGCAGCAACAAACGGACATGAAGTTTGTTTGTTTGATTCCTTTGATGGCGCGATAGAAACTGCTGAAAGCAAACTTAAGAAAATACTTGACCGATTAGTTGAGAAAGAAAGAATCACTCAGAAAGAAAATGAAATAATACTAGGAAAAATAAACTTTACAAAAGATATAAAAGAAGTTTCAGGAAGCGGATTGGTCATTGAAGCAATTATTGAAAATTTAGATATTAAACAAAAAGTGTTTTCTGAAATTGAAAGTTTAGTAGAAGATAATTGCATTATTGCATCCAATACCTCCTCTCTATCTATCGCTTCAATAGCATCAGCTTGCAATAAACCTGACAGAGTAGTAGGAATACATTTCTTTAATCCAGCTCCATTAATGCCACTTGTAGAGATTATTCCTTCCGTTCAAACTTCAGAAAAAACTTTAAATTCTGCTAAATCTATAATTGATAAATGGAGAAAAGTTACTGTAATAGTAAAAGATACTCCAGGATTTATTGTAAATCGCGTAGCACGACCATTTTATGGTGAAGCCATAAGGGTTTATGAAGAAGGGATTGCTGATTTCGCAACTATCGATTGGGCAATGCGAGAGATTGGAGGATTCCGAATGGGACCTTTTCAATTAATGGATTACATTGGTAATGACATTAATTATACCGTTACAGAAACTGTATTTACTGCCTTTTATTTTGACTCCAGGTACAAACCCTCTTTCACACAAAAAAGAATGATGGAAGCAGGATATTTAGGAAGAAAATCAGGAAGAGGATATTATGATTATTCTATTGAAAACACGCCAAAAGCAAATGAAAATAGAGAATTAGGACAACAAATTGTAAACAGAATTTTGGTGATGTTAATAAATGAAGCAGCTGATGCTCTTTTCCTAAATATTGCTACAAAAGAAGATATAGATTTAGCAATGACAAAAGGAGTTAATTACCCAAAAGGATTACTCGCTTGGGCGGATGAAATTGGAATATCAAATGTTTTGAAACAATTGGAGGAATTACAAAACGAATATGGAGAAGATAGGTATAGACCTTCCCCATTATTAAAACGAATGGTAAAGGAAAATAGAACTTTTTACTAAAATGGATTTAGCGAAAAAATTAGTAGATAAAATGATGAATGGAGATGCTTTTAGCCAGTGGCTAGGAATTGAAGTATTTGAGATTTCTAACGATTTTTGTAAATTACAAATGACTGTAAGAGAAGAAATGACCAATGGATTTAACATTGCTCATGGAGGTATTGCCTATTCCTTAGCAGATAGTTGCTTGGCCTTTGCTGCTAATTCAGATGGCATCCAATCTGTTTCTATTGAGACTTCTATTTCTCATACTAAAAAAGTGAAAAGTGGAGATATACTTACTGCTACAAGTAAAGAAATAAATAAAAGCAATAAAACTGCTTTATATTATATTACAATTACAAACCAAGACAAGCTAGAGGTTGCACATTTTAAAGGTACGGTTTACCGAACTTCAAAAGAGTGGTTTCCAGAAAAATAAAATCATGAAAAACTATTTAGAACATAAAGCAGACTTTAAACATAAATTAGGAATCAAATTTTACATGATCTCATTAACATTATTACTTGTTAAGCAATTTCCAATTTTATCAGAAGCTCCATGGTGGATTTATTTAGCTATTTTATCAGTTTCTTATATTTATTGTCTGAAACGACTAATATCATCTTAAAATTAAAAAATGACTTATATAATTGACGCAATCAGGACTCCAATTGGTAACTTTGGAGGCACTTTAAAAGATGTAAGAACTGATGACTTGGGAGCAATTCCAATCAGAGAACTTGTAAAAAGAACAGGAATTGATACCAGTAAAATTGATGATGTTATTTTAGGATGCGCCAATCAAGCTGGGGAGGATAACCGAAATGTGGCGCGTATGTCCTTACTACTAGCAGGATTGCCATTTACAGTTCCTGGAGAAACAGTAAATCGTTTATGTGCTTCTGGAATGTCTGCTGTTATTCATGCTCACAGAGCAATTTGTGCTGGAGATGGAGATTTATTTATTGCCGGTGGAGTAGAAAACATGACTAGAGGTCCTTGGGTGATTTCAAAAGTTTCCAAGCCTTTTGGGAGGGATGCTCAAATGCACGACTCTTCTTTTGGTTGGAGATTTGTAAACCCAAAAATGAAGGAATTATATGGAATAGAGGGAATGGGAAATACAGCTGAAAACTTAGCAGAGAAATATAATATCTCCCGTGAGGACCAAGATATGTTTGCTTACAATTCACAAATGAAAGCTTCAAAAGCACAATATTCAGGAAGATTAGCAGTGGAAATAATCCCTGTTGAAATTCCACAAAGAAAAAAAGATCCAATTATTTTTAGTAAAGATGAGTTTATAAGAGCAAATACGACTACCGAAATATTAGGAAAACTAAGAGCTGCCTTCAAAAAAGAAGGAGGAACAGTAACTGCAGGAAATGCTTCAGGATTAAATGATGCAGCAGCTGCAATGCTCTTAGCATCTGAAAAAGGAGTAAAAGAAAATAACCTCACTCCTCTTGCAAAAATTGTAAGTTCAGCTGTTGTAGGTGTTGAGCCTAGAATTATGGGAATAGGACCCGTAATGGCTTCTAATAAAGCCCTTGAAAAAGCAGGACTAACAATGGAAGATATGGATATTATTGAGTTGAATGAAGCTTTTTCTGCTCAAGCACTTGCTTGTATTCGAGAATGGGGACTTAATGATAATGACCCAAGAATCAACCCAAATGGAGGTGCTATTGCATTAGGACATCCACTTGGAGTAAGTGGCACAAGAATCTTACAAACTGCCGCTATAGAATTAAAGAAACAAAATAAAAAATACGCATTGGTAACCATGTGTATTGGAGTTGGGCAAGGATATGCAACAATAATTGAAAACATATAAAATGATTTACGAATTTAACGGATACAAACCAGTAATACACCCAAGTTCTTTTGTGCATAAGGAAGCAACTATTATTGGAAATGTAATTATCGGTAAAGATGTATATATCGGACCTGGGGCTTCACTTAGAGGTGATTGGGGGCAGATTACTATTAAGGATGGGTGCAATGTGCAGGACAACTGTATTATTCACATTTTCCCTGGAAAAGATGTAGTATTAGAAGAAAATGCTCATATAGGTCATGGTGCAATTATTCATGGAGCAAATATTGGTAAAAATTCTATGATTGGGATGAATGCAGTGATTATGGATGATGCAAATGTTGGAGATGAATGTATTGTGGGAGTTCTTTGTTTTGTAAAAGGGGAAATGAAAATTCCAAATAGAAAAATTGTGGTTGGCAATCCTGCACAGATAAAAGGAGAAGTTTCTGATGAAATGCTTGCTTGGAAAACCAAGGGAACTGAACTTTATCAAGAGCTCCCAAAAGAATGTGCTGAGTTAATGAAAGAATGCAACCCTTTATCTGAAATGGAAGAAAACAGAAAAGAAAAGCAAAAAATAACATTTGATACTTGGAAAAAAACAAGATAATGAAAAAACTACTACCTATATTACTTTGCTTACCTATATTGTTTAACTGTGCTAATAAAACTCAAGAAAATGAAACTATAGAACAGGGAAATGGATGGAAACTAGAAAAACAAGTAACCAAAAAAGTAGATAACTTTCATTTTACTTTCCCTTCAGAAGGATATGCCTATGATAATCGCGATTTGTATGTAAGAGAATGTATTGATGATCTTAAAGAAGATTGCGCTATAATTAAATTACCAAATTTTAATGACCCGATAAAAATTAGATTTCTGAATAGTAGAAAAGAGATGGAAGAGGAAGTTGGGATGACTGCAACAGGATGGACTAATATGTGGACTAAAGAGATTCATATAGTTGCTGTTAATGAATTTACGCCTCCAATTAAACATGAAATAATGCACATGATTTCAATGACTACTTGGGGTTACCCTCATGACGACTTGATTTGGCTAAATGAAGGACTAGCAACATATACAGAGACACATTGTAATGGATATAAAGTTGGGCAGATTTACCGTTACTTATTAGAGAAAGAGATGTTAATTTCAATTGATTCATTGGCTAATAATTTTTATGAAGAAGATGATATGATTAGCTACCATCAATCTGCACATATAGTGGAGTTTTTATTAACGAATTATGGGATTGAAAAATTCAAAGAATTATGGAAGAAAGGATTTTATTTTTTTGAGGAAATATATACGATTTCGTTTTCTCAAATGGAAATAGAAATAAATAAAAATACAATAGAAAAGTATCCTACAGCGGTAAGTATCGACTGGAATGTTTTTAAAAAAGGTTGTTATTAAAATGAGAAATTACGAAAATTACGCATTAGGAAAGTGGAAAAAAGGAGATGGAGAAGGAACTCCTCTCTATAATGCAATTACAGCAAAAGAAATAGGAAGAGCATCTTCAAAAGGATTGGACTTTTCTGAAATGATGAGTTATGCCCGTAAAGTAGGTAGTCCTACGCTTAGAAAAATGACCTTTCAAGAAAGAGGATTGATGTTAAAAGCATTAGCGCTTCACTTGCATTCTATCAAAAATAAATTTTATGCACTAAGCGGGGAAACAGGTGCTACCAAAGTAGATTCTTGGATTGATATTGAAGGTGGAATTGGAAATATTTTTGCCAATGCATCTCTAAGAAAAAACTTTCCTGACCTGCCGTATCATGTTGATGGAGATATGGCTCCACTATCTAAGAATGGAACATTTATAGGGCATCATATTATGATGCCAAGAGAGGGAGTTGCAATACACATTAACGCTTTTAATTTCCCAATTTGGGGAATATTAGAAAAAATTGCTGTGAATTTAATGGCAGGAGTTCCTGCTATTGTAAAACCTGCAACTATTACTTGTTTTCTTACAGAAATGATGGTGCGTGAAATTGTAGATTCTAAAATTTTACCAGAAGGAAGTTTGCAATTAATTTGTGGAAGTGCCAGAGGAATAATTGACAGTGTAGAAACAGGAGATATTGTAACCTTTACAGGAAGTGCTTCAACTGGGATGATGTTAAAATCTAATCCAAGGTTGATTGAAGAATCTGTTCCATTTAATATGGAAGCGGATTCTCTTAATTGTTCAGTCTTAGGAGAAGATGCAGTACCAGGAACTGCAGAGTTTGATATTTTTATTAAAGAAGTTCAGAAAGAAATGACTGTAAAAGCAGGACAAAAATGTACTGCTGTTAGAAGAATAATTGTTCCTGAAAAATTAGTAGAAGATGTGCAAATTGCACTTGGAAAAAGACTCTCGAAAACTACTATTGGAGATCCATCAGTTGAGGGAGTAAGAATGGGAAGTTTGGCTGGAAATGAGCAGAAAACAGAAGTAACGGAAAAAGTAAAACAACTTGCCAAAACACAAGAGATTGTTTACGGAAGTTTGGAAGAATTTGAAGTAACAGGAGCCGACAAAAATAAGGGAGCCTTTATCTCTCCTATCCTATTTTTAAATGATGACCCATTCAATAAAACCGATTGTCATAATGTAGAAGCTTTTGGACCAGTTTCTACTATTATTCCTTATAAAACTATTGACGAAGCAATTGAACTTGCAAGAATGGGAAAAGGTTCTTTGGTCTGTTCTATCATTACGAACGATATGAAAATTGCAGAACAGTTTGTACTAGGAGCTGCATCTATGCACGGTAGAATATTGGTGTTGAATGAAGCATGTGCTAAAGAAAGTACAGGTCATGGTTCTCCTATGCCCTTACTAACACATGGAGGGCCTGGACGTGCAGGGGGTGGTGAAGAGATGGGTGGAGTTAGAGGAATAAAACATTATCTGCAAAGAACTGCAATTCAAGGTCATCCTACTACAATTACTGCACTTACGAAACAATATCAAGTTGGGGCAGAGCAAAATACAGAAGGACCTCATGTGTTTAGAAAACACTTTGAAGAAATAGAAATTGGTGATACGGTAATTACAGAAAAACATCTGGT
>JABGSE010000064.1 GCA_018647945.1 Flavobacteriales bacterium | reverse complement strand
TTTGAAATATCTACAATTTGCAATGTGCTTGTACTCCATCCTTCATCACATACTATATAAAGATATCCTTGGTAATCATGATAATCTCTATGTACAACTCCGCTACCAGTATAAGCTCCTGCAACAAATGCTACTTCTGTACTATTTTGAGGGTCAGTTACATTAAAGAAATGTGTTCCTTCAGTAGAACCAATTACTGCTATTTCAGTATTATTAACTTCAAATCCCCAACATTCGTTATAGGCATTGTCCCAAGCAGCAGAACCTATTATAGTAGAATCATCCCAATGAAAAAGTAAAGTAGAATTAAGTTGAGAAAATGATAATATGCTAAAAAAGCAAGTAGTAAGTGTAAGTGTAAGGTTTTTCATAGATTATATTTTTGAAATAAGTTCTTTTATTATAAGTGTAAGTTTTGGCTCTGCTACTTCTGAAACTTTTTGTATCTCTTCATGAGTAACTTTTTGTATTTTTCCAGGAACTCCAAGATCAGTAATTACTGACATGGCAAAACAAGGGATGTCCATATGACGAGCAACAATTACTTCTGGCGCGGTGGACATACCAACTGTATCTCCTCCAATAATACGCATGTATTTGTATTCTGCTGGAGTTTCTAAAGTTGGGCCAGTAAGCGCTACATAAACTCCTTTTTGTACGGGTAAATTATTTTCAGATGCAATTTGCTCGGCAAGTTGAATCATATTTTTGTCGTACGGCTGACTCATATCTGGGAATCTTGGACCTAATTCATCTAGGTTTGCACCAATTAAAGGATTTTGAATAAGACAAATATGGTCTTCCAAAATCATAAGGTCACCCACTTCATAATCAGGATTTACTCCTCCACTTGCATTGGATAAAATTAGATTTTTAATTCCTAAAAATTTCATTACCCTAACCGGAAACGTTACTTTTTCCATGGAGTACCCTTCATAAAAATGAAATCTACCTTGCATGGCAACCACATTTTTACCTCCTAAAGTTCCTAGTATTAATCTACCAGAATGTCCTTCTACTGTGGAAAGTGGAAAGTGTGGGATTTCATTATAAGGAATTGAATACTGAATTTCAATCTCGGATACCAATTCTCCAAGTCCTGTTCCTAAAATAATTCCTATTTCTGGATTGAAATTAGTTTTCTGGATAATGAAATTAGCACTTTCTTTTATGTTTTGTAACATAGTTTATTATTTCGTTTTTAAATTCTTCCGAATTATGAATGTTAATTTTTATAGGAGAAAAGTACAATTCTACACCCTCAAAATGTTCTTTGTATTTAAGGAGTTTCACTTTGTCTTTTTCGGTGGTCAAGATAATATTTTTGTCAGAAATAGAACTGTTATATTCCGACAAGATATTTTCAATGTCTTTAGTAGTGAAATTATGATGATCCGGAAAGGATAGATGAGTAATCTTATTTCCGTTTTTTTGTAAATGATGTTTTAAATTATCGGCATTTGCTACAGAAGTTACCAATGTAATGTTGTAATTATTAGGAGTGTCTATTTCTTTGCCTGTAAAAACAGATTTCCAATTTTGATAAACGATTGATGAAAAGTAATTGTGTTCAGATGCACAAGTATTCAGTTTGGAAATAATTCCCCTTTTTTCTGTGGGACTAATTTCTGCGCATTTTGTGGTGATAATTACATCTGCTCTTTTTACTGCATTTTCAGATTCTCTTAAAGTGCCATATGGAAGCAAATAGTCCGAATAAATGGGATTGTTGTAATTATTGAGAATAATATTTAGTCCCGCTTTTACCCATCTGTGCTGAAATCCATCATCCATTAGTATTACTTCTGTTTTTGGGTATTTTTTTAATATATTTTCTATTCCTAATCTTCTATTTTCAGAAACTACTACCGTGATATTCGGGAATTTCTGTTTTATTTGTAAGGGTTCATCACCTACTTTTTCAGAATCGGATTCTGTTTTTACCCAAATTAGTCCACTACTTTTCCTGCCATATCCTCTACTTACTACTGCTGTTTTTTTGTCGGAAAGTAACTCTAATAGATATTCGGTATGAGGGGTTTTTCCTGTCCCTCCTGCTGTAATATTCCCAACACAAATAATAGGGATGTTGTAACTTTTGGATTTAAATACATTCCAATCAAAAAGGAAATTACGGACAGTAACAATAAGTCCGTATAATAAGGAAAAAGGAAATAATAAAAATCTCATAGGGCAAAGATAGTATAAGTTAAGTATTTGTATATTTGAAAAATGAAAATAAAAGAAATCACACAATTTTTAGAAGGAGTTGCCCCCTTAAATTATCAGGAAAGTTATGATAATTCAGGATTAATTGTTGGGGATGAGAATAAGGAAGTAACTTCTGTTCTTATTTGTTTGGATAGTGTGGAACAGGTGATAGATGAAGCAATAGAAAACAGATGTAATTTGGTAATAGCTCATCATCCTATTGTGTTTTCTGGTCTTAAAAAGTTAAACGGAAAAAACCATATAGAACGAACCATTATAAAATCGATAAAAAACGACATTGCTATTTATGCCATACATACTAATTTGGATAATGTAAAAGGTGGGGTAAGTAGTAAAATAGCGGATAAGTTAGGACTTAAAAATCAAAAAATATTGACACCAAAAAGAGATTTACTTAGGAAGTTAGAAGTATATGTCCCTAAAGAAAATGCAGAAGAAGTGCAAAATGCATTGTTTTCAGCTGGTGCCGGTTCTGTAGGAGATTATAAAAATTGTTCTTTTCAGTCGGAAGGAGTAGGGACTTTTCTTCCTTCAGAAGATGCAAACCCTGCAGTGGGAGAAATAGGATACCAACAAAGAGTAGAGGAGGTGAAAATAGAAGTGATATTCCCAAAAAACATTGAGAAAAGGCTGATTTCAGAAATGAAAAAAGCTCATCCGTATGAGGAAGTTGCTCATCAAATCTATATTTTAGAGCATGTTTTTCAGGAAGTTGGTTCGGGAATTGTCGGAGAATTAGAAACGGAAATAGATGCCAAAGTGTTTTTAGAAACCTTAAAAAAAACTATGAAAACCGATTGTATACGGCATACAAAAATGATAAAAAATACCATAAAAAAAGTAGCTGTTTGTGGGGGTAGTGGTAGTTTTTTATTGAATAATGCAAAAGGAGTGGGATCGGATATTTTTATAACAGCAGATTTTAAATATCATGAGTTTTTTAATGCTGAAAATGACATCATAATAGCAGATATAGGACATTACGAAAGTGAGCAATTTACAAAGGAGTTAATTTATGACTTGCTTATCAATAATTTTAGTAAATTTGCGGTCCGATTATCAAAAGTAAATACAAACCCGATAAACTACCTATAAAATGGCAAAATCTCAAAAAACAAAAAATGTATCTGTTGAAGATAAATTAAAATCACTTTACGATTTACAATGTATCGATTCAGAAATTGATCAGTTAAGAACTGTAAGAGGTGAATTACCAATCGAAATTCAGGATTTAGAAGATGAAGTAGCTAGACTTGAGTCGAGAATAGAGAAATTTAAAGAAGAAGCAGGAGAGTTAAATGATGAAATATCAGATAAGAAGAATGCTATAAAAAATTCAAAAACTCTTGTTACAAAGTACAACAAACAACTTGATAACATAAAAAATAACAGAGAGTTTACATCTTTAACAAAAGAGGTTGAATTTCAGGAATTAGAGACAGAGTTGAATGAGAAAAAGATAAAAGAATCTCAATCTAAAATTTTAATGAAAGAAGAGGTGATTGCATCTGCTCAAGAGATTTTAGATGAGAATGCTGAAGAGTTGAAAGCTAAAAAAGTAGAACTTGACGAAATTACTTCTGAAACTGAAAAAGAAGAAAAAGGTTTATTGAAAAGATCTACTATTTCTCAAAAGAAAATTGATGAAAGATTACTAAACGCATACAGCAGAATTAGAGGTAGCGTAAGAAATGGTTTGGCTCTTGTATCGGTTGATAGAGATGCTTGTGGAGGTTGTTTTAATAAAATTCCATCACAACGACAATTAGATATTAAACTTCATAAAAAAGTAATTGTTTGCGAACATTGTGGAAGAATCCTTATAGACGCAAACATTTTAGCAGAACAAATTACTGAATAAGAATTAGTTTTTAGTTATTATTAATAAGGGATTTCATATTTTTGAAATCCCTTTTTTTGGATAATATGAAAAAAAACATACTTTATACTGTCCTACTTTTTTGTAGTTCTCTTTCTGTTTTTGCAAATTTTGATCAGAACGAAAATATGCAAAAAGCATATTCTTATATTATTAATTTGGAGTTTGATTTAGGGAGAGAATATATTGAGAAAGAGAGAATATTGAATCCGGAAAATGGTTTGATATTGTTAAATGAAAATTACATTGATTTTCTGACAATAACAATAGGAGAGGAAAAAAATTATTTTGAAAAATGGGAATATTTAAAATCTGAAAGATTACAAAAGTTAAGTAAAAATGATGAAAACTCACCCTATTATTTCTACTCGCAAGCTGAAATAAATTTACAATGGGCTTTTAGTCGATTAAAATTTGAGGAATATTTTACAGCAGCGTTGGAGTTGAAATCAGCTTATTCGTTACTGAAAAAAAATGAAAAATTTTTCCCAGAATTTGATTTAAATAAAAAAGGATTGGGAGTTTTGTATTCACTTATCGGTTCTATTCCGGACGATTATCAATGGGTAGTTTCTCTGATAGGAATGGAAGGGGGTGTAAATAAGGGATTGACGGAATTGGATTATTTAATTGAAAAAAGTAAAACGGATTCAATTTTAGAGATATACAATACTGAACTCTTGTTTTTAAGTACTACACTCCATTTACAATTAACAGAGAATAAAAATAAATTTCAATCTTTATTGGATGAAATAGATGAGGATTATAAGAGTCATTTGCTTTTGACATTTGCAGCTGCTCGTCTTTCTCAAAAATTAGGGGCTAATAAAAACACAATTTTAATTTTAGAAAATAAGCCCACATCTGATTCTTATTTTCAATTTTCGTATTTGGATTACTTGTTAGGGATGTCCAAATTATACGAATTAGATAAAACTTCAAAAGAATATTTTGTTAAATTTTTGGATGAAACTAAAGGAGATAATTATGTGAAATCGGCTTATCAGAAAATGGCATGGATAAGTATTTTGCTAGAAGAAAACAATCATAAAAATTATTATAAAAAAGTAATTTTAGAAGGGACAACTTTTTTAGAGTCAGACAAACAAGCACTTAAAGAAGCAAAAAAGGGAATCACTCCTCATCCATCACTCTTAAAAAGTCGTTTGTTATTTGATGGTGGATATTATGAAAAAGCGGAAGAAATTTTAATATTGTTAAATCCTGAAAAATTTAAAAATACAATTAATGTAATTGAATATTGGTACCGATTAGGGAGAGTATCTCAATCTCTAGAAAGAGATGATAAAACCATTATTTCTCTTTTTAATGAATCGTATAATATTGGTAAAAACTCTACTTTATATTATGGTGCAATGTCAGCCTTGCAAATAGCTTATGTTTATTTGAATGCGGGAAACACAATAAAAGCAAAAGAGTATTTTGAAAAATGCCTCTCTATGAGTGATTTTGATTATGAAGATGGAATAAAGATAAAGGCGAAATCCGCCCTAAACAATATTGATAATTAGTATCTGAACCCTAGAGTAAACATCATGTAATGTTTGGTGTTTACCAATACAGCAGCTGTTTCAGTTTCCATGCTGTACATTGAGTGATCCGATCTTCCTTGCGAGAGCACATAACTTACATCAAAAAATGTCCCTCCCAAATCAATTCCCATTCCAAAGCTAAAGTTTTCGGTAGATAATTCGGTGTTATTTTTAAATGGACTTCCGTAAAAAGCATATCCCGCTCTAACGCTAAATGGATTGAATTTTGCTTCTGCTCCCAATTTTAAATTTGTCGCTTTAGTGTAGAGGTCTTCAATGTTTTTGTTTTCATCTTCAAAAGAGTAGCTGTCAGAATAAAACCGTGTAAAAGCATAATCCATTTTTTCTATTTCTGCACTCAATAAATATTGATTGTTTAATATTGTGGAGGCACTAGCGATAGCTTTCCAAGGAGTTGTAATTTCGTAAGTGAAATATCCATAAGGAGAAGTCTCAACAAATTTTACATTTTCCTCCAAAGTTCTGAATTCAGTAACAACAGATGTACTATATTCTTCTTCCATTGAAATATAAGATGGACTGTGAATAGCTCCTCCAATTTTTGTATTGTTTCCAACTCTCATTATTGCTCCTAATTTCAGATTTATTCCACTTCCATATGCCGTAATGTTTTCTGTATATGTAAAGTTTTCTAACATTGATAATGTGTCGGCAAAATTACTTTCTGTATGTTTTGATTTTTCTGCATATTCAATAGTTGGAATTCCAATTGTTGCTCCAAAATAAATTTGCTCGTTATACGAACTTCCTAACGAAAAAACATATTCTCCTTTAAATCCTTCAGTAACTACCGATTTTTCTTGAGTTTTATTAAAACTACTATTTACATTAGAGATGTAGTTTCCATTGTCAAAAGTATACCAATTTGTAATCGTATCTACTTCATTGTTTTCCAAATCAATTAAATCAGACCAAAATGCAGGCCCTGCATGAAATGGATCTAAATTATCAATAATTTCTCCATTTGCTCTTTCTAAAAATAAATCAGCTAAAGAGCTGTGGTCGTTTTCTGTTTCTATATAAAAACGGCTGTTGTAGCAGGCGAGTTGGTTGTATCCAAACCCTATATTTATTCTTTTCCATTCCTGATTATCGTTATTTGCAACGGCTATATACCCAAAATTTCCTGTATTAAAACCAGAATTATTTTTAGTATTTTTATTGTTGTTTAAGTATGATGAATTTTCAATAAGCGAAAAATTAGGAGTGTAAGTTAATTCCGAATTCTGATAAAAAGCAATTCCAGCAGGATTATGACTTAGAGTAGAAAAATCTCCTCCTAATGAACCAAATGCTCCACTCATTGATGAGAATTTTGCTGTTCCAAACAGATTGTTTTGTGAGTAGCGTAATGCGTCAATTTCATTTTGAGCATGTAATTGTAAGATGGAAATTATTCCAAATAAAAGGGTGAATATTTTTTTCATGTATTTTATTTTCTAGGTTTTACACTTCTGTTACCACCTCCAGAATTTCTGTTGTTTCCGCTATTATTACTTCTATTTCCAGAACTTTTATAAGTCCTGTTAGAATTATTACTTCTGTTAGATTTAATAGTCGTATTTCTGTTGGTGTTTGTTTTATTTGTTTTAATAGTAGTTTTGTTTGTTTTTACTTTATTCCCTCCAGGACTATTATTTCTGTTTGATGTTTTTATAGTAGTGGTCTTTACATTTCTGTTGGTTTTTACAACATTACTATTTGTATTGTTTGATTTAACGACATTTGTTTTGATAACATTATTATTTGTGTTGTTTGACTTTACAACATTTGTTTTTACAACAGAACTATTGTTAGTTTTAATAAAGGTATTATGAGGAGTGTTGTTAGTTACATTGGATTTAACAGTTACATGTCTATTCTTTCCAGAAAAACTCCCTCTATGTCCAAATACATAATCTGTAGAGTTGGAGTTGTTAGTATTACCCCAACTATAGTAATTCCCATGATGGTTGTGATTGTTGTAATGTCCTCCATAATATGGTGTGTAATAATAAGAACTGTAAAATGAATAATAAGGATCATAATACCCCCAACTACTTCCATAATAAGGAGAGTTCCATCCATTACTGTAATAAATACTTGTTCCGCAATGGTAAGGATTTCCCGTGTACCAGAAACTGTTTGTATAGTAGTTTCCATAATAACCATTACTGTAATATGGTCTGTGGAATCTTCTTATTCTGGAGGAATAATAAAAATCGTACTGAGAATCATCTTCATAATAATCTCCATAATAATTGTTTACAGTTGATCCTTCTTCATAAAGAATGGTGTCTTCTCCAACTATTCCAATTTCATCATATTCTTCAATAATTACAATGTTTTCTTCCTCAGGATCAGAAACAACAAATTCATCTGAATTTAAGTAATTTGGGTCAGAGTAATGATAAGTGTTATAAGTTGTGGTGCATGCACTGATAGAAATCAGTAGAGCAGATAGGTAAAAAATAGTAGTTTTCATCTTTTCTTTTTTTAGTTTGACCAAAGTAAACAAAGATAGTTTAATTTATTAAATTTGCTATCTCTTTTCTATTAACGAGAAAATCGGGATAAAATTACAATATTTTAAATAAAAAATGGCAAAAAAATTAACATCAAGAGAAAAAGATTACTCACAATGGTATAATGAACTAGTACAATTTGCAGATTTGGCAGAAAATTCTGGGGTAAGAGGGTGTATGGTGATAAAACCATATGGTTTTGCAATTTGGGAAAAAATGCAAGCAGAACTAGATAGAATGTTTAAAGAAACAGGTCATGAAAATGCATACTTTCCTTTATTTATCCCAAAATCTTATTTTAGTAAAGAGGCAAGTCATGTTAATGGTTTTGCAAAAGAATGTGCGGTAGTTACACATTATAGACTAAAAAATGATCCTGATGGAAAAGGTATTATAGTGGATCCGGATGCGAAATTAGACGAGGAATTAATTGTTCGTCCTACTTCAGAAACTATTATTTGGGATACTTACAGAAAATGGATTCAATCGTACAGAGATTTGCCAATTTTAATTAATCAGTGGGCAAATGTAGTAAGATGGGAAATGAGAACAAGATTGTTTTTGCGTACTACAGAATTCTTATGGCAAGAAGGTCATACCGCGCATGCTACAAAAGAAGAAGCTTTAGATGAAACAAAACAAATGATAAATATTTACGCAAAATTTGCAGAAGGTTTTATGGCCATGCCAGTTGTGATTGGAACAAAAACAGAAGGGGAAAGATTTGCAGGAGCATTGGAAACTTATTCCATTGAGGCTTTAATGCAAGATGGAAAAGCTCTACAGGCAGGTACCTCCCATTTTTTAGGTCAGAATTTTGCCAAAGCATTTGATGTAAAGTTTGCAACAAAAGAAGGAAAACAAGAATACGTTTGGGCTTCCTCCTGGGGAGTTTCTACAAGGTTGATGGGAGCATTAATTATGACACACTCAGATGATGTTGGATTGGTGCTTCCTCCAAAATTAGCTCCTTACCAAGTGGTTATTATTCCTATTTATAAAGGAGATAAACAACTAGAGGATGTTTCTGTAGTTGCCTTAAAAGTGAAAAAAGAATTAGAGGATTTAGGAGTTTCTGTAAAATTTGACAATAGAGATACTCATAAACCAGGTTGGAAATTTGCAGAATATGAATTGAAGGGAGTTCCATTGAGATTGGCTTTAGGAAATAGAGATTTGGAAAATGGTACTATTGAAATTGCTAGGAGAGATACTTTGGAGAAAGAAACTTTTCAGATTTCAGACATTGGAAATAAGGTGGTTCATTTATTGGATAAAATTCAAGAGAATTTATATACTAAAGCGACTACTTTCCGTGAAGAAAAAACATACACAGCAAACACATATGAGGAATTTAAAGAACTTATAAAAAAAGGTGGTTTTGTGTATGCACAATGGGATGGTACTTCTGAAACTGAAGAAAAAATAAAACAAGATACAAAAGCGACTATCAGATGTATTCCTGAAGATTCTGTTGATGAAGAAGGAGTTTGTGTGTATTCAGGAAATAAGTCAGAAAGAAAAGTACTCTTTGCTAAAGCATATTAAATTGTCAGAAAATAAAAAAATATTAGAGTTATTAAAAACAAAATCTTCTACCAAACAAGAAGTATACCGAATTACGCAATCAGTTTTTAAGGATTTAAATAAGGTTTTAAAAAAGAAAGTTGAACAGATGTCATCTCAGATGCAGAATCATGACAATTCAGTTGAGATTGAATTTAATCCTAAAGGTGATTTTGAAACTCAAATTAAGTTTTCAGGAGATGTGTTAATTTTTCACATGCATTCTAATATTTTCGATTTTCCTCCTTCTCATGAAATTCATAAAACATCTTATGTAAAGGAAGATAAATATAGAAGTTTTTGTGGAGTAATTCATATCTATAATTTTTTGTCGGACTCCTTAAAATATAATCGTCTTAATGATGTAGGACATTTAATTGGACGAATTTTTGTGAATAAGGAAAGTCATTATTTTGTAGAAGGAGAAAAACAGTTAGGATTTTTGTACAATGACTTTGTAAATCAAACAATAAATTCTGAAAAGTTAGATGAAATAATAGACTCATCAATTTTATTTACATTAAATTTTGATTTACATACCCCAAAATTTAATGATGTAAGTTTGGTGAATGTTCATCAAATACTAGAGATGAATAGTAACCAAAAGTTGAAAACATCAAAGTCTTTAGGCTTCAAATTTTCTTATGAAAACAAATAAATTATTTTTATTTGTGAAATAATAAAAAAAGTATACATTTGCAAACCAATTTTGGAGAAGACGGCCCGGTCGTCTAGTGGTTAGGACGCCAGGTTTTCATCCTGGTAACCGGGGTTCGATTCCCCGTCGGGCTACATAATATAAATTAGAGAATATGGCAAATCATAAATCTGCAATTAAAAGAATAAGACAATCAGAAAAGAGAAGATTGTTAAATAAGTATTTCCACAAAACAACTAGAAATGCTGTAGCGAAACTTAAAGCAATGAGCGATAAGAAAGAAGCTACTGCATTATTTCCTAAAGTTGTAGCAATGTTAGATAAATTAACAAAAAGAAATATTATCCATAAAAACAAATCATCAAACTTAAAATCAAAATTATCAAAGCGTGTAAACGCATTGTAATAAATTGATTTGGTTTTAGTTATTATTTGAAAAAAGGCTTATCGTTAGATGGGCCTTTTTTTATTCTAAACATATATAAACCTCCTTGAATATAAACCTATATCTTTGTATCGTGAAAAATATATTAGAATCAGAAGTGAAATGTCCACATTGTAATTTTACAAAAGTAGAAGGAATACCAGAAAACAATTGTAATTAAATGATAAAGGACGGTAATTATAAAATGGTTGCTACAACCATGTTAGGTTTGGAAGGTGTTTTGGAAGAAGAACTAACTAAACTAGGCGCTCAATACATACATAAATTAAATAGAGCTGTAGAGTTTGTTGGAGATTTGGGATTTATGTACAAAGCAAATCTGAACTTGAGGACTGCTATCAGAATTTTAAAACCTATTTTTGAGTTTAAAGCCAGAAACGAAAAAGAGTTATATCGTAAAATTTATGATTACAATTGGGAACAACATTTTGGAGTTGATGATACATTTGCAATAAATTCTTCAGGATATTCTGAAATATTTAATCATAGTAAATACACTGCGCTAAAAACAAAAGATGCTATTGCTGATTCTTTTAGAGACAAACATGGAAATCGACCAAATGTAGATGTTGAGACTCCAAATGTTCAGATTAATGTTCATGTTTCCGAACATAAGTTTATTATTTCCCTGGATAGTTCTGGATACTCTTTACACAAAAGAGGGTATAAAGTTGCTTCTGTGGACGCTCCTATAAATGAGGTGCTTGCCGCAGGATTAATAATGCTTTCTGATTGGAATAAGATTTCTAATTTTCATGATCCTATGTGTGGTTCTGGAACAATTTTAGTGGAAGCCGCTATGATTGCAAATAATATTCCTGCTAATATTTTCAGAAAAAGATTTGGATTTGAAGGATGGAAAAATTTTGACATTGACCTTTGGGAAAAAATAAGGGATATTTCCTTAGAGAAAGAACAAGAATATCATGGAATGATTTCTGGAGCAGATAATTTTCAGAAATCATTACGAGCATGCAGGGAAAATATCAATAATGCTTTAATGCGAGATGATATAAAAGTAAACATGAAAGATTTTTTCGATACACCAGTTCCTCCAAATACTTGTATTATTTTTAATCCACCTTATGGTGAGAGAATGCCAATTGGAATAAATGAGTTTTATCAGAAAATAGGAGATACCTTGAAACACAACTACAAAGGATGTAGTGTTTGGTTAATTTCTTCAGATATTGAAAACCTGAAAATGATTGGTTTGAAACCTTCAAGAAAGATTAAAATATTTAATGGAAAACTGGAATGTAGATTTCTAAATTTTGAAATTTATGAAGGTTCTAAAAAACAATCGAAACAAGATTTATAAAAAAAAAGGAGAGTGAAAACTCTCCTTTTTTATTTATTCATTTTATTGTGAAAGTAGTTTTGCATCTTTCAATTTAATCCTTTCTCCATTGTGTTCAGCATAAATAAAGGAATCATCAAATCCTCCATCTACTGCTTCTGACTTTCTCAATTCAGCTTCTTCCAACGAATTGTAACTTCCGGCAATGTATTTGTAAAGGTTTGCTTTAATATGTATTTTTTCTGCTCCACCAATTTGTTCTAGTTTACTCATGGTTTTTCCATCCACAGTATTCCCCCAAACTCCTATTTGAACAAAGAATTTCAAATTAATTGTAGGATTTCTTTCTTCCTTAATAATTTTCTTTCTTTTATTTTCTCTCTCTGTTTTAATTGCAGTACTCACATTAATTCTTTCTCCATTTTTATAAGTAACAATAAATGCATCTGAAAACCCTCTTGTTTTCATTTCAGATTGTTTTATAAGTGCATCCTGATGTTCTGTAAAAGCACCAACCATATAAAAAGTTCCATTTCCTTTTCTTATTGGAATTACATTTACTCCTTCAAAGATATCATATGATAATTCTTTTTCATAATATCCTAATTGAACTCTGTAGATTACTTTATCTTTATTTGCAGCTATTGTTTCTTCTTTTACCTCATCATTTGTTGTACTGTTATTAATTGATGTACTATCGATCTCTACCTCATTTTTTACTTCAATCTCTTCTTCCTCTAAAATAGGAGGAGTGTAGTTTGAAACAATTCCATTTTCGTCAATAATGATAATTGTTTCTGCTATTCTATCAGATATCTCAATATTCATTTGTCGATTTTCAGCTTTATTAATGTTTTCGTAAGATCCAACAGCATAAATAATTGTTCCATCTAATTGAGGAATACTTTCTAAATCTTCATAACTTAAAAATTTATTGATTAAGTATGAAGGAATATCATCACTATATCTTCCTAGCTGAACTTTGTATCGTTTGCCAGTAATTGCATTTAAACCAGATTCATCATTATAGGCTTGATTAAATGCATTTGCTTTGGCAATTAAATATTCGTTTACAGTTTTGAAGTTTTCTCTTTGTATTTCTGATTCGTTGTAGAAATTTGCATATTCTCTTGAGGCAGCTTCATATTCAGAATACATACTTTTGAATTTTTCCTCAGTTAATTGAACACCTCTTTCATCAACTACCGCGCCAAAAGCTGTGTTCTCTTGCTCGTCTAACCAATTAGGAATCCCATCATTATCATCATCTAAAGGACATCCAAATTCGTTTACTTTTACTCCTTCTGGAGTTTCAGGACAATAATCGTCAATATCTGGGACTAAGTCTCCATCAGAATCTTCAATATCTAATGCTTTAAAGTTAACATCTACATAATAACTTTCGTCATAATAATTTATTTCTTGCGGTTTAGGAGTAAATAAATCGTAGTGCATTGTAAAACCAACAACAGTAAAGTTGTCGTTATTTAGTAAATCAGTTGCATGATCAATATCTGAAAATGAAAGATGATAATTCATTCCTATATCAAATCTGATTCTTTCAGAAACATCTAATGAAATCCCGATTCCTAAAGGAATATTCATTCCAGATTCCTGTACAGCCTTTGTAATTTCGTTCGTTGTAGTTTTAAAGTACATCCATTGAGCTCCGAAAGCAGCATAAGGGCTCAAACGAGTGTTCGATAAAATATTATGAAATGTGTAATCAAAATTAAAACCTAATGAATTTAGGTCAGTATCAAATTCGTTGCCATCTAAATCTTCTTCATGTAATTTAGCATTAGAAGTAAACAAAAATGACATATCAATGTTTTCATTTAAGTTTATTCTTATCCCAGTGCTCAATCCCATGTTTCCAAGCAAGTAGTTTCCTTCAGGACCCTTAATGTCTCCTAGTGAATTGTAATATCCTGATCCAACTGAAAACATTGGTTGAAAGGCGTCTTTTTCCTCAACTTCATAATCTTGCTCCTGAGCAAAGGTGGTAGTAAATCCAAGTAAAAATAGTAGTAGAAATAATTTCTTCATTATGATTGATGTTTTATACAAAGCTGTAAAAATACTAAAAATAAATATAAGATTACATTCTCTGTTAGAAATTAGGTTTTAAACCGTATTTTTTATAAAAATCATTAATTATTTCGAGTGCTTCTTCAGGTGTTTCAACTATGGAGAATAGGTCTAAATCTGAAGAACTTATGTTTTTTTCTTTTGAAAGCATTATTTCTTTTATCCAATCAATTAATCCTTCCCAATAGCTTTTTCCCACCAATACAATTGGAAATTTTCCAATTTTTTTTGTCTGAATTAGTGTAATTGCCTCAAATAATTCATCTAGTGTTCCAACTCCACCTGGCAAAACAATAAATCCTTGTGCGTATTTTACAAACATTACTTTCCTAACAAAAAAGTAATCAAAATTGATCAGTTTATCTGAGTCAATATATGGGTTTGATGATTGTTCGAACGAAAGTTCAATGTTTAATCCAACCGACTTTCCGTCTCCTCTTGTAGCTCCTTTGTTTGCAGCTTCCATTATTCCTGGACCTCCACCTGTTATTACTCCATATCCATTTTGGGTAAGCTGAAATGCAATTTCTTCAGCAAGTATGTAATATTTATTATCTTCTTTTGTTCTGGCAGAACCAAATATTGAAACACATGGGCCAATTTTACTCATTTTAGAAAAACCTTCTACAAATTCCGACATTACTTTAAATATTTGCCAAGAATCTTGGGTTCTTCTTTCGTTCCAACTTCTTTTATCAAACGCTCGTCTTACTTTCTTTTCTTCTCTTTTATTCATTTTTATTTATTTTATTTCTTTTTTTAAAAATTCAGATGTATATCCATTCTCACATTTTACGATATATTCTGGAGTTCCGTTACAAATTATTTCACCTCCTTTTTCACCTCCCTCTGGTCCGATATCGATAATATAGTCTGCAGTTTTAATTACATCTAGGTTATGTTCAATAATAATAACTGTGTTTCCTTTTTCAACTATTTTATTGATAACATTTAAAAGTACTTTTATGTCCTCAAAATGAAGACCAGTTGTTGGCTCATCTAATATATAAAGGGTATTTCCGGTACTTCTTTTCGAAAGTTCGGATGCAAGTTTTACTCTTTGTGCTTCTCCTCCAGAAAGGGTAGTGGCTGCTTGTCCTAAACGAATGTATCCGAGTCCCACATCTTGTAGAGTTTTTATTTTTCTGAAAATTGAGGGTATTTTCTCGAAAAATACAACTGATTGATTTATTGTCATGTCCAAAACATCTGAAATGGACTTCCCTTTGTATCTTACTTCTAAAGTTGCTCTGTTGTATCTTTTCCCGTTACAATTTTCACAATGTACCAATACATCTGGTAAAAAGTTCATTTCAATTGTTTTCATTCCCGCTCCTTTACACTCTTCACATCTTCCTCCCTCTACATTAAAGGAGAATCGTCCACTTTTGTATCCTCTAATTTTTGCTTCTGGAAGGGATGTGTATAAATTCCTGATTTGAGAAAATACCGAACTATAAGTTGCAGGATTTGATCTGGGAGACCTCCCAATTGGAGATTGATCTACTTCAATAACTTTATCAATATTATCTATTCCTTCTATGTTTTTATAGGGAAGTGGTATTTTTACGCTTCTGAAAAAATATTTATTCAGAATTGGGTATAATGTATTGTTGATTAGAGAAGATTTTCCACTTCCGGAAACTCCTGTTACACAACAAAGTGTACCTAATGGAATGGATATATTAACTTCTTTTAGGTTATTTCCTGTTGCTCCATTTAGTTTTAAGAATTTTCCATTTCCTTTTCTTCTGTTTTTTGGTGTATCAATTTCTTTTCCCCCATTTATATATGCTGAAGTATTATGGTTTTTTTTTAAAAATTTACTTACACTTCCTGAAGAAACAATTTCTCCACCATGTTCTCCTGCTTCAGGACCTAAATCGACTACATAATCAGCTTCCAAAATCATATCTTTATCGTGTTCCACAACAATGATAGAATTTCCTATATCTCTTAATTCTTTCAAGGATTGGATTAATTTTTGATTATCTCTTTGATGCAACCCAATACTTGGTTCATCCAAAATGTATAATACATTTGTGAGTTGCGATCCGATTTGAGTAGCCAATCGAATTCTTTGAGATTCTCCTCCAGAAAGAGTTTTGGATCCTCTATTTAAGGTTAAATAACCTAATCCTACATCCAAAATAAATTTGGTTCTTTTTTTAAGTTCTTTTATAATCTGATTTGCAATTTTCTTTTGTGTTTTATCTAATTTATTTTCAACTGAATATAGCCATTTGTAAAAGTGAGAAATATCCATTGAACTTAAATCTTTTATGCTTTTATCTCCTACTTTATAACTAGTCGATTCAATGTTTAGTCGACTTCCTTTACAGGATGAACATTGGTGTTCAGTCATGTATTTATTTGCCCAACGCTCTATCGATTTCACATAACTTAATTTGGATTGTTCTTCAATAAAATTAATGATTCCATCAAACTGAATTTTGTATGTTTTGGAGAGTCCTAATTTTTTCATTTTTACAGAAAAACTCTCATTCATTCCATATAAAATGGCATTTAATCCATTATTATTAATATCTCGAATAGGGGTAGTTAAGTCAAAATTATATTTTTTACCAATTGCTTCTATTTGTTTTAAAAACCACTTAGCATTCTGTCCTTCAATTGCAGCTATTGCACCTCTATTAATACTCAACTTATTGTCAGGAATTAGTTTTTTGATGTCCGCTTTTTTATGAAAACCTAATCCATTACAAGAAGGACAAGCTCCTTTTGGAGAATTAAAAGAAAAATTATTCGGCTCAGGATTTTTGTATGCTATTCCTGTTGTAGGACACATCAAATTTTTACTAAAATACCGAATATTATCTGTATTATTTTCTAAAACCATCATTACTCCATTACCATCTTTTAAAGCAGTTTTTATGGAGGAAATTAATCTTTTTTTATTTTCTTGTATAACTTTTAGTCTGTCAATTACAATTTCAATATCATGGGTTTTATATCTGTCAAGTTTTAGCCCGGAAATTATTTCTCTAATTTCACCATCAATTCTTACTTTCAGATATCCTTTCTTTGAGATTTTTACAAATAAGTCTCTATAATGTCCTTTTCTAGATCTTACTACAGGAGAGAGAATATTTATTTTCTTTTTTTTAAATTCTTTCAGAATGAGTTCTACAATTTTCTCATCTGTAAAACGAACCATTTTTTCTTCTGTATTATACGAATATGCTTTACCAGCTCTTGCAAATAATAATCGTAAATAATCGTAAATTTCAGTAATGGTTCCAACAGTAGATCTTGGATTTCTGCTTGTGGTTTTTTGTTCTATTGATACAACCGGACTTAATCCAGTTATTTTATCTACTTCTGGTCGTTCAGTATTTCCTAAAAACTGACGAGCATAAGCATTAAATGTTTCTAAATATCTTCTTTGCCCTTCAGCATGTATGGTGTCAAATGCAAGGGATGATTTTCCGCTTCCACTTTTTCCGGTAAAAACTACTAATTTGTTTCTTGGTATTTTTACATCTATATTTTTTAAATTATGTACTCTCGCACCAAAAACTTCAATATACTCTTGTTTCATCTGATAATTTAGGGTGTTTTAAAAATATTGATTTCTTCTTTTATAGGAATTGTTAGGGTATATGTTTTCCCATTTTTATTTATTAGAGTTTCACTTCTGAGCCACGGGTTATATTGTTTCAGTATTTTGTAATTTACACCAATTTCCAAAGCGTATTCAGGAAGATTTACATTTAACTTATTAAGTTCCATCTTTATTGTTTTTGGGTAGTTGTACAAATCTTTCTCTCTGAAAATGAAGCCGTATTTTGTAGGGTTTTCCAAAATTTCTTTCACCACCAAAATTCGGAATACATACCTGGAAGTCTCGTTGGGCAAATACAGGTCGTAATAATTGTTTGATTTTTGTGTTTTAGACCTATTACTTAATCCATTTATTCCAACATTATAAGAGGCTGCGGCCATAGTCCAATTACCAAATTTGTTGTAGGATTTTTGTAGATACTGGCAAGCTGCTAGTGTTGATATTTCCAAATTATATCTTTCATCTACTTCTGAGTTCACTTCCATTCCGTAATCTTTTGCTGTTCCTTTCATAAATTGCCAAAATCCTGCCGCTCCGGCAGGAGAAACAACATTTTCCAATCCACTTTCTATAAGTGCGAGATATTTAAAATCATCAGGAATATTGTTTTGTTTAAGAATAGGTTCAATTATTGGAAAGTATTTATTTGCTCGTTTTAAATAAAGCATAGTATTGGATTGCCAATATACATTTTTCAAAATTTCTTTATCATATCTTTCCCAAATATCATCAGAGAATAAAGGAGCATTTTCTCCTGCAAAAGAAATGGATTCTGGTTTTACAATTGAGAAGATTCCATATTTATTATTGAACTCTCTTTGGTGTATAATATCCTCAATTGAATCTGATTTTGTGTTGGGAGATAAAAAATTAAACATCAGAATTCCGATAGAGATAATTACAAAAAATATTATAAACCTTTTCATTCGAATTGAGAATTAAAGTTTGAAAATGAATTTGAAATTTGATCTTTTTCTGAGATAATTGGGTTTTCAATTTGCCAATCAATATTTAAATTAGAGTCGTTCCACAATAAAGAACCTTCTGATTGTTTGTTGTATATTCCACTACATTTGTAGGAGAAAATAGTTTCGTCTTCCAAAGTAGAAAAACCATGAGCAAATCCTGGAGGAATCCAAAACATTGTTTTATTTTCTCCAGAGAGAATAACCGATACATGTTTTCCGTAAGTAGACGAGTTTTTCCGGATGTCAACCGCTACATCTAATACTGATCCCTGTATTGCCCTAACTAATTTTCCTTGAGCAAATGGTGGATTTTGAAAATGTAATCCTCTTAGTACTCCTTTTGAGGAGAACGATTGATTGTCTTGTACAAAATTGATGTCAAGTCCTTGTTTTTCGAAAGCGGCTTTGCTCCAGCTTTCAAAAAAATAACCTCTTTCATCTTCAAAAACTCTGGGTTTTATAATTAATACTCCTTCAATCTCTGTTTTAATAATTTCCATATTTGTTTTATTTTGAAACCCTCAAATATATAAAATGAATTCCAATTTATTGACTGAATTTAATAAATAAATGTAGATTTGCTAAAAATTTAAATTATGAAAAGAATTATTGTAGTATTGTTGACCTCTTTATCTATTTTATTTTCCTGTGGAGATGAAAATTCTTCTGTTACGGAAGAAAATAATGTAGTATTTACTCCAGAAATAGATAGTGTAAGTTATGCTATTGGTGTGATGTATTCTGATTTTGTTTATAATCAAATGGGAATTAAAAAGTTAAATTTTGAAGAATTTGAAAATGCATCAAATACTTTTTTAAAGGAGGGTGAATTAAGAATCCATCAAGATTCATCAAAAATTCTGATTGAGAAATTTATTAAACAATTTCAAGATTCGACTATAAATCCTGAAAACGTAATTTATGATAATTTAAATGATATAAGTTATAGTTTAGGATTAGATATTGCTAACAACATTGTAACACAATATGATATTAATTTTAATACTTCTAAATTAATAAAAGCCTTTAAAGAAACTTTTAATGGAGAGAATCATTCAATCTCCGTTAAAGAATCAGGTAGTTATTTTGATGAGTTTATGACAAAAAGACAACAAAAAGAATACGAACAACAGCAAACTATATTAATGGAAAAATTGGTTGAGAACAGAAAATCAATGAAAAATGCTGTAAACGGAAAAGTAACTTTAAATAGTGGATTGCAAATAGAAATATTAAGTGAAGGAAATGGAGTTTCTCCAATTTTAACAGATCAAGTAACAGTACATTATACAGGAAGTCTGGAAGATGGTTCAGTATTTGACAGTTCGGTAGAAAGAGGAGAAGCAGCAGTTTTTCCAGTGAGTGGAGTAATTCCTGGTTGGACGGAAGCCTTGCAGATAATGCAAGTTGGTAGTAAATGGAGAGTTACCATTCCTTCAGAATTTGCTTATGGAGAAAGAGGTGTTCCTCAAGCAAATATACCTCCAAATGCAGTACTAATATTTGAAATGGAACTTTTGAAAATAAACTAGAAATAAAAAAACCGACTGAAAATTCAGTTTTTTTATTACCCTCTATTCCATCTATCTAATTTAGGAATTCCAATGGTATAGAACCATCTTTTCACTTTTCCTATTCCTTGTTTTTGAAGTTGAGTTTTTACCATTTCCTGCATGTCTTTTGCAGTTTTTATAGTATCCTTTTGGGTAAATTCTCCTTTAATGTAACAATAGTTACAATAATCATTTTTTTTGTTTCCATCTTTTTCTGTTCCTGCAGAAAACATTGCGCTTTCCTTTGGCATCATACAGCTTTGGCAAAATTTATCTAATTTCATAATTCAATATTTTAATTTGTTTTTCTAGTCCACTCGGAAGTTCTTCCAATCCAGGAAATACCAACATATCCTCTTAAATCTAATTTATTTTTTCTATTTAGTTTTATGTTACCGCTGTAGGTTTTTCCACTTTTCGGATCATAAATTTCCCCATCCGACCATTTATCATTCCCTTTGTAGGAAAATCCGTACATTATAATCATTCCCAATCTATCTCTGGATTGCTTGTTTACATCTGGATTTTCTGGGTCTGTTTTTGGATTTCCATTTCTATCATTTGGAAACTTCATCCATGTTATTTTTCCTGCGTAATAAGTCCCGGCTTTGTAAATAGTGATAATTGCATCTTTTTCTTCATTGTACCATTTTCCTTCTATTTTGTAAGATTGAGCGTAAGTAAAACTGACAAAAAGAAAAGAAAGGATAAAAAATAATAGTGTTTTTTTCATATTTAGTTTTATTTGGACTTCAAATATATAAAAAAAAATCCCAACTCAAAAGAGAAGGGATTTTAATATTTTAATTTACAGATATATTTATATGTGAATTACTTCACCATAAGCATCTGCAACTGCTTCCATAACCGCTTCACTCATAGTTGGGTGTGGGTGTATTGCTTTTAATATTTCGTGTCCTGTTGTTTCTAATCTACGAGCAACCACTGCTTCAGCAATCAATTCTGTAACATTGTACCCTATCATATGACAACCTAACCACTCTCCGTATTTTGCATCAAAAATCACTTTTACAAAACCGTCTTTATGTCCTGCAGCAGATGCTTTACCAGAAGCTGTAAATGGAAATTTACCAACTTTTATTTCGTAACCGGCTTCTTTTGCAGCATCTTCAGTCATACCGACAGACGCAATTTCTGGAGAACAGTACGTACATCCAGGAATATTTCCATAGTCGATTGGTTCCGGATTATGACCTGCAATTTTCTCTACACATATAATCCCTTCAGCAGAAGCAACATGTGCTAAAGCTTGTGTTGGTAAAATATCTCCAATTGCATAATAACCAGGAACATTAGTTTGGTAAAAATCATCTACTAAAACTCTACCTTTTTCTGTTTTAATTCCTACTTCTTCCAGTCCAATATTTTCAATATTTGCTTCAATACCCACTGCAGAAAGAACTACATCACATTCAATTGTTTCCTCTCCTTTCTTTCCTTTAATTAAAACTTTACATCCGCTTCCTTTAGTGTTTACACTTTCTACAGAAGAGTTAGTCATAATTTTGATATCTGCTTTTTTAAGTGATCTTCCCAGTTGTTTAGAAATATCTACATCTTCAACAGGAACAATATTTGGCATAAATTCTACCACTGTTACTTCCGATCCCATTGCTTTGTAGAAATATGCAAACTCTACTCCAATTGCACCCGAACCAACAATTACCATTTTTTTTGGTGCAGAAGAAAGAGATAGAGCTTCTCTGTATCCAATAATTTTTGTTCCATCTTGTGGTATATTTGGCAATACTCTAGAACGAGCTCCTGTAGCAATAACAATATTTTTGGCAGTATATTCTGTGTTTTTCCCATCTGCATTAACAGAAACTTTATTTCCTTTTAAAACTTTTCCGTAACCGTTTATTACTTCAATCTTATTCTTTTTCATAAGGTAAGCAATTCCTGTACTCATTCCATCTGCAACATCTCTACTTCTTTTTATAATAGAAGGAAAATCAGCATCTGCACTTTTCACAGTAATTCCGTAATCTTCAGCATGCTTTATGTATTCAAATACTTGTGCCGATTTTAACAATGCTTTTGTAGGTATACATCCCCAGTTAAGGCAGATACCACCAAGATTCTCCTTTTCTACAATAGCAGTTTTTAGTCCTAATTGTGAAGCTCTAATGGCAGTTACATAACCTCCGGGTCCACTTCCAATTACAATTACATCAAAGTTCATATTTCTTTATTTTATTAAGTTTGTATTTAGTTCTGCAATATTAGTTAAAACATCTTGTACGGAAATGTCTTTCATACAACTTTTTTCTCTGCTACATCTATTCCCAAAATAGCAATCACAACCAGTAGTAGGTTCTATTATTATTCCTCTTCCGTAGAGTTCAAATTCGTGTACATTAAATATATTATGAAAGAGTATCAATTGTTTCTTTAAAGCAAGTGCTATATGCGTCATCATACTTACAGGAGTTACAATAATGTCGGCATTATTGGTAATAGAAATAAATTCTTCTAAAGAAAAAGTTCCTAAATAAGTTGCGTTGGTTTGTTTGGTATAATACTGATTCACTTCATCTTCATCAGGGCCTCCCATAAGCAAACAGAAAAATCCTTTTTCTTCCAGTTTTTTAATTAGTTCTATCCAATAGTCTGATGGCCAAAGCCTAGTTTTCCATCTGAGTCCACAACCGGTATTTAGTCCAATAATAGTTTTTCCGTTTGCAAGTTCTCCTAGTTTTTCTTTCCAAACATCACTTAATTTCTGATTGAGGTTTATCTTATATTCCTCTCCATTAAAATCTAAATGGCAGATTTCGAAAATTTCTTCCAAATAGTTTTTGGTATTTGTTTTCGAGATGTGATCGAACAAACCAGTAATTAGTTTATGTTCTGCATTTTGTGTGGCAGTACTTATATGTCCGTTTTCCCAACTAAAACCAAATTTTTCTTCAGAATTTATAAGAGATAATAACATACAAGCTTCCTTGTCTTTATCTAGATTTATAGCGATATCAAATTCTTGATTTGATACATAAGAAACAGAAGATTTGTTCCACTTAAATATTTCGTCAACCTCATTTTTAGGAACTACTTGTGGACTATGTGTTATCCATGTAAAATGACAATCTCCGTACTTTTTTTTATATTTTTCTAGTAATGGAGTAGTCCGAATAACATCACCAATTGCACCTAATTTTATAAATAAAATTTTAGTTTTTTGAGTTGATATGATAGGTCTTTCTTCTATTTTTATACTATTACTAAAATTACAAATCTTATAAATTTCTTGAAGAGTAGATTCTTTGGAGTTGAATTCAATTATTTTCTTTGAATCTTGTTCGTAATGAGAACAGTTGTTACATTGTACATTATGCATCTTATTGGGTTTACAAGGTATGTGTCCCTCAAAATGACTACAATTGTATTTTACCTCTTCTTTTTTCATTCTTCTTTTTCGTTTGATGGCAAATATAGTAAAAAGGAAGGAGCAATTTTAAGTTGAATTTCTTGCTTTTTAAATTGTATCTTTGCCTCTTAAATTTTATCAATGATAAACTATACAATAAGTTATACTAATCCGCACCGCCACTTTGTAGATTTTGAATTTACTTCCAAAACAAATGGAGAAGATAAGATGAAATTTCAACTTCCCTCTTGGAGGCCTGGTAGATACGAGCTTGCAGATTTCTCTCAGAACATTCAGAAATGGGGAGCTTTTAATGAGGAAGGGAATGCACTTTCTTTTCGTAAAATAACAAAAGATTTGTGGGAAGTGGATACAGAAGGTGTGGAGGAAATTACCATTACTTATAATTTTTATGCTAATCAGTTGGATGCGGGAGCTTGTTATTTAGACGAACATCAATTATACCTCAATCCTGTTCATTGTATGTTCTATATTGTAGGGAGAATGGAAGAAGAATACAGTTTACAATTGGATTTACCGAAAGGATACGACATTGCTTCTTCCATGGAGAAAACAGGAAATAGACTTTCTGTAAAAGGTTTTGATTTACTTTCAGAATCTCCAATTATTTGTTCGGATAGTTTACAACACGGATCTTATGATGTAGGTGGAATCACTTTTCATTTATGGTTTCAAGGAGAATGTAAACCAGATTGGAAAAAATTAAAGAAAGATTTTACTGCATTTACAAAAAGTCAGATAGATAAATTTGGTGGCTTTCCAGTTGATGAGTACCATTACTTTTTTCAAGTTACTCCATACAGAAGTTATCATGGGGTAGAACATACCAAAAACACAGTTTTACTTTTAGGTCCTGGAAATGAAATAATGGATAAACGATATGAAGATTTATTGGGAGTTTGTTCTCATGAATTATACCATACTTGGAATATAAAAGCCATCCGACCGGTAGAGATGTATCCTTACGATTATACTAAAGAAAATTATTTCCGAACTGGTTTTGTTGCAGAGGGAGTAACTACTTATATGGGAGATATAATGTTGTATAATTCTGGAGTCTTTAATTGGGAGGAGTTTGTGAAAACTCAGAATCAGAATTTGGCAAGACATTTGATGAATTATGGAAGATATAATTTATCGGTTGCCGATAGTGGTTTTGATAATTGGTTGGATGGTTACAAATTAGGTTCTCCAGATAGAAAAACATCTATTTATCCAGATGCTGCACTTTGCATGATGATGATAGATTTAGAGATTATCCGAAATACGGAAGGGCAAGATAGTTTACATTCTGTGATGAAAGAGTTGTATGAAGATTTTGCACTTAAAGAAAAAGGATATTCAGAAGATGATTTCAGAAATATTTGTGTGAAGTTTGGAAGATTGAGAGTTGCGGAGATTTTTGAAAATCATATTTATGGTACTGAGGATTATATTCCTACACTTACAACAGCTTTGGAAGTAGTTGGTCTGGAATTAAAAGAAAAGAAGAACCCTAACCTATCTGCTCAATATTTTGGATTT
>JABGSE010000063.1 GCA_018647945.1 Flavobacteriales bacterium | reverse complement strand
ATAAGAATAATTCTTTCTGATCTTGTAGCGAAATCGATAAGTGAGGCTGCTGGAAAAACATTCAATGAAGTTCCAATAATTATAAAAATATCAGCTGCTCTTACCTTGTGAATAGCTTCCTCCATATTTGGCACATCTTCTCCAAACCAAACTACATTTGGGCGAAGTTGACCTCCTTTTTCACAATAATCTCCAATATTTAATTCATGTCCTTTAATTGGATGGGTTTTATGATCGATTGTACTTTTTGATTCGGTTAATTTCCCATGCAAGTGTATAATATTTTTAGTGCCACTTCTTTCATGTAAATTATCTATATTTTGAGTTATTATAGATAGATTAAATTTTTCTTGAAGTCTATTTAATGCAAAATGCGCATCATTAGGTTGTGAATTAAGCAATTGCTTTCTTCTGATATTATAAAAATCTAATACTAAGGATGGGTTTCTCTTAAAAGCCTCTGGAGTAGCAACATCTTCAATTCTATATTTCTCCCATAATCCACCTGAATCTCTGAAGGTTCCAAGTCCACTTTCTGCACTAATTCCAGCTCCGGTGAATACTACAATATTTTTCATAATACAATAATACAGAAAATTATGCGAAAATATAAAGAGAAAAAAGTCGGGGTAGCAGGATTACAACCTAACACCTATTTCCATGATAACAGCAAGCTTTCAAACTAAAAATTGCTCCGTTTTTTGCACCGCTAATCAATCTAATAAAACAAACTTAAAAAAATTAATTGGATTTTCTGATTAGAAATTACTTTTAAAAATAATTATTGAGTAATTTTGTCATATGAAACAGGTTTTTATTTCTTTATCCTTTATATTATTCTTTTTTCATTCATCTGGACAAATAGAATATCCTATTACAGCAAAAATAATAGTAACAGATGCTTATTTTGACATTAAGGTAGAAGACCCTTACAGATGGTTGGAAGACGACACTTCTCCTCAGGTGAAAGAGTGGATTACAAAACAAAATGAACTTACTTTCTCTTATTTAGAAAAAATTCCACAAAGAAAAATTCTAAAAAATAGATTAGAAGAGTTATGGAATTATGAAAAAATTGGGACTCCTTTTAATAAGGGGGATTACACCTATTTTTATAAAAATGATGGGTTGCAAAATCAGTATGTGTTGTACCGAAAAAAAGGAGAAGAACAAGAGGAAGTATTTATTGATCCCAATCAATTTTCAGAAAATGGAACTATTTATTTAGCTGGAATATCTTTTTCGGAAGATGGTAGTTTGTTGGCGTACTCCATTTCAGAAGGAGGTTCAGACTGGAGGAAAGTGATTGTTATAGAAACAGAACGTAAAACTATGGTGGAAGACACCTTATTAGATGTAAAATTTTCTGGAATAAGTTGGAATGGAAATAAAGGTTTCTACTACTCTTCTTACGACAAACCTGAAAACTCAGTTTTATCGGATAAAACGGATAGACATAAATTATATTACCATCAACTAAACACTCTTCAAGAGGATGACAAAGTCATTTTTGGTCAGAAGGAAAAATTCCGATATGTAAGTGGTTATATCACCAAAGATCAGAATTATTTGGTTATTAGCGCATCCAAAACAACCTCTGGTAATAATCTGTATATTAAAGATAGAAATAAAGAAAACGCTGGACTTATTCAAATAACATATAATTTTGAGAGTAATAGTCATATATCTCATAACATTGGGAGTAAGTTATATCTCTCTACTAATCTAAATGCTCCGAATAAAAAACTTATTATAGTAAATGCGAACGTTCCTCAAGTAGAAAATTGGATAACCTTTATTCCTGAAACTGAAAATGTATTGAGTGTATCTAAAGGAGGTGGGTTCTTTTTTGCAAAGTATTTTGCAGATGCAAACTCAAAAATATTACAATATAAGTATGATGGAGAATTAGTTAGAGAAATAGAATTTTCCGGAAAAGGAAATGTAAGTGGATTTGGAGGGAAAGAAGATCAAAAAGAAATTTTCTACAATTTTAGTAATTACATTACTCCTAGATCTTCTTTTAAATACAATGTAGAAACTGGAGAATCTGAATTGTATTGGTCTCCAAATATTGATTTTAATTCAGAAGATTTTGTTTCCGAGCAGCATTTTTTCATTTCTAAAGATGGTACAAAAATTCCGATAAGTATTATGTATAAAAAAGGAGTAAAATTAGATGGAACAAATCCTGCTATTTTGTATGGTTATGGAGGGTTTAATATTTCTTTAAAACCTTCTTTTTCGGTAACAAATGCTGTATGGTTAGAACAAGGAGGTATTTATGCAGTAGCAAATCTTAGAGGTGGTGGTGAATATGGTAAAGAATGGCATGATGCAGGAACAAAAATGCAAAAACAAAATGTATTTGACGACTTTATCTCTGCAGCAGAATTTTTGATAGAAAACAAATACACAAGATCAAAACATTTGGCAATTAGCGGAAGATCAAACGGAGGACTTTTAGTAGGGGCATGTATGACACAAAGACCAGAATTGTTTCAGGTTGCACTTCCTGCGGTTGGAGTGTTAGATATGTTAAGGTACCATACTTTTACATCTGGTGCAGGATGGGCATACGATTACGGAACTTCTGAACAGAGCAAAGAAATGTTTGAATATTTACATAAATATTCTCCAGTACATAATGTAAAAAAGGGAGTAGAATACCCTGCAACTTTAGTACTAACAGGAGATCATGATGATAGGGTCGTTCCTGCACACAGTTTTAAGTTTGCGGCACATTTGCAAGATAAACAAATAGGAAATAATCCTACATTTATACGAATAGAAACTAATGCAGGACATGGTTCAGGAACACCAGTAAGTAAAAAAATAGAAGAAGCGGCTGATGTTATGGGCTTTGTTTTGTATAATCTTCTCAATTAAGCTCTTTAATAGAGTTGTTTCTGGGTAGCAGGATTACAACCTAATACCTATTTACATGACAATAAAAAAACTATAAATAAAAAAAGTCCCAACTAATTAAAGTTGAGACTCACTTTTATAAAAACGGCAACGACCTACTCTTCCAGATATCACTCTAGTACCATCGGCGCTACTGGGCTTAACTTCTCTGTTCGAAATGGGAAGAGGTGGACACCAGTGCTATAGTCACCATAAAATCTTTGGTTCATTAAATTGACATAAATTGTAGTGAATATATAAAAAGTAAATCAAAGTCTATGGGTAATTAGTATCACTCAGCTAAGAACATTTCTGTTCGTACACTTGTGACCTATCAACGTCATCGTCTATAACGACCCTTAAAAGAAATCTTATCTTGAGATGAGTTTCGTGCTTAGATGCTTTCAGCGCTTATCTCATCCGAACGTAGCTACCCTGCAATGCAGCTGGCGCCACAACAGGTACACTAGAGGTTCGTCCATTCCGGTCCTCTCGTACTAGGAACAGGTTCTCT
>JABGSE010000062.1 GCA_018647945.1 Flavobacteriales bacterium | reverse complement strand
ACATAATGAAAACCCTGTAGTAGAAAGGTTGGTGTTTAAAACTGTAATTGTCATAGTGTCCGAATAAGTTATACCATTACAATTCAAAACAGCACATACATCAGTTGTTTGTGATGGAGCGTAAACTAATGAATCACCAGAACCAATAAATTGTCCGCTATTTACATCAAACCAACTTGAACCTCCTCCATAATGAATTGTTCCGTTCCAATTTCTTGGTGTGTTCTGACTGTAAAAAGGATAGCCACCTCCATGACCTTCAGTTATAGTTAAATCAGAGTTTGACTGCCAAGTTGTTACTCCAGAAGTTCCAGTACCATTGGTATAATTAATGCTTGCTCCAGTAGATCCAACTCTAAATCCATAAGTTGCTCCCGCAGGAATAATTACTCCAGAAACCGGAATATGACCACTAGCAACTCCAGCAACTAAATTTACAGTTGCCGAGCCAACCATTGTCCAACTTATTGTATCGTTTATTAGTGGAAGATAATCACCAGCATACATCCAAACTTCCATATCTACAGATGATGCTGTTGTAATTCCTCCTTGAGAAAATCCAGTAATTGTAATAGAACTAGAAGAAGTATTAATTATATTAAAAATATTACCCGCAAATCCATTTCCTCCAGCATTAGGACAAGTTAAACTATCAGTAACTCCACTGCATCCAGTTGTAGATGGTCCTAGAGTTGTGATAACTAATGAGCTATCTCCCAAGCAAATTGTTTGGTCATTACCAACAGAAAATTGCCCCAAGCCAATCAAAGGTACACATAGTAATAGTAGTAATAGTTTTTTCATTTGTTGATCTATTGTTTTAATTTTTCAAATATAATAAAAATAATCTGTTAATAACAAAATCAAAATAGTTATACAATCTCAAATGTAATTTTCGTTTGCTTTTATAAATTTGTAAAAAATATTTTATGGAAGAAATTAAAGAAGGAGAAATAGTATATGCTACATTGTCAGTAAAGGATGAAAAAGAAAAAATTCATGAACTCAGAAAAGTAGTTTTTTCTCGTAATTGGAAATGTAATTATCCATTGTTGGATCAAGAACTTTATACACGATTTCTGAAACAAAATAATATTAAAACTTCTGCGGAAGTGACTTCTGTGGAAATACATGCTCGTACTGGATTTAAACACAAATCAAAAGGGTTTACAACAGCCAAAAGAAATGAACAAATAAGAGACAGTATTACAGGGGCTTATGTGTAGAAAAGTTATTTTCACTTTAGTTTTATCCGTTTTTTCATTTTCTCTTTTCTCACAAAATAGTAGCGCAGAACTTTGGACCGACTCTGTAATAAATAATATGTCGGAGGACGACAGAATCGCTCAACTCCTTATGGTTGCTGCATATTCTAATAAGGGAGAAAGTCATGTAAAACATATTTATAGTTTAATTACAGAATATAAAATTGGAGGATTAATGTTTTTACAGGGAGGTCCTGTTCGTCAAGCGAAACTAACCAATCATTATCAATCTGTTTCCGAAACTCCATTGATGATTGCCTTGGATGCGGAGTGGGGGGTTTCCATGAGATTGGATTCCTCTTTGCGTTTTCCTTGGCAAATGACTTTAGGTGCGATACAAGATGAAAAACTGATTTACCAAATGGGAAAGGAAGTTGCGCGTCAATGTAAGCTTATTGGGATAAATATAAATTTTGCTCCTGTGGTAGATGTTAATTTTAATCCTGATAATCCAATTATAGGAAACCGTTCTTTTGGAGAAAATCCAGTAAGAGTTGGTGAGTTGGGAATTCAGTATATGAAAGGAATGCAAGATAATGGTGTTTTGGCATGTGCTAAGCATTTTCCGGGACATGGAGATACCGATTCCGATTCTCACAAAGAGCTTCCTGAAATTACTCATTCCAAGGAAAGGTTAGATTCTGTAGAGATTTTACCTTTTAAAATGTTAATTAATGAAGGACTTGGATCTGTAATGGCAGCTCATTTGTACATTCCTCAGTTAGACAATACAAAAGATTTACCTACTTCTCTTTCTCCTAAAGTGGTAAATGGATTATTAAAAACAGAACTAGGATTTGAAGGATTGGTAATTACTGATGCTCTTAATATGAAAGGAGTAAGTAAGTTCTATAAACCTGGTGTTGTAGATGTAAAAGCACTACTTGCTGGAAATGATATTTTACTTTTTTCACAGGATGTTCCAGAGGCAATCCTACAGATAAAGCTAGCAATTGAAAATGGAGAAATTACTCAATCAGAAGTAGATAGTAGATGTAAAAAAATACTTCTGACAAAATATTGGATGGGACTTTCTGATTTTAGTCCTCTGGAATTGGAAAAAATAAAGGATGAACTAACCACAAATTACACTCATTTACTTAATAGAAATTTAGTTGAAAATTCTATTACTTTACTTCAAAATTATGAGGAATTACTTCCTCTAAAAAGATTAGATACTTTGAAAATTGCATCTATATCAATTGGGGAAGATGGCTCTGAGTTTCAATCTACTTTATCTAAATATGCAAAGGTGGATCATTACACCATAAAGGAAGATGCGACAAGAGAAGAAAAGGGAGGAATTTTATCCAAACTATCAGAATATAATTTGGTTTTGGTAGGAGTTCATAAATCCAATGCTTCTGCTTGGAAAAGTTATAAATTTAGTAAGAAAACAGATTTATTTATTCAGCAAGTTGCAGTACAATCCAAAGTAGTCGTATCCGTTTTTGCAAGTCCTTATTCAATTAATTCCTTCAAATTTATAAATAATTTTGATGCTGTGTTGATGTCCTATCAAAACAGTGAAGTAGCTCAGGACATGACTGCTCAAGCAATTTTTGGAGGGATATCAGTGAGTGGAGTTCTTCCCGTAAGTACAAAGCATTTTCCACTTTCTGCTGGTATAAAAACAAAAAGTATCCGATTAAAATATACCATTCCTGAAGAGTTGGGATTTGATGAGTCTTCTTTTTATAAGATTGATAGTTTGGCCAATAATGCAATAAAAGAAGGAGCGACTCCTGGATGCCAAATTCTTATTGCAAAAGATGGAAAGGTATTTTTCCAAAAATCCTACGGATACCATACTTACAACAAGAAAAAAGAAGTGCAAAATACGGATATTTACGATTTGGCTTCTATCACAAAAATTTCAGCAACACTACCAATGTTAATGAAAATGGTAGATGAAAAATCACTTCATTTGGATGATAAGTTAGGTGAATATTTGGAGATGGATACTTCCAATAAAAATGAGTTAATTATAAGAAATATATTAGCTCATCAATCTAGGTTAAAGTCATGGATTCCTTTTTATGCATCTACTTTGGATGACGATACAATTAATGGAGTTAAAGTTTTGAGGGATACCCTTTACAGTACTAAAAAATCTGCTATTTATCCTTATAAAGTTGCTAATGGAATTTACTTGCATTTCTCTTATCCTGACACTATTTTACAAACAATATTGGATTCGGAACTTAGAGAAAAGAAAAAATACAAATATTCCGATTTGGGTTATTACCTTTTTCAAAAAATAATAGAAAATACTTATTCTGATAAACTGAATAATTTGGCTGTAAATAATTTCTACAATAAATTGGGGATGGAAAACATGGGGTATATTCCACTTGATAGAATAGAAAAAAATAGAATTGTACCAACTGAGCAAGATTATCTGTACAGAAGTCAATTAATACAAGGGTATGTACATGATATGGGAGCGGCAATGATGGGTGGTGTTGGAGGTCATGCTGGAGTATTTTCCAATGCAAACGATTTGGTAAAACTGATGCAGATGTACTTAAATAATGGAGAATATGCAGGGGAAAGATACATCTCAATTTCTACAATGAAAGAATTTACTAAATGTCAGTTTTCTCACAATCAAAATAGGAGAGCAATTGGATTTGATAAGCCAGAATTAGAAGGTGAAGAGGGAGGTCCTACATGCAAATGTATTTCTCATAAAAGTTTCGGGCATACAGGTTTTACAGGAACTTTAGCTTGGTCCGACCCAGAAACTCAATTAATTTATATATTTTTATCGAACCGAATTCATCCAGATGCAAATAACCTAAAATTATTAAAAATGGATGTTAGGACTAACATTATGCAAGTAATTTTTGATAATATTAAAAGTGAGTAATAACTTAAAAATAGGAATTGTTTGTTATCCTACTTATGGAGGGAGTGGAGTGGTTGCTACCGAACTGGGAATTGCTTTAGCAAACAAAGGTCATGAGGTCCATTTTATCAGTTACAGTCAACCTTTCCGTTTGGATTCTTTTAGTGAAAATACCTTTTTCCATGAGGTGAGAGTTCCTGATTATCCTCTTTTCGATTACACTCCTTACGAACTTAATTTAACTTCCAAATTAGTGGATGTTGTAATGCACGAAAAGTTAGATATTTTGCATGTTCATTATGCTATTCCCCATGCTTCTGCTGCTATTTCTGCTAAGTTAATACTGGAAACAAAAGGGATAAATATTCCAATTGTGACTACTTTACACGGAACGGATATCACTCTTTTAGGAAAAGATAATTCTTTTAAGCCAGTTATTGAGTATGCTATCAATAAATCGGATGCAGTAACCGCTGTGTCGGATGATTTGAGAAAAGAAACTTACAGTCATTTTAACATTGATAAGGACATAAAAATGATTCCTAATTTTATTGACTCTACTTTGTACAATAAAAAACAAAAGGATAGTTTTAGGAAGAAATTTGCTGCAGCTGATGAGAAAATAATCACACATATTTCAAATTTTCGAAAGGTAAAAAGGGTAGAGGATGTATTGTCAGTTTTTAATAAAGTGCAGAAAAAAGTAAAAGTAAAGCTGCTTTTGATTGGTGACGGGCCAGAAAGAGAACGAATGGAATGCATGTGTAGGAAATTGGATTTGTGCGACAAAATAAAATTTATGGGAAAGGTAAAAGCGGTGGAATCATTCCTTAGTATTTCCGATTTGTTTTTACTTCCTTCCCAAACGGAAAGTTTTGGATTGGTAGCCTTGGAAGCTATGGCTTCTCATGTTGCGGTTATCTCTACAAATTCCGGTGGATTAGCAGAAGTAAATGTGGAAGGAGTAACAGGATATTTGTCGGATGTTGGAGATGTGAAACAGATGAGTGAAAATACTATAAAATTACTTTCAGATGATGATTTGTTGGCACAATTTAAGGAGAATGCATTTCATCATTCCAAAAAGTTTGACTTGCCAAATATTTTGCCTTTGTACGAGAATTTATACTGCTTTTTATTATGAAAAAAATAGGAATTACCGGAGGAATTGGAAGTGGGAAAACTTATATTTCAAAGGTTTTTACCTCTTTAGGTATTCCTGTTTTTAATGCAGATGTAGAATCCAAAAAACTAATGACAACTTCCAAAATCTTGATGGAGTTGGTAAAATCAGAATTTGGAGAAGGTATTTACAACAATCACAATCTGAATAAAGAAAAATTGGCTTCTATTGTGTTTTCGGATAAAATTAAACTAGAGAAACTTAATTCGTTAGTTCATCCTATTGTAAAAGCAGAATTTGAAAAGTGGTGTACCAAACAAACATCCGACTATGTAATAAAAGAAGCGGCTATACTATTTGAAAGCAAAGCAAATATTGGATTAGATGCTGTAATCTGTGTTTCGGCTCCTTTGGAATTAAGGATAAAAAGATCAATGGAAAGAGATAATTCTACTGAAAAGGAAATAAAAAATCGGATAGAGAATCAAATTTCACAAGAGGAAAAAGAAAATCTATCCGATTATATAATTGTAAATGATAATAAGGAAATGTTACTTTCTCAAATCATTAAACTTCATAAACTACTCTCCTAAAAAAGGATATCTGTAATCTGTTGCAGGAACAAAAGTTTCTTTAATTGTTCGTGGAGAAACCCATCTTAATAAATTAAGAATAGAACCTGCTTTATCGTTGGTGCCAGATCCTCTGGAACCACCAAATGGTTGCTGACTTACCACTGCTCCTGTTGGTTTATCGTTTATATAGAAATTACCTGCAGCATTTTCTAACATTTTACATGCTGTTTCCGCTGCATATCTATCAACTGATAGTATAGCGCCTGTAAGAGCGTATTCAGAAGTGTTGTCTACCAAAATAAGTGTTTCCTCCCATTTATCTTCATCATATACATAAATGGTCATTACAGGTCCGAAAACCTCCTCTACCATGGTTTTGAACTTAGGGTTAGTAGTTACAATTACAGTAGGCTCAATAAAATAACCTACCGATTTATCGTAATTACCACCTACAATAATTTCTGCTTCATCCGAGTTTTTGGCATAATCGATATAAGAAGTAATACTATCGAAAGCTTTTTCGGAAATAACAGCATTTATAAAGTTAGAGGTATCTTCTGGAGACCCCATTTTAAAGGACGATACATCTGTAATAAGTTGAGACTTTATATCTTTCCAAAGATTAGTAGGAATGTAAGCTCTACTTGCTGCCGAACATTTTTGTCCTTGGTATTCGAAAGCACCTCTACTAATAGCTGTTGATACTTCTGCAGCTACTGCCGATTTGTGTGCTACTATAAAATCTTTACCACCTGTTTCTCCAACTATTCGTGGGTACGATTTGTATTTTTCTATGTTATCACCAATTCCTTTCCATAGAGTACGGAATACATTGGTAGATCCTGTAAAGTGTAATCCTGCAAAGTTTTTATCCTGAAATACTACTTCCGAAATTTCTTTTCCACTTACGGTTACCATATTTATTACACCATCAGGAAGTCCTGCGGCTTTAAATAAGTCCATTATTATTTTTGCAGAATATATTTGTGTTTCTGCTGGTTTCCAAACTACTACATTACCTAACATTGCAGGTGCCGCACAAAGGTTAGCACAAATAGAAGTGAAGTTAAAAGGAGTAAGGGCAAATACAAATCCTTCCAATGGTCGGTGTTCTAATCTATTCCATATTCCAGGAGAAGATTCAGGTTGTTCTTTATAAAGTTTGGTCATGTATAATACATTAAACTTTAAGAAATCAATCAGTTCGCAAGCGGCATCAATTTCTGATTGCATTACATTTTTACTCTGCGCTATCATGGTAGCAGCATTTATTTTTGCTCTGAATGGTCCCGCTAATAAATCAGCTGCTTTTAAGAAAATTGCAGCTCTATGTTCCCATTTCATTTGGCTCCATTTTACTCTGGCTTCCATGGCGGTATCAATTGCTTGTTGCACCTCTTTTGCACCACCATAGTTGGAAGTACCCACTACATGATGATGATCGTGGGGAGGACATAAATTTCTTTTATCGTTTGTAAATACTTCCTCACTACCTATATACATTGGTATATCTGTATTGGAATTGTACATTTTTTTGTATTCTGCTAGTACCTCCTTTCTTTCTGGAGTTCCTGGAGCATAGCTTTTTACAGGTTCGCATGTGGGAATAGGTACATTGAAAAATCCTTTCGACATTTTCTTTTATTTTTAATTTGGATGGCAAATATAGGATATAGATTTGAAATATTAGAAGTTAGAGAGTTGAATTAGGTAATGTTGAGATGTTGAGTTGTTTTTAGAGAATGTTTATTTGTTTAAAGTAATAATCCCTGCCTTTTGGTGTGTTTTTTATTAAAACAATGAGTCAGAAGTAGTTTTAATATATCCTATTAGTTGGTCGTAAGTTTTACCAATTTCCCTATAGTACACATAAATATAGTATTCATTTTGTGTTTCGTAATGCGTCCCCTCTATGTAGGAAACATCTACTCTTCCGGTAGAAGTATCGTTTAAAGCGTACAAATAATTATAATACCCTTGTTTTAAGTATACTGAAGATTCATACATTCTGCTGTTTTCATTAAAAGATAATTTGTATTCTTCAGATAATTCCCAGTCGGTAAACCTTCCTATCAAGTAGATATCTCCATAACTTACTTTTCTGTCTGCTAATAATGAAAAATGTACATTTACATATTCTGCTTCCGTTTCCGAATCCCAAGCTTCTTGTTTTTTAATAAGGAACTCTCCATTCAAATCAGGGATGGTGGTGTATTGCATAAAAGGCCTGCTTACATCCGAATACAAATAAATATTTGTTTGTGTTGAGTCAGTATCCATTTCCCTTATTCTATCAGAAAGATATCGGATACTCTTTATATCAAAATGCCGAAACTCATTGTGTCCATTAAAAGTATTTTCTGTTTCATAGTCGTAAATAAGATGATCGTTTCTTACAAACAAAGGAGTTAAATCAGAAATTGAGTTATCGTCTCTATTGTTCTGTTTTACAATCACTTTAATGTCCGAAAAAGGATTTGCAATATACAATTTTTCATGGTGAATACTAAAATCAATTTCTTGCTTGTAGTTTCGTTCACCTATTAAAGTTGCTTGCTTCACCACTGCCGAAATACTAACTCTTTCCTCCAAAATATAAAATTGTTTTGTTAAGATAGTTGTATCTGGATTTCCTTCCAGAAAAATCTTTAATATATAGTTTCCTGAAAGAGTAGGTTTTAGGTTCTGTTCAGGAAAAATAAGATTGTAATGCGTGTATTGTTGAATTGTATTAAAGGAAAACTCATAATCAATAAGAGGATAGGAAAAGAAACCATCAATATATTCTGATTGCATCAAATCACTTTCTGTCCAATCGGAATTACAATGGATAATGGTATAGTAATAATCCTTTATGTCAGCATCCAAATCGTCAAAACTAAAAGTAAGTTTTTCGTCAGAATTCAAATACATAATAGGGTAACTCAACTGATTTTCGCCATTATAGAGTAATACTGTCTTGATATTTTTGCTAAATATTTTGTTGGAATGCATCCTGTTTTCCTCTACAGAATAGGAGTAAAAAGGTAAGATTGTAATCAGAAAAAAGAGAATGAAAAAGTGTTTTATAAAATTCATAAAAAAAAAGTTGAATATCAGTTTATATTGTGAGCCAAATTTATAGTTTTGCAGCCGAAAAATCTAATTTATTTAAGATGTCTGAAGATATTCGTTTAAAAAAAGGTCTAAATATACAACTTATAGGAGAGGCCAACAAAGTTTATGCCACTGCAGAAGCGGCAAAAACATATAAAGTAAAACCTACTGATTTTCATGGATTGATACCAAAGCTTACTATAAAAGTAGGAGATAAAGTAAAAGCCGGAAGCGTAATATTTTTTGATAAATATAACGAAAAGGTTAAATTTTGTTCCCCAGTAAGTGGTGAAATCACTGATATTGTAAGAGGGGAGAAAAGAAGAATTTTGAAAATTGTAATTTCAGCAGAAGCTGATATTCAATATCAAGAGTTTTCTACATCCAAATTGGAAGATTTGAGTAGGGAGCAGATTATTGATAAGATGCTTTGTTCTGGGGTTTGGCCATTTGTAAGACAAAAACCTTACGATATTATAGCAAACCCTACTGATATGCCGAAATCTATTTTTATTTCGTCATTCTGTTCTGCTCCAATTACTATTGACAATGATTTTGCTATGTATGGTATGGATGAGTTATTTCAAAAAGGATTGGATGTAGTTTCAAAATTAACTTCTGGAATAACACATTTAAATATTGATGGAAATTCCAATCCATCAAAATTATTTACTACCGCTAAAGGGGTTCAGATAAATAAAATTTCAGGAGCTCATCCTGCAGGGAATGTAGGAGTCCAGATTCACCATATTGATCCGATAAATAAGGATGATGTAGTTTGGTATTTGAATCCTCAGGATATATTGGCAATTGCTCGTTTGTTTACACAAGGGAAATATGATGTTTCTAGGATAGTAGCATTAAGTGGTTCGGCAGTAGAAAGACCAAAATATTACAGAACAATTTCTGGATCTCAACTAGCTCCATTACTTAATGGAAACCTGAACGAAAGTAACAACAGAGTAATATCTGGAGACATACTATCAGGAACAAAAATCTCGAAAAATGGTTGTTTAGGCTTTTACGATACTTCAATTACTGTTATTCCTGAAGGAGATGAAGCAGAATTTTTAGGATGGATATTGCCAGGATTACACAAGTTTTCCATGTCCAGAACATTCCTTTCTTGGTTAACTCCAACTAAAAAGTACAAATTGAACACCAACTTACATGGAGAGGAAAGAGCTTATGTAATGACTGGAGAATATGAAAAAGTATTACCAATGGATATTTATCCAACTCACCTTATAAAAGCAATAATGATAGAAGATATAGAATTAATGGAAAACTTAGGGATTTATGAAGTTTCTCCAGAAGATTTTGCTCTTTGTGAGTTTGTTTGTACTTCAAAAATTGAGGTTCAAAAACTTATTCGTCACGGATTGGATTTAGTAAGAAAAGAAAATAGCTAATGAAATTATTTAGAAATATATTAAACTCGGTAAAACCTCATTTTGAAAAGGGAGGTAAGTTAGAAAAGATGTATCCTGCTTATGATGCATTCGAAACATTTTTGTTTGTACCAGATCATACTGCAAAATCGGGAGCTCACATAAGAGATGGGATTGATTTGAAAAGAACAATGATTACAGTGGTACTTGCACTTATGCCAGCACTACTATTTGGTATGTGGAATGTAGGACAGCTTCATTTTAATGCATTGGGAGAAACATATACTACTATGTCAGCATTTATGTTTGGTATGTGGGAAATATTACCTCTTATTATTGTTTCTTATGGAGTAGGGTTAGGGATAGAATTTGCCTTTGCAATTTCAAGAGGACACTCAGTAAATGAAGGATACCTTGTAACAGGAATGTTAATTCCTTTAATAATGCCAGTTGATGTTCCACTTTGGATGTTAGGAGTTTCTGTAGCATTTGCTGTTATTATCGGAAAAGAAGTATTTGGAGGAACAGGAATGAATATTCTGAATCCTGCACTTACTGCCAGAGCTTTCTTATTCTTT
>JABGSE010000061.1 GCA_018647945.1 Flavobacteriales bacterium | reverse complement strand
TAGCGGAGTTGTACATAGAGATTATCATGATTACCAAGGATATCTTTATATAGTATGTGATGAAGGATGGAGTACAAGCACATTGCAAATTGTAGATATTTCAAATCTTCCTACATCTGTAAATGTAGTTTATGATTCAGATAGCTTATTCAATACATCACATAATATCTTTATTGATACTGCAACAGCAAAGTTATACGCTTGCGCTTCTAATTCTGCAATGGATATATATAGTTTACATATACCCACACTACCTAATCTAATCTATTCATATACTAATGTAGGGCATGTTCATGACGCTTATGTAAAAAATGACACTGCATTTCTAAATTGTGGTAATGATGGATTTAGAATTGTCGATTTTCATTATCTAGATTTAGCTGGAGGAATGGCTCCAACTGAATTAGCGTCATTCACCTCTTATCCAGATGCAGGATATAATCATTCTGGTTGGCTGTCTGATGATGGAACAATTTATGTAATGCAAGATGAGAATCATGGATATGATGTTAAAATTTTAGATGTTTCAGATTTTAATAATATTACTGTACTATCTACTTTTAATTCTGGTGAAAATGCACAATCAATGGCACATAATGGAATTATAAAAGGAGATTCTTTATATTTAGCATATTATCATGATGGGTTAAGGGTGTTTGATATTTCAGACCCTTCAAATCCAATTCAAGTTTGTAATTACGATACATATTCTCCTTTATCTTACAATACATATAAAGGAGCTTGGGGAGTTTATCCTAATTTACCTTCTGGGAACATAATAGTTTCTGACATGCAAACAGGATTATATATTCTTGATTGTTCTATTCCAGTAAATTCAGTAGAAAATATTAATCAGAATTTAAATATTTACCCAAATCCTGCAAAAGATTATTTTAATGTAAATAAAAAGGCAAACAGAATAGAAATTTACGATATTTCTGGCAGAAAAATAACTCAACAAATTGTTGCAAATAATTATAAATTTTATAGAGAAAATATTGCAAATGGTTTATATATCTATCGACTATTTAATAAAAGGAATTTAGAAATAGAAAATGGAAAAATAATTTTTGAATAAATGACTATTTCAGATAAATATGAAGCAGTAATCGGACTAGAAGTCCATGCACAATTACTTACCAAAACAAAAGCATATTCTTCTGACGAAAATATATATGGCGCAACTCCAAATAGCAAAACCTGTCCTATTACTCTAGGCCATCCGGGGACATTACCAGTTTCTAACTCAAAAGTCATTGAATATGCAGTTAAAATGGGGATTGCTGTAGGGTCTAAAATCAGAAAGAGAAATGAATATGCTCGTAAAAATTATTTCTATGCCGATTTACCAAAAGGATATCAGATAACACAAGACACTACTCCTATTTGTAATGGAGGATTTATTGAAATAAAAGATAAAGACGGAAAAGAAAGAAAAATTGAAATAACCCGAATTCACATGGAAGAAGATGCTGGAAAAAGTATCCATGATTTAGATCCTTTTCACACTTTAGTAGATTTAAACAGATCGGGAGTTCCATTAATAGAAATTGTATCAGAACCAGAAATAAGAAGTTCGGAAGAAGCATACAACTACATACTAGAAGTAAGGAAATTAGTAAGATACATAGGAGTATGTGATGGAAACATGGAAGAAGGAAGTTTAAGATGTGATGCTAATGTTTCTGTAAGAATAAAAGGAACGGAAAAATTTGGAACTAAAGTAGAAGTAAAAAACATGAACTCTAGCAGTAATGTAAAAAAAGCTATTGAGTTTGAAATAAAAAGACAAATAGAACTAATTGAAAATGGTGGAGAAGTAGTACACGAAACCAGAAGTTTTAATGCCGCAAATGGAGGAACTATTTCCATGAGACACAAAGAAGAAGCAAACGATTACAGATACTTTCCAGAACCAGATTTACAACCTATAATTGTAACAGAAGAATATATTGAGAAGATAAGGAAAACACTTCCTCTACTACCTAAAGAACTATATATAAAATTCACTAAAGAATTTGGATTATCAGATTATGATGCCAATATTTTAATTGAAGAAAAAGAAATTGCATTGTACTTTTTGGAAATTACAAATCACACTAAAAACTACAAAACAGCTGCAAATTTAGTGAATGGATCTATAAAAGCACATCTGAATGAATTTGCAAAACACATGTCAGAATTTAGTATTTCTGCCAAAAAAATTGCAGAACTAATTCAACTTATTGATGATGGGAAAGTGAGTAACTCTGTAGCAACATCTAAAGTATTTACTGAGATGTTACAATCAGATTTGTCTGCAGAAGAAATTGCAAAAAACAACAATTGGATTCAAAATTCGGATACCGATTCCTTATCCGAATTTGTAAAGCAATCGATAGCCAAATACCCTGAAAAAGTGAAAGAATACAAAGATGGTAAAAAAGGATTAATTGGATTATTTATGGGGGAAGTGATGAAACTATCTAGAGGAAAAGCAGATCCGAAATTGGCGAATAAATTAGTGAGAGAAGAATTAGAAAAATAAAAATTGAATAAAACTAAAATATATTTCGCATCCGATTTTCACTTAGGAATACCCAACTTAGAAGAAAGTAGGTTAAGAGAAAAACAAATTGTTTTGTGGTTAGATGACATAAAAAAAGATGCCAAATCTGTTTATTTAATTGGTGATTTATTCGATTTTTGGTTTGAGTACAAAGAAGTAGTACCAAAAGGATTTGTAAGATTATTAGGTAAAATTGCGGAACTAACAGATAGTGGAATTGGAATCCATATTATTGTTGGAAACCATGATTTATGGATGAAAGATTATTTGGAAGTAGAATGTGGAGCAAAAATATATCATGAACCAATACAAATAAAAGAAAACAACAAAACAATTTTTATAGGACATGGAGATGGATTAGGTCCCGGAGAGAAATCTTTTAAATTGGTAAAACGATTTTTTAAAAATAAAACTTGCCAATGGATTTTTTCACGATTACATCCTAACACAGCGCTAAAGTTTGCCCATAATTGGTCCCGAAAAAGCAGGATGAGTGGTAATAGTCCAGATTATTTGGGAACTGAAAGAGAATACTTAGAGCAGTTTTGTATCTCTCACCAAAAAGAAAATGCAGATATTAATTTTTATGTTTTCGGACATAGACACTTACCTTTGGACATAAAAATAACAGAAAACTGTAGATATATAAATACAGGAGATTGGATAGACCATTTTTCGTATGCTGTATTCGAAAAAGAAAATATAGAATTGAAATATTTTAAGAAATCTTCCTAATTAAATCAATCAAACGATTGGAATAACCACTTTCGTTATCGTACCAAGCAACTACTTTTATCATTTTCCCAATTACGGAAGTTAAATCAGAATCCAAAACAGAAGAAAAAGAATTTCCTATTATATCCACCGAAACTATCGGAACATTGGTATAATCTAAATATGGATTTTCTGAATTTTGAAACATCTGATTTACTTGTTTTATAGAGGTGTCTTTTTTCACTACACAAGTTAAATCGGTTAAAGAAGCATTTGCAACTGGCACCCTTATTCCACAGCCTCCAATTTTACCATCTAAGGAAGGGAATATTTTAGTAAGAGCTTTTGCAGCTCCGGTAGTAGTTGGTATTATAGATGAAGTTGCTGAACGAGCTCTTCTTAAATCCTGATGAGGAGAATCGTGTAGATTTTGGTCATTTGTAAAGGAGTGGACTGTTGTAATATACGCACTTTCAATCTCCCAATTTTCATCAATAATTTTAAGAAGTGGAGCAGCCGAATTTGTGGTACAAGAAGCATTGGAAAGTAGTGTATCCTCCTCAGTTATCAAATGGTCGTTTACTCCCATTACAATGGTTTTAATACTATCATCAGAAGGTGGAGAAGAAAGGATTACTTTTTTTGCACCGGCATCAATGTGTTTTTGCAAATCTGATTTTGTTCGGAATTTCCCTGTACACTCTATTACAATATCTACATTGTATTTTTCCCAGTTGATGTTATCCAAATTACTTTCTTGCAAAATTTCAATCTCTTTTCCATCCACAACTAAGTTGTTGTTTTTTTGCTGAACATCCGCATTAAAAGTTCGGTGTATCGAATCGTATTTTAACAAATGGGAAAGGGTGTTGAGTTGCATTAAATCGTTTATCACCACAACATCTATGTCTTCACATAAATGTGCAATTCTGAAGAATAGTCTTCCTATTCTTCCAAAACCATTAATGGCAACTCTTGTTTTGTTCATCTTATAAAATTAAAAAACCCTCAATAAATTGAAGGTTTTTTATTTGTTTTTCAATATTAAATTACTGAATTATCATTTTTGTAGATTCCAGAGGAACTCCTTCAGAATTTACTGATATGAAGTAAACTCCTTGATCAACAAAAGATAAGTCGATATTAAAAGATTGGAATCCTTCTTCAATTTTTCCAAAGTTAACTGATAATACTTCCGAACCTAAAATATTAAATAATTTTACTTCAATATTTCTTTTGCTTTTATTTTCAAAGATAACATTTGCACTTTCGGATGCTGGATTAGGATATAACGACAAAGCTAATCTGCTTGCAGAATTATCGTTATTCATCATTAATTCTGTTTCCTCTCCAATTCTGATATTATCAATGTACAATCTGTTTGACGAACTACTCACAAGATATTCAAACTTAAACCTTACATTTTCTGATCTCAAATCGTTAGAACCAATTCTGTCATACATTATAGTATCGTTCCAAATAATATTTGTTGGTTTAAATGGTGAATCATAAAAACCTGCTGAAGCCAACTGTTTTGGAGAAATAGTTGCTAAATCTTTCCAAATTCCACATTCTTTTGAATAATATATTTTTAATTTATTTGAAGGATTAGATGTTGAAGCAGCTCCTATAAAATCGAACTTAATTGCTGGTTCATTTAAATCTGACAAATCGTAAGAGTGAGTTTCGAAAACAATTGGATCTCCAGAAGTTAATTTCTTTCCATTTAACATTATAGATGCATCTCCAACAGAAGAAACTCCTTCAATTCTTTCCCAATAAGGATTGATAACTACATTAAAATCCCAATCAGCATCAAACCAATTATTATCGTGAATTATAAAATTATCCTCTAAATCAGAAGATCCTTCAAAACTATAAGTGTAAGAACCATTGTTATTACTACTAATATTATCCAGAACAGTAATGTACCCTTCCTTAGTAGTATTTGCTGTACAAGTAGTTTCATAATGAGCTAAATAATATGTTTCATCATACTTCCCTCTGTAGAACAAAGTATCAATAAAGTAAGCGTCAAAAGAGTTATCAATAAATTCTGCAAAATGGAAAACTTGATTTTCTCCATTAACCAATGTAGAATCTACCACCCAATAACTGTATGCTGTTTGTAAATGTAATAAATCTGCATCTGGAAGAGTATCTCCATCACTTAAAATATATGTTATTAAAAAGGTATCAATACCTAAAGCATTTATGGTACTTGCTCCTACTACACTATCTGTAGGTTGAGCATAAACCCAATAAGAATTTGAACTAAAACTATCTAAATCCATGTACAAAATAGGATCGTAAGCATTTACTGCGTTTAATTCTTCCATTGTACCTTCAATCCACTTGGTTTCGTTTATTGTTTCCAAACTAGTGTAACCTGATTCTATATCATCCATTGAAAATGCTTTGGTTACAATGTCATCAGTATAAGTTATAGATAAAGAAACATCATACACACCAGATGAACTATACGTATACTGAGGAGTATTGTCTCCTGTTGTGTTTGAATTTCCATCTCCAAAATCCCATGTTATATCAGTAATATTTGTAAAGATATTTTTGTTTCCTTTAAATGCATTCAAATCTCCTAAACAAGGAGTAGTAGTGTATTCTTCAAAAAACTCCGGGTTTTTATTACAAGCTGTTGCAACAAAACCATTTGCAGTACCAGTATTTGCAACATTTTCTTCCGACCATAAATATTTTCTGTAAGGTATTTGTTCTGGAGTTCCTTCTAAAGTTTCATTTATTTTAACTACTTGTGCATCTGTAAATAACGACATAACATTATCATCAGAATAGTCCATGTAATTCATGAACATTTCTCCAGAAGGATTAATTGAATCTGCTTCACAAGTATTTAAGTTATAAGGAAAAGCACTAACTGGCACTCCCCAATTTTCTTCTTTTGCAGCTGGTGTATCATGAATTCCATCATCACCACACAATGCATCTCCCCATATATGACGCAATCCTAACCAATGACCAACTTCATGGGTTAAAGTTTTTCCTTGTTTAAAGTCGATAGCTCTAATAGCTACACCATCAGTGGACATAGCTCCAGACCATGGGAATTGAGCATATCCTAATAAAGTATTTCCATCAGATTGAGGAGGAAAAGATGTAACAACCCAAATATTGAAGTAAGAATAACTATTCCAATAACTTAGTGATTTTACTACATTATTACCTACTCCAGAAGGAACATTGGTATATGAAGATTCGATTCTGATAATTCCGTTTGTAGGGGTACTATCAGGAGCAATAGTTGCCAATCGAAACTCTACATTTGCACTTCCAGAAACTGCAGCAAATACATCTGGGGTAGTAAGCATATTATCAGCTTGTCTGTTTATGTTTTTATTCAATTGGTCCAGTGCATATGCAACATCTGCATCTGTAACATTTGCAACACCAAATTCATGTATTACATGTACAACAACAGGAATAATTTTTAAATCTCCTGTATTTTCCTTTTCGGAAAGGCGGGAAACTAATTTTTCATTTTCCATTGCAAGTGTTGCATTCCTTTCTTCCAAGGATTTATAAAAGTCAGGGTATTTTTCCATTTCATCTTGTAAATATCCATCATAAGTTCCACAGCTATTTTGTGCAGAAACTAGGTTTACAAGAAATAAACTAGATAATAGTAAAGGTAAAATTGTCTTTTTCATTTGTTAATTTTATATCAATTATTCGAGCTAACAAATATAAAGAATTCTCACATAAAAAATGAAAAAGAATAAGAGAATTTCAGAAAAAATAATAAAAGTATTAAATCAAGTGTTTTTCAGCATGGTAAGAGGAACGAACTAAAGGACCACTTTCCACAACTCTGAAACCTAGTGAAAGTCCTATTCTTTTAAATTCGGCAAACTTATCAGGATGTACAAATTCTACAACTGGTAAATGTTTTTTAGTAGGCTGCAAATACTGTCCAATGGTAACAACTGAAACCCCAACCTCTCTTAAATCTCTCATTGTTTCAATCACTTCTTCATCCTTTTCTCCCAAACCAAGCATTATTCCCGATTTTGTTTTCATTCCTCCTTCTTTCAGAATTCTTAATGTTTCCAAGGACCTATCGTATTTTGCTTGAATCCTAACTTTTTTGGTTAATCTCCTAACAGTTTCCATATTATGAGAAACCATTTCCGGAGCAACCTCTATGATTTTCTGAATATCTTCTTTTCTTCCTTTAAAATCTGGAATTAAAGTTTCCATTGTTGTGTTGGGGTTCATCCTTCTGATTTCAGAAATTGTTTCTGCCCAAATACTCGCTCCTCCATCTTTCAAATCATCTCTATCAACAGACGTAATAACTGCATGTTTTACATCCATCAATTTTACAGAATTTGCAACATTAATTGGTTCCAAAATATCCACAGCCAATGGCCTTCCGGTAGATACATTACAAAAACCACAGGAACGCGTACAAATATTTCCTAAAATCATAAAAGTTGCTGTCCCCTCACCCCAACATTCTCCAACATTAGGACAATTTCCACTTTCGCAAATGGTATGCAATGTATTTTCTTTTACAATAGTTTTTACTTTTTTATAAGCAGTTGCAGTAGGCAATTTTACCTTCAGCCATTTTGGCTTTTTAGGATTTAGGGTAGGTTTCAATTTTTAATTATTTACAGTAATTTGAGTAACTCCTGGACATTGTTCTTCATATATCCCGCAAGAGGACATTAAAAATAATGTTGTTACAGATATAACTAATAATTTTTTCATTTCAATCAGATTTTTGGCAAAAATACAAAATAAAAATCTCTTAAATCAAAATAAAACAACTTCAGTTTTGTTATCTTTGAAAGATTATAAAATTATAATAAAAAATGAATGTTTCTCCAGATATTGAAGAAAGTTGGAAAGTAGTTTTGCAAAATGAATTTGAAAAAAAATACATTAAAAACTTAAAACAATTCCTTACAAATGAAAAAGAAAAATACCAGATTTTCCCAAAAGGAACAGAAATTTTCAATGCATTTAACTCTACACCTTTCCATAAATTAAAAGTTGTAATTTTAGGACAAGACCCTTATCATGGTGAGGGACAAGCACATGGACTTTCTTTTTCCGTGCCGAAAGGAGTGAAAACACCTCCATCTTTGGTGAATATTTTTAAAGAAATTGAGGAAGATCTAAAAATAAACAATCATGGAAAAGGAGATTTGACAAAATGGGCAGAACAAGGGGTATTACTTTTAAACGCTACTTTAACTGTTAGATCAAATATGGCAGGATCTCATCAGAATAAAGGATGGGAACAATTTACAGACAAAGTAATTTCTACTATATCTGAAGAAAGAGAAGGAATTATATTCTTACTTTGGGGAAGATTTGCTCAAAACAAGTCCAAACTTATCGAAAAAAGTAAGCACCATATTTTAATGAGTTCGCACCCCTCTCCTCTTTCTTCTTACAGAGGATTTTTAGGTTGCAAACATTTTTCGGAATGTAATGAGATTTTGAAAAGAAAAAATAAAACAGAAATAAACTGGCAATTGTAATGAAAAAACTCCTTTTAATATTTTTTGTTTTTAGTGGAATACTGGTTTTTTCTCAGGAGAAAGAAGATTATTTTAACATAAAAATATCTGATAACAACATAAGAAATTGTAAAGTAGACAAAGATGGATATTTTCAGATTAAAATTTCTGATATGGAATCGTTTCTTGAAAGTTATATCATCTATTACGAAAATAATGGATATCCTTTTGTAGAAGTAAAACTAGATAACATAACAGGAAACAAAGCAAACTTAGTTGTAAATAAAGGGGAACTGTACACCATTGATTCTTTGGCAATTTACGGAAACACAAGACTCACTGAAAAACAACTTTTTCAATTAATTGGAATAAAAAAAGGGGAAACTTACAATCAGAAAAAACTTGATGAAATAAATAATAAACTGACAGAAATAACTTATTTGAAACAAAAAAGGAAATATGATTTTGTTTTTCATAAAAACACAGCAGATATTTATTTTTATCTAGAAAAAGAGTCAACAAACTTCATAGATGGACTAATTGGGATTAATACAATTGACAAGGAAATAAGTTTGAATGGATTTGTGAATATTAATCTTCAAAATCTCCTTAACAAAGGAGAAAATATAAAACTAGAATGGAGAGCGGAACAAGAAAAATTCCAGAAAATCTCAACACATTTTAGCTATCCTTTTATTTTCAACTCTAAAATTGGAACTGAGATAAATTTGAATATTTTGAGGCAATTTAACAGTTTTACAAACATTGAAAAACAAGTTAGATTTAACTACAATCTGAATTCCAAAAAAATTATAAAAATTCAGTATTACAATTTAAGTTCTGTTACTGAAGGAGAAAATACTTCCTTCAACAACATTTCTGAAAACAGTGTCGGATTTGGATTTATTTTTAGGAATAAAAATATTTTACTAAATGGCAATTCCTATTTTGGAAAAAGAAACATTGAAAACAAGAAACTAAATAGTGTAAAACTAAATTTAAATTCTGCTTATTTTATTCCACTAAAAAATAACTTTGCAGGAATTCTGAGAACCACTTCATCTATCATATTGAGTGAGGATTTGTACATCAACGAATTGTTACAATTTGGAGGGAGCAATTCTTTAAAAGGATTTAATGAAAATGAATTTTTTGCAGACCGATTTTCAGTTGGGACTGCAGAAATAAAATACAATTTGGAAAAGAATACCTCTTTTTCTGTATTTTTTCAACAAGCTTATTTTCAGAAGAAAACAATTAATGAAGTCAAAATTTCTGATTGGCCAATGTCAATTGGATTTGGAACAAATTTGGAAAGTAAAACAGGAACTATCTATATACAATATGCAATTGGAAAAACAGAAAACACTAATTTTAACCTAAGAAATGGAAAAATACATATCGGAATTCAGAATACTTTTTAATATTTTATTTTTAATGTCAATTTTATCATTTTCGTGTAATTCTCAAGAATCGAAAAAAGTAAGTGACAATAAAAACGAGATTATTATGGAAACTAAAAAATCAGAAATGGAGATTGTAAACGAATATCTTCTTTACAAAAATTTTGAAATTGAAAATGAAATTTTATTTGTTTCGGTAGAAAATCAGAAAATGTATCATATCTTAGGTAATCAAATTAAAACTGAATACATCATTTCCACTTCAGAATATGGAGTAGGAAGTAAAGCCGGAAGTAATAAAACTCCATTGGGACTTCACAAAGTAAAAGAAAAGTTTGGTGATGAAACACCAGAAAATGGAAGGATGATTGGCAGAATATTTTATGGACAAATTGCCCTAATTTTATCCGACACATCCCGCTCCAAAACAGATGATGTAACAAGTAGAATTTTGTGGTTAAATGGAATGGAAGAAGGACTCAACAAAGGAGAGGAAATTGACTCATACCTCAGATACATCTACATACACGGCACATCTGAAGAAGGAAGATTGGGAAAACCATCTTCTCATGGATGTATAAGAATGAAAAATAAAGATGTTATTGACTTGTATAAAATAATAGAAGTTGGTACTTTAGTACTCATTTTATAAAACAAAAAAATTACTTATGGAATATGTATTAGCACTATTAATAATTGGAGGGTTTGCCGCTCTTTATTTTAAGAAAGAAAACAACATAAATAACTCAACAGATGAGGAGAAAAAAAGAATTTCAGAATTAGAACAAGAGAATTCTGGAAAAGAAGAAAACATAAGAAACTTACAAAACACAACAGAAATTTTAAATGCTAAAATGAGTTCGTTTGAACAACTTAAAACAGAAAAAATACAAATTACAGAAAGATTGAAGTTAGCGGAAGTAGAACGAAATAATCTGAAAAATGAAAATACAAAACTAAATAAAGAAGAAGATAACAGAAATGAAACTCTTAGAAAATCAATTGAATCAACTAACACATTACAAAATAGTTTAAAATTAGAAAAGGAACGATTAAATGATGATAGAGTAAAAGAAATGGATGAGAAATTCGAAAAGATGAAACTTACTTGGGGAGAACATGAAAAAGATGTTGAAAAGCACATTCGAATGATTTGTCAAAATCTTCTTCTTACTTATATTCCTCAAGAAGAATTTCCATACCCAAGAAACAAACCAGATAATACTATTGAAATATCTAATCAAATGATTGTTTTTGATGCAAAAAGTCCTTCTAATGACGATTTAAGTAATTTCCCGAAATACATAAAATTACAAACAGATAATTTAAAAAAATATGCAAAACATCCTGATGTGAAAAAAGAATTATTTTTAGTGATTCCATCTAATACTCTAGAAGTAATAAAACAATTCACTTATAATATGGGAGATTATAATGTTTATGTAATAACAAAAGATTCTTTGGAACCCATTATCTTAAGTTTAAAGAGAATTCAGGATTTTGAATTGGTAGAAAAATTAAGCCCTGAAGAGAGAGATGATATCTGCAGAATAATCGGGAAATTTGCTCACACAACAAAAAGAAGAATTCAGATTGACCAATATTTTGCAGAGGAGTTTTTGGATACACTAAAAAAAGCAGGATCACAATTACCAAAAGAGATATTAAGAAGTGTAATAGATTTTGAAGGTGCAGAAATGCTAAATCCACCAATGGAAAAACGAAATAAAAAAATTCTGACTCAAGAATTAATTGACAAAAGAATAGAACTTAATAAAGAAATTGAAATTAGAGATATTCCTGAGATTGAAGCCAAAATAACTTTTAAAGAAAAAGATGAGGGAGAACAAAAATAACGATTACGAAAAAAATTCTATTTTCGGAATAAGAGCAATTATAGAGGCCATAGAAGCCGGAAAAACAATTGATAAACTCTTTATACAAAAAGGGTTGCACAATGATTTGTTTGCAGAACTATGGAAATTAGTCCGATTAAGAAGAATTAACTACAAACATGTTCCTATTGAGAAGATTAACCGATTAACTAGGAAAAATCATCAGGGAGTTTTTGCTTTTATCTCCCCTATTGATTTACACAAAATTGAAGATATTATTCCTCAGATTTACGAACAAGGAAAAAATCCTTTAATTTTAGTTTTGGATGGAGTAACAGATGTTCGAAATTTTGGAGCTATTGCCAGAACTGCAGAATG
>JABGSE010000014.1 GCA_018647945.1 Flavobacteriales bacterium | reverse complement strand
TCACTTGCTATTACAAAAGGTGCAGATGTATTTAAAATGGCTATTGCAGTAGCTCCTGTCACCAATTGGAGATACTATGATAATATCTATACGGAAAGATATATGCGTACTCCACAAGAAAATGCAAGTGGTTATGACGACAACTCTCCTATCAATCATGTAGACAAACTAAAAGGAAGTTATTTATTAATACATGGCTCGGCAGATGACAATGTGCATGTACAAAACACTATGGAAATGATTTCTGCACTGGTAAAAGCAAATAAGCAATTTGATTTGTTTATTTACCCAGATAAAAATCATGGTATTTATGGTGGAAATACAAGATACCACCTTTATAAAAAGATGACTGATTTTATTTTAGATAATTTATAAAATATTTCTTTAAAAGATATTTATTCAATAATTATCTTCTTTTCTACTGTTCCGTCATTATATATGTAGAATAGTGGTTTGTTCTTTGTTCCTTTTGTTTCTCTTCCTAATATGTCTGTTACTTTTAAAAGGATTTTATTTGTATTCTGAAAAAAATAAAATATGTTTGTTGAAAGGAATGTAACGGTTATATTTGAACTACTTGTACATCCATTTGCATCTGTAACTGATATACTATAAGTTCCTATTTGATTAATATGTATTGTGTCACTAGTTGAGCCAGTACTCCAATAATAATTTATCGGCATTGAAGCCGAAATGGAATCAACAGATAATACATTGCCATTTTGAGAAATAGTCACTAATGGTAATTGATAAACAGTAATTGTTACAGATCCACTTACATTATTTTCTACTACACCATTTCCATCTGTTATACTGGTTAATGCATAAGTGTTAGTTCCTACGGGAGGGATCACATTTAATGTATTAACACCTGTACTAGTAAATAAAGAAGAAGCAGGAACACCATTTACGGTGTAATCAACAGAAAAAGGAGGGGTTCCACCCAAAGTAAAATAAAGTGGAGTAATCTCTCCATCACAAGTTGTTGTAGCTCCTCCTGAAAGCGTAACGGATGGCAATTGCGCCAAAGTTATCATAGGCACACATAGTAATAGTAGTAATAGTTTTTTCATAGTATTTATTTTAAATTATCAATAATATTTGAGCTCATTGGTTTTGTAGTTGAGTAAAAATAATTTACAAATTCTCCATTCTCATCTACTAAATATTTTTGAAAATTCCACTTTACAGTAGAATTCGATTTTCCGTTTATTTCTTTTGTACATAACCATTTGTAAAGTGGATGCATTCCCTCTCCTTTTACCTCAATCTTTTCAGTAAGTAAAAAGGTAACTCCATAATTTATCTCACAAAATTGTACTATTTCTTCTTCTGTTCCAGATTCTTGCCCTCCAAACTGATTACACGGGAGTCCGATAATCACTAATTTATCTTTGTACAATTGGTGCAACTCTTCCAAACCGGTATATTGTTTTGTAAAACCACAATCGGAAGCTACATTTACAAATAGAATTTTCTTTCCTTCAAATTCAGCTAAATCAATTTTCTCTCCTGTAATAGATTTTATTTTTATATCGTAAACGGACTCTTGAGCATTTGTGGTAGAACCACAAGAAAATAAAGAACACATAATTAAAAGTTTTAGTTTGTTCATTTTAAAAGTTTTTTCAACTGGGAAACTATTTTCTCACTTACATTTACCAGTGGAGGACGGAGTGTGTCTCCACAAATTCCTAATAATTTTAAAGTAGCTTTTATTCCTGCAGGGTTTCCTTCATTGTAAAGTGGTTCGTAAAAATCATACAATGAATAATGAAGCTTATTTGCTTTTTCAGAATTCCCACTTCTCTCCTCTCTTACCATTTCAGAAAATTCTTTAGGATGAGATTGTCCAATAACAGAAATCACTCCTTCCGCTCCCATTTTTATCATAGGAAGTGTCAACCCATCATCTCCAGAAAGCACCACAAAATCAGAAGGTTTATTCTTAATAATTTTCATAATCTGATCCATATCTCCAGAAGCTTCTTTTACTGCCACAATATTTTCAAAATCATTTGCCAATCGTAAAGTAGTTTCTTCTGAAATATTAGAAGCAGTTCTGCCCGGAACATTGTACAAAATAATTGGCAATGGACTTGCCTGGGATAACATTTTGTAATGCAAATAAATTCCATCTTGTGTAGGTTTGTTGTAATATGGAGAAGCAGAAAGAATAGCGTCTATCCCTTCCAGATTAGTAGATTTTATCTCCTCTACAACCGCTAAAGTATTGTTCCCTGCAATTCCCAAAACTATTGGCAAACGACCATTATTTACACCCTTACAGCATTCCATCACTTTGTTTTTTTCTTCTTGGGACAAAACTGCACTTTCACCTGTAGTTCCCATCACAACCAAATAATCTACCCCTCCATCAATTACATGATTCACTAAATTTTCTAAACCTTTATAATCTACTGAAAAATCTGGAGTAAATGGTGTTACAAGTGCTACTCCCGTTCCTTTTATTTTGTCCATTTTATTTGTTTATTATTTTCAAATATTTTGCTATTTCCGAAATTAGTTTTTCCATATTATCATCTTCCTTTTTCAATTCAATCATCAAATCATAAATTTCAAATCCTTCTTCAAGTTTTCCTACCTTAAACCTAGCAACTGATGATGCTATTAAATACTTTATTGGGATGCAACTACTATCACTCAGATTAATAAGAATATCATATTCCTTTTTTACAAAATTTTCAATAATATAATTCTGAGGTTTATAATACCAATTCAAATCCTTTATGCAGAAATAATCGTATTGAAGTTTCGGAGCATGATCGTAAGAAAGTTTTTTACTGTTTACATATCCAAGTGCCAACACATCTTTCTTCAGTCCAAAAAAATAGTCAACAAGTGGTTTTATAGATGCTATCTGTTTTTTAGTTGTC
>JABGSE010000013.1 GCA_018647945.1 Flavobacteriales bacterium | reverse complement strand
CCTAAATTTCAATATGAATTCCGAACTAAATGGGGAGAAGAATGGGATGGTTTTTTCGATATTACAACTGTCGGACTCCCAAGAGGAATGATAAATAGAACTGAATTTCCGGATGATTACAGATTAGGAAAAGATAATTGGAGCGAAAGAGTAATTTCAGAATTAGAAAAAGACCCTGAATTTGGCATTATTATAACTCCTGAGATAAATGGAAATTCTGGCACAATTGATATTAGTGTTGAAGCTTTAAGTAATATTACAGGGACTTATAATATTGTAGTTTGTTTAACCGAAAGTAAAATTATTAATTGGCAAAAAGATGGATCAATAGAAGATGAAGATTATGAGCATCATCATGTTTTACGAACCATACTGAATGATGGTAATGGAGAAGAAATAGGAAGTTCTTTTACTGAGGGTGATAAATGGGAAAAGACTTTTTCAATAGATATTTCTCAATTGGAACAATTTAATATCGATCATTCAAATAATATTTTATTGGGAGGTAATGGAAATGCTGGAGATTGGAATACTACAAATATGCAAATAGTTGCTTTTGTTTATGATATTACAAATTATGAAATTTCTCAAGTTGAAGAAGTACATTTAATAACTGAATAAAAATAAAAAATATGAAAAAGATTATTACAACTTTATTAATTATCGGATTTGCTGTTACATCTTTTTCTCAGAGTATTACAAATATTAATGATGCAAATTCTTTTTTACAAGCCTACTTTTCTCCATTTGGAGAGAGTTTAGGAGCTGGACTCAACAATGGATGGTATAATACTGCCAAACCACATAAATTGGGAGGATTTGACGTGACTCTTACTTTAAATACAGTTTCAATCCCAGAATCATCCCAATCTTTTAATCCAAATGATTTGGATAATTTTAGTTCAAGTTCAAATTCTACACCAACAATTTTAGGGAAAGGAGAAGGAGCTATAATCAACTATGGAGGAAATGAATTTACAATGCCAGAACAGAATTTACAATTGTCATATGTTCCTATTCCAGCTTTAAATGCAGGTATTGGGATTTTCAAAAAAACAGAAATTGATGTAAGATATGTCCCTACTTACGAATACAAATTAGGATTTGCAGGAAAAGGATCAGTGGGATTATGGGGAGTAGGTGTAAAGCATGATTTATTACAATGGATTCCTGTAGTTGGTGATGCAATTCCAATCAGTTTATCTTTACAAATAGGACATACAAACCTTAACACAAAATTTGATGTAGAAAGTGCTGACGCTAAACAAGCTGTTGAATTAAATGTAAAAGCAACAACAATAAATTTAATAGCTTCTAAAAAAATATTGATGCTAACAGGATATGCAGGAGTTGGATATAATTCATCATCTACTTCATTTACAGCTGACACCGATTTAAAATTAGGAAATGTAAATAACCAAATAGATTTTGATGTCCCTTTAGAAATGAGTTTTGAAAGTGTAAATGAATTTAGAGCAAATATTGGAATAAGATTTAACTTAACTGTTATTGCTTTTCAGGCCAATCATACTTTTTCAAAATATCCTGTAACAACATTGGGAGTTGGAGTTAGCTTACGATAAAATGAAAAAGGTCTTTTTTCTTTTCCTAATTTTTATTTCTATTAGTGGATTTTCTCAAAATTTTAGGGGAGGAATAATTGTTGGAACTGCAACATCTCAAGTTTCAGGAGATAATTTAGGAGGATTTAATAAAGCAGGGATTATGGTGGGAGTTTTTACAAATATGCCAATTTCTGAAGTTCTAAATTTACAAATGGAAATGTGTTACATTCAAAAAGGAAGTAACAATCCTAAAATGAATGAGAATGAAATTCCAGATATTTCACTTTCGTATATTGAAGTTCCTGTACTTATAAAATACCAACAAAGCAAAACAATGTTTATTGAATGCGGAGTAGAAACAGCATTCTTTATTGGCGGTCATGATAATGATTTTAATGGTAAAGTACCTCAAAGTCAATCTAACGTATTTAGTAAATTGGACATTGGACTTTTTATGGGAATGGACTATGTACTCACCGATAAAATTGTTTTAAATAGCAGGATTAGTAATTCCATTTTACCAATTAGAGAACATGCTTCTGGTGCTACTTTCTTGCTAAATAAAGGACAATATAATTCTGTTTTAAGCTTTACATTACACTATCAAATATAATGAAAAAAAACAAAATAATAGTAGCGGTAACAGGAGCGAGCGGAGCTATTTATGCCAAAGTATTATTTGATAAATTACTTTTATTAAAAGATCAAATAGAAGAAGTAGGAGTTGTGATGTCCGACAATGCAAAGTTTGTTTGGGAAACAGAATTGGAAAATACAAAATACAATAATCTACCTTTTACATTTTATGACAAGATGGATTTTATGGCTCCTTTTGCGAGTGGTTCTGCAAATTTTGAAACCATGATTATCTGTCCTTGTTCAATGGGAACTTTGGGCAGAATTGCTTCTGGAATTTCTAATGATTTAACCACAAGAGCGGCGGATGTAATTTTAAAAGAACGCAGAAAACTTATTTTGGTTGCAAGGGAAACTCCACTTAGTTTAATTCATATAAACAATATGAAAACAATTACTGAAGCAGGTGGGATTATTTGCCCGGCAACACCTTCATTTTATAGTAAACCAAATACTTTTGAGGAGCTCACTGCAACCGTAATTGATAGGGTATTAACACTTGCAGATTTTAAAAACCAATCATATAGTTGGGGAGATAAACAATAAAATAATAACTTTTATGTTATTGTATTGATAAACACTAAAAACTATGTTAGAACTCAGTAAAAATATACTCTCAAAAGTTAGTTTCGATAAAATTTTATTTAAAAAAGAATTACGAAAAAGTATTGGATGGATGAGTAAAAAGGAGGTAATTCATTTAAAAATTTGGACGCTTACCACATTCTCTCAATACAAAAATACTATACTAGAAGTGTTTGACAATATAGCTTAAAATAATGAGCTTTGGTCAGATGATTTTGTTTTTCCTAAATGCTTAAAAGCTTTTTCAGTTGCTTGCCTTCCTCTGGGTGTTCGCATTAAATATCCTTCCTGAATCAAATAAGGTTCGTACACCTCTTCTATAGTGTCGGCTTGTTCGCCAACAGCCGTTGCAACAGTTGACAGACCTACTGGGCCTCCATTAAATTTATCGATAATAGCTGAAAGAATTCTATTGTCCATTTCATCTAAACCATACTGATCAACCTTTAATGATGTTAAAGAATACTTGGTAATTTCTTTATCTATTTTCCCATCCCCTTTTATTTGCGCAAAATCTCTTACTCTTCTAAGTAAAGCGTTTGCAATTCTAGGGGTCCCTCTACTTCTTCCCGCAATTTCTACCGCAGCATCTTTGGTTATACTTACATCTAAAATTGATGAAGAACGATTTACAATTTCCGAAAGTAAAGGTGTTTTATAATATTCCAATCGGGAAGTAATACCAAAACGAGCCCTTAAAGGAGCTGTTAAAAGCCCAGAACGGGTTGTAGCTCCAATTAATGTGAACGGATTTATCTTTAATTGAACAGAACGCGCATTAGGCCCCGATTCAATCATTATATCAATTTGATAATCCTCCATTGCGGAATATAAATATTCTTCAATTATTGGATTTAATCTATGAATTTCGTCAATAAATAAAACATCTCTGTCTTCCAAATTTGTAAGTAGCCCTGCCAAATCCGCTGGTTTATCCAATACTGGCCCAGAAGTTGTAATTATCCCAACTTCTAATTCATTTGCAATAATATGAGATAGAGTTGTCTTTCCCAAACCTGGAGGTCCATGAAGTAAAACATGATCTAAAGCTTCTTGTCGTTGTTTTGCTGCTTGTATGAAAATTTTCAGATTATCTACAATTTGGTCTTGACCTTTAAAATCTTCAAAACCCTTTGGCCTTAAAACTTGTTCAAATTCCTCAGCAGAAAATTCATTATCTTCAATGTCTTCATTCATGTTTACAAATGTAAATAAAAGCAATAAAAAAATGCCCTTACGGGCATTTTCTTTTTTAGTGTTCTATTTCTCCTTCTTTTAAAGGTTCTGTCTGAGGAATGAAATCCTCATCTGCTCCTGGCTTAGAATAGTCGTAAGGCCAACGGTGAACTTCTGGAATATCTCCTGGCCAGTTTCCGTGAATTCTTTCTATTGGAGCAGTCCATTCTAAAGTATTAGATTTCCATGGATTTTGAACTGATTTACTTCCTTTAAAAATACTGTAAAAGAAGTTAAATACAAATATCAATTGTATCAATCCACCAGTAATTGCAAAGAATGTAATTACTTCATTTATTCCCGTTAAATTATCGAACATAGCAAATGCATCATTGTTATAATATCTTCTTGGTAACCCTGCCAAACCTAAAAAGTGCATTGGAAAAAATACTCCATAAGCAGAAATAAATGTTACCCAGAAATGTAAATACCCTAATTTCTTATTCATCATTTTACCATACATTTTAGGGAACCAATGATAAACCCCAGCAAACATTCCGTAAATTGCAGATAGACCCATAACAATATGGAAATGTCCAACAACAAAGTAAGTATCGTGGACATTAATATCAAGTGCTGAATCTCCTAAAATAAGCCCTGTTAAACCACCGGTAATAAAGGTAGAAACAAAAGCAATGGCAAACAACATTGCCGGAGAAAATCTGATATTTCCTCTCCAAAGTGTAACCAAATAATTAAATACTTTTACCGCAGAAGGTATCGCAATAAGTAATGTTGTAAATGTAAAGACAGATCCCAAGAATGGAGACATTCCTGTAATAAACATATGGTGTCCCCAAACAATAAAGGAAAGAAATGCAATTGCAAGCATTGCTCCAACCATGGCTTTATAACCGAAAATTGGCTTTCTGGTATTTACTGACATCACCTCCGATACAATTCCAAGTGCTGGTAGTAAAATAATATAAACTTCTGGATGTCCTAAGAACCAGAATAAGTGTTCAAACAATATTGGAGAACCTCCTACATGATGAAGAGCTTCATTGTTTATAATGATATCTGAAAGGTAAAAAGATGTTCCAAAACTTCTATCAAAAATTAATAAAAGAGCTGCTGACAACAGTACTGGGAAAGATAATACCCCAAGAATTGCTGTAATTAAAATTGCCCACATTGTAAGTGGTAATCTTTTCATGGACATTCCTTTTGTACGTAAATTAAGAATTGTTACAATGTAGTTTAATCCTCCTAAAAGAGAGGAAACAACAAATAAAGCCATTGCAACTAACCACAAAGTTTGCCCTAAACCAGAACCTGAAATAGCTTCTGGCAATGCACTTAATGGAGGATAAATAGTCCAACCTGCAGATGCTGGTCCTGTTTCAATAAATAATGATGAAAGTAAAACCATGGTTGCCGCAAAAAAGAACCAATACGAAAGCATGTTTAAGAATCCTGAAGCCATGTCTCTCGCTCCAATTTGTAATGGAATTAAGAAGTTGGCAAATGTTCCTGTAAGTCCTGCTGTAAGTACCCAAAAAACTAAAATTGTTCCATGCATTGTTACTAATGCAAGGTACATATTTGGATCTAAAATACCTCCTTCAGCCCATCTGTCACCTAAAAACCACTGTAATATTGCATTCGACTCTCCAGGATTTCCAATTTGAATACGGAACAGTAGAGACATAACCATTCCTAAAATCCCCATTAACATTCCTGTAATAAGGAATTGTTTAGCAATCATTTTATGATCTAAACTAAAAATATACTTTGATATAAATGTTTCTTTATGATGTTCTGACATCTTATTTCTTTTTAAAAAATTATTTATTTTATTGTGCTCCTAAAGTTTTTTGTCCACTTACCCAAGCATCATATTCTTCTTGGGTTTCTACTACAAAATTCATTTGCATGCTGTAATGACCTGAACCACAAATTTTATTACATAACAATACAAACTCAAAATCTTCATTTTCTTCTTGAACTTTCATCTCTGCAGTTGTTTGTGTTGGAGTAAATCCAAATTGAGTAACCATTCCTGGCACACAATTCATCTGAACTCTAAAATGAGGTAAAAAAGCAGAATGTATTACATCTCTGGATCTGAACTTCAAAAGTACTGGCTTATTTACTACTATATGAACCTCTCCAACAATAATATCATCTTGTGACAGTTCATCTTCCATATTTATTCCTAAATGATTTTCTGCTGTTACCAATCTAAAATCTGAATTTCCTAAAACATTATCTTCACCCGAAAGTCTTGCTGTCCATGCAAATTGTTCAGAATATACTTCTACAATTTGAGATTCTTGAGGAATATCATTTGTTATTTTATCCCAAGTACTCAATCCGTATAAAATAACTGCCGTTAATACTATAGCGGGAGCAATTGTCCAGATTAATTCTAACTTATTATTATGAGGATAGAAAAATGCAACTCCCTTATCTTTTCCACTATATTTATATGTATACCAAAATAAAATTGGAT
>JABGSE010000060.1 GCA_018647945.1 Flavobacteriales bacterium | reverse complement strand
GTGAAGAGATGGGTGGAGTTAGAGGAATAAAACATTATCTGCAAAGAACTGCAATTCAAGGTCATCCAACTACAATTACGGCACTTACCAAGCAATATCAAGTTGGGGCAGAGCAAAATACAGAAGGATCTCATGTGTTTAGAAAGCACTTTGAAGAGATTGAGATTGGCGATACTGTAATTACCGATAAACATTTGGTAACACTTGATAATATAGAAGATTTTGCAGAACTTTCAGGAGATAAATTCTATGCTCATATGGATGAAAATTCTTTGGAGGGAACTATATTTACTGAGCGTGTTGCTCATGGATATTTCATTATGAGTAAAGCAGCAGGATTATTTGTTGACCCTTCAAAAGGACCTGTACTCTTAAACTATGGAATTGATGAATGTAGGTTTACCAAACCTGTTTACCCAGGAATGACTGTTGGAGTTCGATTTACTGCAAAAGAAAAAATAAGCCAAGAAAAAAGAGAGGAAGACGATATTGCAAAAGGGATAGTAAAATTCTTGGTAGATGTGTATGATGAGGAAGGAGAAACAGTAATGTTATCCACTATTTTAACTATGGTGCGTAAATTAGACCAATCATGATAGCAAACACACCCAAACCACCTTATATAGCAGCAGTATTTACTTCTATCCGTACGGATGTAGAGGAAGGATATGATAAAATGAATGAACTTACTATTACCGAATTGGACAGTATAGAGGGTTATTTAGGGTATGAAGCCTTTAGAGATGAAAATGGTTTTGGAGTAAATGTTTCTTATTGGAAAGATATGGAATCATTAAAAAGATGGAGAGACAATACTTTACACCAAAAAGCCCAAGAATTAGGGAAAGAAAAATGGTACAAAAACTATAAATTAAGAATTTGCAGAGTAGAACGAGATTATGAATTTGAAAAATAGAAAATGAAAGAATATGTAAAAATAACAACAGAAAACTCAATAGGAACAATTGAATTTTTCCATCCACAATCCAACTCCTTACCTGGGCATATATTGGCAGAATTAGCCTCTACAATAACCAAAGCAGGAGAAGATGATAACATAAAAGTAATCATCCTAAAAAGTGCAGGAGAAAGATCATTTTGTGCAGGAGCATCTTTTGATGAATTAGTAGCAATTGACACTCCAGAAAATGGTAAGAAATTTTTCTCAGGATTTGCTAATGTAATTAATGCAGCTCGTAAGTGTCCTAAATTTATTATTGGTCGTGTACAGGGTAAAGCTGTGGGTGGTGGTGTCGGCATGGCATCCGCAACTGATTATTGTTTTGCAACCAAATTTGCATCTGCAAAACTATCAGAACTAGCAATTGGAATTGGACCATTTGTTGTTGGCCCTGCAGTGGAGCGTAAAGTAGGAACTTCAGCATTTTCTGCAATGACAATAAACGCAACTAAATGGTTTGATGCAGACTGGGCGCGTGAAAAAGGATTGTATACAGAGGTGTTTGACACAGCTGACGAAATGGATGGAGAAGTAGCAAAATTATCTTCTACCCTATCTCGATCTAACCCTGAAGCAATGGAAGGTCTGAAAAAAATATTGTGGGAAGGCACTGAACATTGGGATACACTTTTAATGGAAAGAGCGGAAAGTAGTGGTAAATTGGTTTTATCTAATTTTACCAAAAATGCAATTTCAAAATTCAAAAGTAAGTAATGAGTAATATATTAACAAAAGAAATATACAAACAAGCATATTCCTTAATGTGTACCGCTCGGGCAATGAGTGATATTTATGAAAAAAACAAAGAAGTTACTTCAAAATATGTACACGCTACATCAAAAGGACATGAAACAATTCAATTGGCTGTTGGATTACAATTAACTGAAAACGATTGGGTATCTCCATACTACCGTGATGACTCTATCTTACTAGGAATTGGAATGACTCCTTATGAACTCATGTTGCAATTACTCTGTAAAAGAGAGGATCCTTTTTCTGGAGGAAGAACCTATTACTGCCACCCTTCTTTAAAAAGAGAAGGGTTTCCAAAAATTCCACATCAATCCTCAGCAACTGGTATGCAAGGAATACCAACAACAGGAATTGCAATGGGAATTCAATATCAAGAAAAAGAAGGATTAACAAAACCTAAAAAAGGAGAAGAACCTGTGGTGGTTTGTTCTTTTGGAGATGCAGCAATTACGGAAGGAGAAGTTGCAGAAGCATTCCAAATGGCAGCACTGAAAAAATTACCAATCCTGTATTTGGTACAGGATAATGAATGGGATATTTCGGCACATGCCACAGAAATGAGAGCAGTAGATGCCACCCATTACGCAAAAGGTTTTGGACTAAAAACCTACACCATTGACGGAACAGATTTTACAAAATCATACGAAACAATTCAAAAAGCATTTAAGGAAATTAGAGAGAAAAGAACTCCCTTATTGGTTCATGCAAAAGTACCCCTTTTAAATCACCACACTTCTGGAGTAAGGATGGAATGGTATAGAGATGATTTAGATGAAGCAAAATCTAGAGATCCTTACCCAAAACTAAAAACCGAACTTTTATCCAATGGTTTTACGGAATCAGATTTAGTTGAAATTGAAAAAAATGCAAAAATAAAAGTAGAAAACGATTATCAAAAAGCATTAAAAGCAGAAGATCCAAATCCTGAAGAATTATTTTTACATGATTATGCTCTTACTCCTATTCTGGAAGAAAAAGGAGAAAGAGCACCAAAAGATAAAGAGCCAACTGTAATGGTGGATTCTGCCCTATTTGCAATAAAAGAAATTATGGCAAAACATCCTGAATGTTTGTTGTACGGACAAGATGTAGGAAAACGATTAGGAGGTGTATTTCGTGAAGCTGCAACACTTGCAGATACATTTGGAGATAATAGAGTATTCAACACACCAATACAGGAAGCATTCATTATTGGAAGTACGGTCGGTATGTCAGCAGTAGGGTTAAAACCTATTGTAGAAGTACAATTTGCAGATTATATTTGGCCAGGACTAAACCAACTTTTTACAGAAGTAAGTCGTTCAAATTATTTATCAAACGGAAAGTGGCCTGTGAGTTGTATTATCCGTGTTCCTATTGGTGCATACGGTAGTGGAGGCCCTTATCATTCTTCTTCTGTGGAATCAGTATTGGCACAAATAAGAGGAATAAAAATTGCCTACCCTTCTACTGGTGCGGACTTAAAAGGATTGATGAAATCTGCTTATTACGACCCAAATCCTGTAGTGATATTAGAACATAAAGGACTGTATTGGAGTAAGATAAAAGGAACTTCCGCAGCAAAAACAATTGAGCCTTCCTCTGATTATGTAATTCCATTTGGGAAAGGGAGAATTGCTTTAGAATCTAAAGATACTGAAAATACTATTTGCATCATCACTTACGGAATGGGTGTCCATTGGGCATTGAATGCATCAAAAAACTACAAAGGAAAAGTAGAAATTGTAGATTTAAGAACCATCCATCCACTTGATGAAAAATTGGTTTTTGAAAGGGTTAATAAGCACGGAAAATGTTTAGTCCTTACAGAAGAACCCTACAACAACTCCTTTGCTCAAAGTTTAGTAGGGAGAATTCAGGAACATTGTTTTGAAAAACTAGATGCTCCTGTTTATGTAATGGGATCAGAAAATTTACCTGCCATTCCTTTAAACTCAACTTTGGAAGCAAGAATGCTACCAAATTCTAAAAAAGTAAGTGAAAAGATTGTGGAGATTTTAGCGTACTAAATTAATGGTTCCGTGTTTTGTGTGTTTCCATCCTTCAAAATCTTGGAAATAAAGTTCGTAAACATAAGTATCTGACATCAAATTTTTATTGTTTATATCTTTGCCATCCCATCCATTATTCAAACTACAATTTAGAGATTGAGGATTATTGGTTTCAAAAACTATTTCTCCCTGCCTGTTTATCACATAAAAAGTAAAAGTTGACTCTCTAATTCCATTGTACTGAATGCAGAATTTGTCATTTATCTGATCATTATCTGGAGTAAAACTATTGGGTATATAAAACCAAAAATCAGAAATTACAAAAATATTTTTATAAGTAGTATCTGAACAGGAATTATCATCTATTACAATTAATGAAACTTGATAAGTTGAAGGGATTCCAACTCCACTTGTATCTCTGGGAAAAGTATGTATAGGATTATCAATCGACTCACTCATAGTATTGTCTCCATAATTCCAATACTGGGAAATTATATTTCCCTCAGAGAAACTGTTAAATTGTAGAATAGGATAAATTGATTTTATGGTGTCGTTTGCAGTATTGATAATTGCAATTGGTGCGGGATTAACTGTAAGTATTGCCGATCCAGAAGTTGTTCCTGCTCCACTTGCGACCGAAAATGACTTTAGCGTATAAGTACCTTCCTTTTTTGTACTGATTAAATACGGATTTATGGTAGTAGTAATAGAGGGTTGGTTTTGTCCATTTAGGGCATAAACAAAAGTAAAAGGAGATGTTCCGTTAAATGAAACTAAAATATTAACAAAACCCTCATTGTCACAAATAGTATCATTACCAGAAATAAAAGCAGTTTGTGCATTTATACAAAATGGAATTAAAAATATAATTGTAACTAGTTTTTTCATATTAAAAACAAAAGTAATAAAAAAGCCCACTCATTGAGCAGGCTTCTTTAAGTATTATGAAAACTGATTTTTATTTTCCATCCTCTTCTTTAACTTCTTCAAATTCTACATCTGTAACATCATCAGTAGTATTTTCAGATTGTTCTCCTTCTGCAGGGTTTGCTCCTTCTTCCTGAGATGCTTTGTACATTTCTTCAGAAGCGGCGGTCCAAGCAGTATTAATTTTTTCCATTGCAGAGTCAATAGCATCTAAATCTTTACTTTCGTGTGCCGATTTCAATTCTACCAAAGCTTCTTCAATAGGAACTTTCTTATCATCAGAAAGTTTTTCTCCAAATTCTTTAATTTGTTTTTCTGTTTGGAAAATCATCCCATCAGCAGCATTAATTTTATCTGCAGTTTCTTTGGCTTTATTGTCCGCATCCGAATTTGCTTCTGCTTCTTGTTTCATTTTTTCAATTTCCTCATCTGACAAACCTGAAGAAGCTTCAATTTTAATGTTTTGTTCTTTTCCAGTTGCTTTATCTTTGGCTGAAACATTTAAAATTCCATTTGCATCAATATCGAAAGTTACTTCAATTTGAGGAACACCTCTTGGTGCTGGAGGAATATCCGCTAATTGGAATCTTCCAATTTCTTTATTCCCTTCAAACATTGGTCTTTCTCCTTGTCCTACTCTAATATCAACTGCTGGTTGATTATCTGCAGCTGTTGAAAAAACTTCTGATTTCTTTGTAGGAATAGTAGTATTTGATTCAATCATCTTTGTAAATACACCATTCATGGTTTCAATTCCTAAAGAAAGTGGTGTTACATCTAAAAGTAACACATCTGTTACATCTCCAGTAAGCACCCCTCCCTGAATAGCTGCCCCAACAGCAACAACTTCATCCGGATTTACACCTTTTGATGGATCTTTTCCAAAATATTTTTTTACTGCTTCTTGTATTGCAGGAATTCTGGTAGAACCTCCAACAAGAAGAACTTCATCAATATCTGATTTAGTAAAACCAGCATCTTTCATAGCTTTCTTGCAAGGAGTAATAGTAGCTTGAATCAAACTATCTGCTAATTTTTCGAATTGAGCTCTACTCAATTTTTTTACCAAGTGTTTAGGTCCTGAATCTGTAGCTGTAACATAAGGTAAATTTATTTCAGTTGAAGTAGCAGAAGATAGTTCTACTTTAGCCTTTTCAGCAGCTTCTTTTAGTCTTTGTAAAGCTGCAGGGTCTTTTCTTAAATCGATGCCTTCTTCAGATTTAAATGCTTCAGCAAGCCAATCAATAATTACTTGGTCAAAATTATCTCCACCAAGGTGTGTGTCTCCATTTGTAGATTTCACTTCAAATACACCATCTCCTAAATCCAAAATAGAAACATCAAATGTACCACCTCCTAAATCAAATACTGCAATTGTTCTATCTTTATCTGCTTTATCTAAACCATAAGCAAGTGCTGCTGCTGTAGGTTCGTTTATAATTCTACTTACTTTAAGTCCTGCAATTTCTGAAGCTTCTTTGGTTGCTTGTCGTTGTGCATCATTAAAATATGCAGGCACTGTTACAACTGCTTCTGTTACTGTTGTTCCTAAATAGTCTTCAGCTGTTTTCTTCATTTTCTGAAGTATCATTGCTGAGATTTCTTGTGGAGTATATTTTCTATCGTCAATAACTACTCTAGGCGTATCGTTATCTCCTTTTACTACTTTATAAGGTACATTTTTAATTTCTTTAGCCATTTTACTAAATGACTCTCCCATAAATCTTTTTATAGAATAAATCGTTTTTGTTGGGTTTGTAATTGCTTGTCGTTTTGCTGCATCACCAACTTTTCTTTCTCCACCCTCAATAAAGGCTACAATGGAAGGAGTTGTTCTATTTCCTTCCGCATTTGGGATTACAACTGGCTCGTTTCCTTCCATAACGGATACACACGAATTTGTTGTTCCTAAATCAATTCCAATAATTTTACTCATTTTATTATATATTTATTTTATTAATAATTTGTTTCTACTCCCATTAGATGGAAATATTATGCCAAACAAAATAAATAAGTGAAACCTGACAAAAATGACAGATTAAGGAGGTGAACCAAAAATTAATTCTGACAGTGAGTCAGATTATGGGTAAATAAAATTTAATGAATCCAACTGTTCGGCAATTGCCTGTTTTGTAGTAGAAGTTAAAAGTATCCCTTTTTGACCTTTATTATATCTGCAAGAAAACAAACCAATCCCACCTTCAATATTTGTATAAACAGGGCGTTCCTGAACAATTCCAGTTGGAGGCTCATTCAGATTGATGTATGTATTTAAAGTGGAACTCCCTACCGAAAACAACACATCAACAGAATTTATTTTTCTTGTTACATTATTGTCCATTGGTACAGAATTAGCAATAAAACTGAAAATCTCCTCTCCCGAAATTGTTTGTTTCATATCAGAAGAACCACTATAATTAACTATAGGGAATACTTTAGTAATACTATCTACCACTGTTTCTGTAGGACTATATTCTGAATAATGAATCTTCAAACTCATCTGATAAATAGCAGCATTTTTTGAATGAGTCCATTGTACAGTTGTACTACTAAAATCTCCTGACTGGCTGTAAAATCCCATTTTATAAGAAGGGTTTTCAAAAGAAGACATTAAATTAAGTCCGTGAATTAAATTTGTTTTGGAAGTAATTATTTTTCCACTTTTCAAATTTGTAACAGTTAAAATATAGTTTTTATCTTCTTGCAGGAAATAGTCAGTATCAAAAACATAAATAATATTATTTTCGGTTGCAAACATCCCATCTTCCTTATACATTATAGTATCTGTCAGTATTCTTTCTCCCAAAACAGTGTTATCATCCGAAACTCTTTGTATTTTTACTTCCAAATTTTGTGGATCATAATTTAAGGAGTCAGAAAAAGAAGCCATTACATTTACACTTTCTTCTCCTAAAAATACTTTGTTAATTCTGATGTATTGTTTCTCCTGACTTTGGTCCAAAAGACCAAAAACTACAGTAATTTCTTCCCATTCTGCATTTACATCAAAATCGGTTTCACAGGAAGTTATCAGAACAATAATTAGGAATAAAAGAGATGTTATTTTTTTCATGGGAGCAAACTTACTTATTTTAATAACATATTTGTAGATTTGCATCTATAAAATAAATAATGAAATGAAAAAAATAATTATCTTATCCTTATCTGTATTTCTTTTTACAAGCTTAAGCTTTGCTCAGAATATTGAAATAAGTGACAATACTTTAAACATTATAAAAGAGGATTTTAACAGTTCTGAAAATGAATTTCCTATATTAACCACAATTGATAATTATTTTATTGTAGATAATGGTGATTACTTATTGAGCCGAAATAATACTGAAAGTGAATATGCTATACTTGCAAATACAACTAATTTGGTTTCTGATTTCAGATTAAGAACCTCTATCCGGCTAGGCCCTTCATCTGATAAAAGATCCTCTGCAGGTATTATTTTAAAAGCTCAGCAAAAAGATAATAGAGCTATTATTATTGAGATAAATAGAAAAAGTGAATACAGAATAAAAGAACTTCAGTTTGACCAAACTTATAAGTTTTTGATTGGAAAAATGAGCGACAGAGGATGGGTAAAAAGTAACCTTCTAAAAGGAGAAGATGAGTACAATAGTATTGAAGTAAGGTGTGAGAAAAATGTTTACGATTTGTATGTAAACAATAGTTTTTTAACCTCCTTTTTTGTGCCTAATTTTAAAGAAGGTAAAATGGGGATTTTTATAAGTCCGAATTGTAAAGCTAGAATTGCATATTATTACTTAGATGCAATTGAAGTTAATACAGTTAACCATATTGAAGAACAACAATCCGACAAAAAATTAATTAATTTAACAAATAAAATTAGCCAATTAGAGTCAGAAAACATTGTTTTACAAAACAATAACGACAGATTATCAGCGGACATAACAAAACTTACTAAAGAATTATCTTCTGGAATTAGAACTGAAGATTTTGAATCTCTTTCAATGGAAAATACAAGTTTGAATTCTGAAGTAAATAAACTTAAAAGTAGTTTAGAAAGTGTAAAAAGTGAGCTTGATAAGGGAGAGAAAATGATTAGAGAGTTTTCAGATGTTAGAACAGAACTTAGTACTAAAATAACTGTGTCTGAAAAAGAAAACAGTTCTTTATCTTCAAAGATTTCTGAAATAAAAAACAAGATAAAATCACTAGAAACGAGCAAAAAGGAATTAACAACAGAAGTGAAAAATCTTAACACTACTAGTTCTTCATTAAAATCAAAAATAAGTAAACTCAACTCAGATATTGAAAGATTAAAAAATTCTTCATCTGAAAAGCTAACAACTTCTGAGAAAAACTTAAATAATAAAATTTCCTCCCTTACAAAAGAAAAGAAAGTTTTAACAGCAAAACTAAATACGGAAGAAGCTTCTCATAAAAAAACAAAAGATAAATTAAAAATAACAACTACCGACAAAACTTCAGAAATTACAAAACTGAGTGATAAGTTAGTTACACTTCAAAGAAAATTAAAAGTGATAAATGCAAGAATTAACAATTCAGAAAATTTAAAATCTTCTGTAGATGCATTGAAAAAAGAACTCAGTAAAAAAGATGCTAGTATTGCAACTTTAGTGGAGAAAATAAACAAACTAGATTCTGAAATAAATACTCTTCAAAACAACAATAATAAATTGGTAAATGCAGTAAAATTAAAAAACACTGAAGTATCAAATTTAAAGTTCACAATTGAGGAAAGAGATGAAAAGATTGAAAAAATGAAAAAGGTGTTTATCTACAAAGGTTTTGATGAAAACGGAATAGATTCTGAAAAGGTTAAAACTACAAGAACAAACGCTCCAAAACCGAAAGTAATTACCAATAAAAATGAAATCTATTCTGTGCAAATTGCGGTTTACGGAAACAAAATAAACATGGCTCAATTTGATGGACTATCTGATGTGTTTTTTGTAGAATCAGAATACGAAACATTCCTTTATATGTCCGGACAATTTACAAATCCTAATGAGGCAACAGTACACAAAATCAAATTGATTAAAAAAGGATATAAAGATGCATTTGTGGTACAACTAAACAACAAATGAAATGTTGGATTCAAACAAAGATTACAAAAAAATAACTACTAATACGCTTCAGGAAATGAAGAATAATGGAGAGAAAATCTCCATGCTTACTGCTTATGATTATACTCTTGCAAAAATTGTTGATGGTGCGGGAATAGATATTATTTTGGTGGGGGATTCCGCCTCAAATGTAATGGCAGGACACGAAACTACCTTACCTATTACACTTAATGAAATGATTTATCATGCTGCTTCTGTGGTTCGTGCTGTGGACAGATGCTTGGTAGTGGTAGACATGCCATTTGGCTCGTATCAAGGAAACTCTTTAGAAGCCCTTTCTTCTGCCATCAGAATAATGAAAGAAAGTGGTGGACACTCAGTAAAATTAGAAGGGGGTTCCGAAATTATTGAATCTATACAAAGAATACTTACTGCGGGAATTCCGGTTATGGGACATTTAGGACTTACACCTCAATCTATTTACAAATTCGGGACTTATACCGTAAGAGCAAAAGAGGAGGAGGAAGCAGAAAAACTTATTTCAGATGCTAAAATTCTGGAAGAAACAGGTTGTTTTTCTATAGTATTGGAAAAAGTACCTGCCAAATTAGCCAAAAGAGTAGCCGAAAGTGTTTCCATACCAATTATTGGAATTGGAGCAGGAGCGGATGTAGATGGGCAAGTTTTGGTATTACACGATATGTTAGGTATGACTCACGAATTCAATCCAAGATTCCTTAGAAGATACCTCAACCTTTATAAAGATATTACGGGAGCAGTTAAAAAATACGCTTCAGATGTAAAAACAAAGGAATTCCCTAACGAAAAGGAGCAGTACTAATGTTGGAGGTACTGTATGAGGACAACCACCTAATAGCTATCAACAAAAAATCGGGAGATATAGTTCAAGGAGATAAAACGGGAGACGCTCCCCTATCTGATTTTGTAAAAGCATACATAAAAAAGAAATACAATAAGCCTGGTGAGGTATTTTTAGGAACTATACACAGATTAGACAGACCTACTTCAGGTGTTATTCTATATGCCCGAACATCAAAGGCATTAAGTAGAATGAACGAACAGTTCCGAGAGAAACAAGTACAAAAAACATATTGGGCAGTTGTAGATAACAGCCCTCCAAATACTAGTGGTACTTTAGAAAACTACTTACAAAAAAATCAAAAGCAAAACAAATCCTACATTACTAAAAATGAGGGAGGGAAACATGCTATTTTGGACTATAAACTACTTAAAAAGTTAGACAACTTTTTTCATTTGGAAATACAACCAAAAACTGGCCGACACCACCAGATTAGAGTACAATTAGCACATATCGGATCTATTATTAAGGGGGATTTAAAATACGGAGCAAAACGATCTAACAAAGATGCTTCTATACATTTACTGGCTCAAAAACTAGAGTTTATACACCCAGTAACAAAAGAAAATATTACCATTGTCGCTCCAGCTCCAAGAGAAAGTATTTGGGATGCTTGTAAATAATAGTATTATCTTTGAGTAAAATAAAAATATTTAATAAGGATCTACATCCATATTAATACGAACAGCCCTAAAATCCTTTAACTCTCTATATTGTTCTATCAACTTACTAAGTATCTTTTTTGCATCTTTTACAGAAGCTTCTGTCTCTATTTTCAGTAATATGTTTTTATGGTGGTAAGTCCGTATTTTACTTACCCCTGGTGATTCCGGACCTAATACTCTATTCCCAAAACTTTTTCGTAAACTAATTGCAAATTGTTTGGAGAGTTTATCTAGTTTATTTTCGTTTTTATGTTGCAGGTTTACAGAGATAATTCTACAATAAGGAGGGTACTTAAAAATCTTTCGTTCCTCTAGTTGCTTCCTACACATTTGCAAATAATCATGGTTTTTAACCTGATGTATTATCTCGTGTTTTTCATCATAAGTTTGTATAATTACTTTCCCTCTATCTCCCTTTCTGCCTGCCCTACCAGCTACTTGACTCATTAGCTGATAAGCCCTTTCCAAAGCCCTAAAATCCGGGAACTTCAGCATGCTATCAGCATTTAATATTCCTACCACTTCTACATTATCAAAATCCAGTCCTTTGGTTACCATTTGCGTACCGATTAGTATATCCGTATTTCCTCTTTCAAAATCATCAATTATCTGAGAGTAAGAATGTTTTTTTCGGGTAGTATCATGGTCCATTCTTTGTGTTTTTGCATCCGGAAACAAAGTCTTTAATTCCTCCTCTATTTGCTCAGTTCCAAATCCTTTATCTATAATTTCGTTGTGTCCGCAACTTTTACAACTCAGTTGCTTATCGGCACTATATCCACAATAATGGCACCTCAACGAATTGGTATGCTTATGATAGGTTAAACTAACATCACAATTATTACAAGAAGGAGTCCAACTACATAAATTACATTCCAAAAGTGGTGCATATCCCCTCCTATTCTGAAAAAGGATTATTTGTTTTCCTTTCTTTAAAGCTGCTCCAATATGTTTCAATAAAAAAGGAGAAAAATGATATTCCATCTGTTTCTTTAGATGGGCCTTTTTTATATCTACCGTATGTATTTCTGGCAATTGCATATTTCCAAATCGGGAGTTCAGCTCCACCAAAGCAAACTTCCCTATTTTAGTATTATAGTATGTTTCTACAGAGGGAGTAGCAGAACCCAACAATACTTTCGCCTTGTGCAAGTAAGATAAATAAATAGCCGCATCTCTGGCATGATATCTTGGGGAAGGTTGAAACTGTTTAAAACTCGGTTCGTGCTCTTCATCTACAATAATAAGCCCCAAATTATCGAAAGGTAAAAACAAAGCAGAACGAGCCCCCAACATAATAGGATACTGAGCTTTTTGGATGTCTTTTTCCTTTACAGCATTCCATATTTCTACTCTTTCGTTATTACTCATTCGGGAGTGAGAAACCCCAACTTTATTCCTAAAATGTTTTCTAAGTCGGTTTATTATTTGCGTAGTAAGGGCAATTTCAGGAAGTAAATACAGAACTTGTTTTCCTTTATCTAATTGTTCTTGTATTAGTTTTATATATATTTCTGTTTTACCACTTGACGTAACTCCATGTAACAAGCAAACGTCCTTTTCCTTAAAACTATTTTTTATTTCATTATACGCTATTTCTTGCTTTTCCGATAGCGTTTTTATTTCTTCTAGCTTTTCTGGACTAGAAATCAGTCTGCTTATTTGTTGAACTTCTACCTTAATAATTTCTTTTGTAACTAAGGAATTCAGTATTCCCCTGCTAATTCCACTTTTCTTTACTATTTCTGTAACCGTCCATTTCTTTTTAGGGTATTGAGCTTTATAGTGTATAATAAGCTGAAGTAATTCCTCTTGTTTTTTTGCTGATTTCACCTTTTCAAAATAATTTTCAAAATCATCTCCTACTAACTCGACAAACTGTAGGGTTTTCTTTTTAAAACTATCATGTAATTCTTCTTTTATCTGTACTACCTCTTTTCGTATTAGTTCGTTTATTATCGGGAAAACAGCTGTTTTATCAATAAGTGTAATCGCATCTTGTAAAGTCAATTCTTCCTTTAGAGTTAAAGTAGTAATAATAGCATTTTCATTATCAGTAAGATCTCCCATATCTCCATCAAAATCAGGATGAACTATTATTTTACTTTCAGACGCCAGTTTTAAAGAAGAAGGAAGAGCAACATTCATCACATCTCCCAATCTGCTCATGTAATACTCCGCAATCCATTTCCAGAAACGGATTTGAATCGGATGCACTACATTACCTTCATCCAAAACAGCAAGTACATATTTAGCTTCATATAGTTTTGGCTCCCTGTTATGTATATCCATTACAATGGCGGTATATAACTTTCGTTTACCAAACTGAACTATTACTCTTTGCCCAACAGAAACATCCAAATTCTTATCTGTTAAACAATAAGTAAAACTACCTTCTACCGGTAGAGGAATAATAACTTCTATATATGTATTTGGGGAATTCATACAAAAGCAAAGATGCTTAAAATAAATGAAATTTTAAGTTGTTTAATTAAAGTAATAAGATATGGTTTATAAAATATTTTATTATTTTTGTAAATAAATTTAATCTTTAATAAAAAAACCATGAAAAATATATTATTAATTACATCCTTAATTGCATTTACTTTCTTCTCATGTGAAAAACCCATTCAAACAGATTTAACTATCAATTTTACTCAAACAGTTGATGGGGCAGAATTAACTACTAATAGCATGATTTATACTAATTCAGCTGGAGAAGATTATGATGTTAAAACATTAAAATATCTAATCTCTGATATAACTCTTCATGATAGAAACGGAGGCAGTCTACAATTAAATGAAGTTCATTTTATTGACATATTTGATGAATCAACTTTTAATTTTACTGTTGAAGATATTCCTAATAATAATTATGATTCTATTTCATACACAATGGGATTAGACGCTATTAAGAATATAAGTAATGCATATTATGAGGAGAATTGGTTTGGGCAAATGGAATGGCCTGACATGAATGGAGGAGGATATCATTATATGATATTAGAGGGTGATTTTAATGACAGTTTAAGTGGTTACGGAACTCATACTGGAGGAACAATGGGTGGTGATTATTCATTTAATAATACGAATAATATCTCTTTAACAGTAGATGATGATTTAGGAGATGTTTCTATAAATATAAATATGGAGATAAACAACTGGTATCAGAATCCTAATGAAATTGAGTTTTCTACGTATGTAAACCCTGATGGTTCTGCAGGAATAATGATGAATATGATGATGCAAATGAATATTCAAATGAATGGAATGACAGATGTATTCTCTGTTTCTGTAAATAAATAGAACATGAAAAATATCGTGTATCTTTTATTAGGCACAGTTCTACTTTTTTCATGTAAAAAAGAAGGGTGTACAGACCCCATCGCTAATAACTACAACCCAGAAGCTGATATTAATAATGGTAGTTGTAATTATTTTAGTACAACTCCATTTATAATTGAAAACACTTACGGATTTCCTAATATGAATATTCCATCCAATAATCCTATGACAGTAGAGGGAGTTGCGCTTGGAAAAATATTATTTAGTGATCCTATCTTAAGTTTCGATAATTCTCAGTCATGCTCTAGTTGCCATTTACAAACATCTGGATTTAGTGATACAAATCAATTTAGCACAGGAATTGATGGATTAATTGGAAATAGAAATGCATCAACCATTATTAATGCAGGATGGAATTCATCTAATTTTTGGGATGGAAGAACAATAACATTAGAAGATCAAGCATTTGAACCGGTTGTAAATCCAATAGAAATGCATAATACCTGGTTAAACGTAGAGAGCACATTAAATAATTCTGAGCAATATAAGCAGTTATTTAAAGATGCATTTAACATTGAATATATTGATTCTACTCATGTAGTAATGGCTATTGCTCAATTTGAAAGAACCTTAATTTCTGTAAATAGTAAATTTGATAAGTATTTAAAAGGAGAGGCACAACTCACACAAGAAGAATTAAATGGGTATGCCATTTTTAATTCTGAAAAAGGGGATTGTTTTCATTGTCATGGAACTCAACTGTTTATGGATAATCTTTTTCACAACAATGGTCTTGACCCTGAACCTTTTACAGATAATGGACTTGGAGATATTACAGATAATTCATTAGATAATGGTAAATTTAAGACTCCTACTTTAAGAAATATTGAATTTACATCTCCTTATATGCATGATGGTAGATTTTCAACTTTGGAAGAAGTTGTAGAGCATTATGATTCTGGAGGAGTATATTCTAGTACAATTGACCCTCTCATGAAAAAATTAGGAGTAGGACTACTATTAACAAATCAGGAGAAACAAGATTTAATTGCTTTTTTGAAAACTCTTTCCGACATTGATTTCATTAATAATGTTAAGTAGTTTTTTACTAAATTTGCAATTCTAAAAAAAATACATTTGAGATTACTTTTTACAATACTTTTTAGTTTACTTTTAAATATTCCGATATTTTCTCAAACTCATTGCGGTTCTACAGAAATATTAAATAAATATTTAACTGAGCATCCTGCCCAAAAAAATAAGAGAGATAAAATGGAGAAAAATATTTTATCCAAGCCATTAAACTACAACAAGCAAAGTATGACTATTCCTGTAGTGTTTCATGTTTTGTACAATACTTCTGTTCAAAATATTTCAGATAATCAAATAATGAGCCAACTAAATGTGTTGAATGAAGATTTTAATAGAACAAATTCTGACGCTTTTAACACTCCAACAGATTTTGCAGCAATTGTATCAAGTATGCAAATTAATTTTTGCTTGGCAAAAAGAACTCCAAACGGAACTCCTACTACAGGGATAATACGGCAACAAACCAATACATCTTCCTTTGCTTTATTCGATACTTCAATTCATTATAACAGTTTGGGAGGTTCGGACGCATGGGATAGCCAAAAATACTTAAACATTTGGATATCGAATATTAGTGGAGGAATTTTAGGTTGGGCACAATTTCCTGATGCAGGAAACATAAATACAGATGGAGTGGTAATTGATTACAGGCATTTCGGAACTACAGGAACAGCTATATCTCCTTATGACTTAGGAAGAACAACAACGCATGAAGTAGGACATTATTTTAATTTGTTTCATATTTGGGGAGATAACAATTGTGGAAACGATTGGGTGAGTGATACTCCAATTCAGGAAGAAGCTAATTTTGGATGTAAAACACATCCTCATGTTAGTTGTAATAATTCTGGAGATATGTTTATGAATTTTATGGACTATACAAATGATAATTGTATGAACTCCTTTACATTAGGACAAAGAAATAGAGTATGGAATTCCATCAATATGTACCGATCAGATTTACTCACTTCTGATGGATGTAATCCCGTTATTCCATCTACTGCAGATGCGGGAATTATTAAAATTTTAGAACCTACATCTATCATGAGTGGATGCAACAACCCTATTTATCCAAAAGTTGTAATTAAAAATTATTCATCTGATAATTTATACACAGCTGTTGTAAAATACAATGTAAATTCTTCTGCCGACCATTTTCAATATTGGAACGGGAACTTATCTCAAAATGAAACAGATACTCTCCTACTTTCAGGAATTTCAATTGGTGGAACTTCTCATATAATTAATGTAGAACTAATTCAACCAAACAGTCAAGCAGATATTAATATCTCAAATAATTCTGAAAGTAAATTATTCACAACTGAAGTAGGGACATCTGTAAATGTAAATATTATTACAGATAATTACGCTAATGAAACCTCCTGGATTTTGATGGAAAATAATGGGGCAATTATTGATTTTGGAGATAGTTTGGAAAATAATACTGAATATAATTTTAATTATTGTTTGGAAGATGGATGTTATAAATTTGTAATAAATGATAGTCAGGGGGATGGTATTTGCTGTAATTATGGAAATGGAAATTACAGTATTATAAAAGAACTGAATAATCAAGTAATTACCACGGCTAATCAGTTTACATTTTCGGACACACTTTACTTCTGTAACACTGCTTTATCAATCACAGAAACTCCTCTAAATAAGGATGTGATTTACCCAAATCCTTCTGTTGGAATATTCTCTGTAAATAGTAGATACTTTTCAAATGATATTCCTATTTTCGCCGAACTTTTTAATTTAAGTTCAAAACAACTTTTTTCAGAAAAAATAACAAATACATCTACATTAAATTTTACAAATTTGGAAAGTGGGATGTATATTTTAAAACTAGAACAGAACAACATTATCACAACACATAAAGTTATTATAAACAAACAATAATCATGATTAGAAAATCCCTTATTTTAAGTTTCACATTCATTTCCATGTTTACACAAGCTCAAAACATTAATAAATGCGTAACTACTGAAATGGTAAACAAATCCATTACAGAAGATAGTAGAAATTATATGACAATGAAAGATGCGGCTGACAAGAATGCAAAATGGTTGGAAACTAACAGAGGGAATGAAAATAAATCTATAATAACAGTTCCAATTGTTATTCATGTTGTTCATAGATCTAATCATTCAAATATCGGATCGGGCACAAATATTTCGAATGATCAAATTGAAGATGGACTAAGAATATTAAATGAAGATTACAGTAAAACAAATCCTGAATTCCCAAATCCGCCAAGAAACACATTTGTACAATATGCTGGAAACACACAATTACAATTCTGTTTAGCAACTGAGGATGAAAACGGAAATCCTACAACAGGAATTACTAGGACATCAACTACAGAAACAAATTTTGATGTAGATGGGAATGACGAAATGAAAAGAGCAATAACAGGAGGAAAAGATGGTTGGGACCCTGATAAATATTTAAATATTTGGATTTGTGATATTGTAAATTCTGGTGGTGGTCAAATTTTAGGATACTCTTATTTACCAGGAACTGTAGGATGGTCAATGTGGAAAGATGGAGTAGTAGTAGATTACAGATATTTTGGAACAATTGGAGTTTCAGCTGGTGGAAATGATGGAAGAACTCCAACTCACGAAATAGGTCATTATCTGGGGTTATTACATACTTTCTGTCAGGAAACTGATGCGAGTGGAAATCCTATTTGCTGCGATAATGACGATAGTAATTGGGGAGGGTATGTTGATGATACTCCTGCTACAAAAGATATTTATTATGGTACAGTTACATCATCTACCAATAACAACACATGTAACGATTTAAGTTACTCAAATGCATTTAACACAAATGTGTTGGATATGGATGAAAACTTTATGTCCTACGCTTCCACTACTTGGATGTTTACTATTGAACAAGTTGCTGTAATGAATGGTACACTAAACGGATACAGATCTGGGTTGAAAAATTCTACTATTCCTATGAACTGTACGGGAACTGTTGGGATAGAAAATTTAATGGACAACAATCAGATTAAAATTTATCCGAACCCAACAAATGGTAGAATTCTTGTTCAGAATTTAGTAAATGCAAGAACAAAAAACATAATTGTAAGGAATATATTAGGAGAAATTGTTTACACTCAATTATCTGATGGAAACAGCACAATTTCAATTGATTTATCTATACTAGAAAATGGAATTTATTTTATTGAGATTTCTACAGATAAAGGCATCAGATTAGAAAAAGTTATTCTTGCAAAATAATGATTGGAATAGAACTTCAACTTTCTTCCATTTCAACCGAATTGCAATCAGTTGTCTCAAAAATAAAACAGCAAAAAAGAATAAACAATTCAGATGCGCTTATCCTTTTTAATGAAGCTTCCCTCTCTTTATTAGCAACTCTTTCAAACGAAATAAGGGAGAGAATTCATGGAGATACAACCTATTTTAACAAGAACATTCATATTGAACCAACAAATATTTGTGTGTTCGATTGTAAATTTTGTGCTTATTCCCGTTTGCTGAGTAAAAAAGATGAAGCTTGGGAATTTTCTCAGGAAGAAATGATAGAGAAAATAAAACAATATGAAGATGGAGAAATAACAGAAGTTCATATTGTTGGAGGTGTTCACCCAAAAATGGGATTAGATTATTTTGTATCTTTAATTTCTGAAATCAAAAAAGTACGACCAAACATACATGTAAAAGCATTTACCGCTGTGGAATTAGAATACATGTGCAGAAAAGCAAAAGTATCCTACAAAGAAGGTTTGCAAATACTAAAAGATGCTGGACAAGGTTCTTTACCAGGAGGAGGAGCAGAAATTTTTGATAAAGAAGTAAGAGATAAAATTTGCAAGGACAAATGTAATTCCGAGCAATGGTTGGAAATGCATGAAGCGGCACACTCAATAGGAATGCCATCAAACGCAACAATTTTATATGGACATATTGAAACTCCTGAAAACATTATAGACCACCTTAGTAGATTGAGAGATTTGCAAGATAAAACAGGAGGATTTAATGCTTTTATCCCACTTAAATTCAGAAATGGAAACAATCAGATGTCAGACATTAAAGAAGTTTCTGTTGTAGAAGATATGAGAATATTTGCTTTTTCCAGAATATATTTGGATAACTTTAAACACATGAAATCATATTGGCCAATGATTGGAAAAGAAACCTCTCAAAATCTATTGGCTTTTGGTGTAAACGACATTGATGGCACAATACATGATACCACCAAAATTTATTCAATGGCGGGTGCAGAGGACCAAAATCCTAATATGAACACAGATGAAATAATTAAATTAATTACTGATGTGGGAAGAAAAGCTGTTGAAAGAGATACTGTTTACAATGTTATAAAAGAGTATTAACAAATACTTTTTATCAATCTTAGTTTGTGGGTATGTTTTCCTTCTTCTTTATTAAAAATTCCTTGCTGGTCTATCCTGTCAATCCTAACTTTTCCTGATGCGTGAATGATATGGTTATTATCTAAAATAATCCCTACATGAATTACTTTACCTTCAGCATTATCGAAAAAGGCCAAATCACCCGCTTCACTTTCTTCAACAAAACTTAATGTTGTACCAACTTCAGCTTGCTGATATGCATCTCTTGGTAAATCAATTCCTTGTAATCGGTAAACCATTTGTGTAAATCCAGAACAATCAATACCGAAAGGAGTTCTTCCTCCCCACAAATATGGAGAGTTTAAATACATCATTGCATTTTCTGTAATTTTTATTTTCTCCTTCTCCTTTCTACAACTCATTCCTTCAAATAAATATTCTTTATCTGAAAGTTTAAATTCTTCTGGATTTTCGGATGGTAAAACAGAAGCCATTACAATGGTTTGCAGATTGTTTTCAGTTCTCACAATATCCAAAACATCAGTAGTGTACGATTTTTCTGACTTTACTAAAGTGTCATAATACTCTTTCTCAATTTCCTCCCATTGTTTATTGCAAATCCAACCTTCATATTTATCGTGAGACAAACGAATTTTACTCCATTTTTTCTGAGATTCCAGAACTTTAAATTTTTCTCCAAACAAAACTTGATTCACCATTTCTGATGTATCATCTGATTCTGCCCTGATTGGAACAATTGAAAGAGTTGAAATTCCGTATTTCATTTAGATAAGTTCAATTACAATAGCAGATGCGCCTCCACCTCCATTACAAATTCCGGCAGCTCCTGTTTTAGCATTATTTTGTTTTAGTACATTTAATAATGTTACTACAATTCTTGATCCAGAACTTCCTAGAGGGTGACCTAAAGAAACAGCTCCTCCATTTACATTTACTTTGTTTGCGTCCAGTCCTAATATTTTCATATTTGCAAGTCCAACTACAGAAAAGGCTTCATTCAATTCAAAATAATCAACATCCGAAATATCTGTATTTGCCTTTGATAGTGCTTTTGGTAATGCTTTAGCAGGAGCGGTTGTAAACCATTCCGATTCTTGAGCAGCATCTGCATATCCAGTAATTTTTGCGAGTGGAGTAATTCCAAGTTCTTCCGCTTTTTCTGAACTCATTAAAACAAGTGCTGAAGCTCCATCATTTAAAGTAGAAGCATTTGCCGCTGTTATTGTTCCTTCTTTATCAAATACCGCTCTTAAAGATGGTATTTTATCCAATTTTACATTTTTGTATTCTTCATCTTCTGAAACAACTAAATCATCTCCTCTTCTCTGTGGAACATTTACAGGAACAATCTCTTCTGAAAATCTACCTTCCTCCCAAGATTTTGCAGATCTGCTGTACGACTCAATTGCAAATTCATCTTGATGTTCTCTTGTAAAATTCATTTCCTTAGCGCAAATTTCAGCACAATTACCCATGTGAACTTTATTGTAAACATCCGTCAGCCCATCTTTTACCAATCCATCAATCAAAGTCATATCTCCTAACTTCTGACCCGTTCTTCCCTTAGCAAAATAATGTGGAATATTTGACATATTTTCCATACCTCCTACCAAAACAATATCATTATCTCCTGCTTTTATTGATTGAGCTCCAATCATTATTGATTTCATTCCAGAAGAACAAACTTTATTGATAGTAGTACAAGGGATTTCGTTGGAAAGTCCAGCAAAAATAGCCGCTTGTCTGGCAGGTGCTTGTCCTAAATTTGCTTGTAAAACATTTCCCATAAATACTTCTTGAATTGCGTTTGAATCAATTCCGGCTTTTTCAATTGCTCCTTTAATTGCTGTTGCTCCCAACATAGTTGCAGAAACAGAAGATAACACTCCACCAAAACTTCCCATAGGAGTACGAACTGCTGATACAATTACTACTTCTTTCATTTTATATTTTTTTTTAGTATTGAATTTGAAGCTGCGAATTTAGTCAAATTTCTGAATTTGAATGTAAAGTGAATCCCAAAGTACAAAGCTTGGTTTCTTTATTCCAATAAATTCCTTTCTTCTTTTAAAAGACATCAAACTTACAAAAATATTTTCAACTTCAAAGCTTCATCAATTATACACTCCCTTTTTACATTTATCTTTCTTCTAATTTCAGCAAATAGTCGATAAAAAACATCCACAATAAAATTAGGAATGGGTAAAAGTAAATATCCTAAAATCTTAAATTTTGGGATTTGAACTAATATATTTTTTATCGCCTTTCCTCTTACAAAAATAGATTTACCCTCTAAAAGGATAAGGGTATCCTGCAATATTTCTTTTGTATTACTGGGCATTTCTAACTCCAAAAATTTATTTGATGTATTGGAAATAAAAATGAATTTATTTTGCGTATCATTTTTGGCAAGCAACATTACAATTTGATTGCAAAACGCACAATCTCCATCAAAAATAATGTACTGTTTATTCATAAACAGAAGCTTATTTCAATACTAATTTCTTATTTAAAATTCTGTTTTCTGTTTCTATTTCTAAAAAGTAAATTCCTTTTGAATATTCAGAAAGATTAATATCTTTTGTACGCTCTCCTATCTCTAGTTTCTCTGAGTAAATTACTTTTCCAACAGAATTTACGATTGTTAAAATAGTATTTTTCTCTATTATATTATTCAGTTCTAAAGTAAAAATACCAGAAGAAGGATTTGGATAAACAGAAATATTAGTAATTAACTCATCATTTATTGATGTAGCGCATGTATCTACATATACATTAATATCTTCTCTTGAAACACATCCGTTTGAATCTTCTGCAATTACCATATAAAACTG
>JABGSE010000059.1 GCA_018647945.1 Flavobacteriales bacterium | reverse complement strand
TCTCAGTTATTACTGAAGTAGGAATAGGTAAATTCTCTAAAGAGATTGATGATTTTGTTGCAGAAATTGTTATTTCTTTTAATTTACTATTAATGATAATAGAATCCTCTTGATTCTGAGAAAAAGAAAAGTAACTAGAAAGCATATAAAATACAATTATAAATTTTTTCACTACAAATTTTATGCAAAAATAAGTTTGAACTCTGTAGGAAATCTGAATTTTTACTCCAAATTTAAAAAGAAAGTATAGTCTTTTTTATGATAGCAATACAGTCCATTAATTGATCTTCTGTAATTACTAAAGGAGGGGCAAATCGGATGATATCTCCATGAGTTGGTTTGGCTAACAATCCGTTATCTCTCAACTTCAAACAAACATCCCAAGCTTCTTTTCCATTTTTAGGTTTTATTACAATTGCATTTAAGAGTCCCTTTCCTCTTACCAAGGTAATCATATCGTTTTCAAAATTGGATAACTCTCTTCTTAAAATGATTCCTAAACGCTCAGCATTTTCTGATAATTTTTCATCTTTCACCACCTCTAATGCTGCAATGGCTACTTTGTTTGCCAATGGGTTTCCTCCAAAAGTAGAACCGTGTTCTCCTGGTCGGATACACATCATTATTTCATCATCCGCCAATACTGCCGAAACTGGAAAGACTCCACCTGAAATTGCTTTTCCTAAAATTAAAATATCTGCTTTTACATCCTCATGATCCACCGCTAATAATTTTCCGGTACGCGCAATTCCTGTTTGCACCTCATCTGCAATAAACAATACATTCGCCTGTTTACATAACTCATAAGCTGATTTCAAATACCCTTCATCAGGTACAAAAACACCTGCTTCACCCTGAATTGGTTCTACCATAAATCCTGCAATATTTGGGTCTTTTAAGGCCTGTTTCAAAGAATCCAAATCATTATAAGGAATATTAATAAAACCTGGAGTATAAGGTCCAAATTCAGCTCTGGCATCTGGGTCGTTACTAAAGGAGATAATAGTAGTCGTTCTTCCATGGAAATTCCCATCACAGACAATAATTTTTGCTGAATCTGGAGCTAATCCTTTCTGTTGGTAACTCCACTTTCTACAGAGTTTAAGTGCTGTTTCTACTGCCTCCGCACCAGTATTCATTGGTAATACTTTTTCATAACCAAAGTATTCGGTAATGTATTTTTCGTAATCCCCTAAAGTATCATTGTAAAAAGCACGAGAAGTAAGGGTTAAAACATCCGCTTGTTTTTTAAGTGCATCTACAATTTTTGGATGGCAATGCCCTTGATTTACTGCAGAGTAAGAAGACAGAAAATCAAAATATCTTTTTCCTTCTACATCCCATACAAAAACACCTTCTCCTTTTGCCAAAACAACAGGTAGTGGATGATAATTATGCGCTCCATACTTATCTTCTAAAGATATATATTCTGATGATGTTTTCATTTCTTATTTTTTAGGGAGTGCAAATATAGTAGAATTAATTAGTAAATCTATATTTTTGCCAAATGGGAAGACAAAAAAGAAGAGAACCTATTTTAATAGAAAATATTGAGATAATTGATACTGCCAACAAAGGGAAATCAGTTGCAAAACATGAAGGAAGAGCTATATTTGTACAAGGTGGTGTACCCGGAGATATTTGCGATATTGTAGTCTTTAAAAGAAGGAAGAAATTTTGGGAAGCCCGTATTGAGAAAATTCATATTCATTCTGAAAGAAGAACCGAACCTAAATGCGAACACTTTGGTACTTGTGGTGGTTGCAAATGGCAAAACATGAAGTACAAATCTCAATTAGATTTTAAACAAAATGAAGTACTCAACAATCTAAAAAGAATTGGAGGAATAGAACTTCCACCCCATTCTGAAATTATTGGAAGTGAAAACGAGTATTTTTACAGAAATAAAATGGAGTTTACTTTCTCCAATAAAAGATGGTTAACTACTGAAGAGGTACAATCGGAAGCAGAAATCCCAGATAAAGACGCACTTGGTTTTCATGTTCCCGGCATGTTTGACAAAGTAATAAACCTTAACAATTGCCACTTACAAAAAGAACCTTCTAACTCGATTCGTTTATCGGTAAAACAATTTGCAGATAAAAACAAACTAACCTATTTTGATATTAGAAACCAAGAAGGATTATTAAGAAACTTAATGGTTAGGACTTCCTCCACTAATGATTTGATGGTATTAGTTCAGTTTTATGAAAATGATAAAAAGAACATAAATCTGTTGATGGAACACATCAAAATCTCTTTCCCTGAAATTACTTCATTACTTTATATTGTAAACCAAAAAGCAAATAACACCATGTACGATCAGGATGTTGTTTGCTATAATGGAGAAGATTATATCATGGAGGAGATGGATGGATTACATTTTAAGATTGGAGCTAAATCCTTTTTCCAAACCAATAGCGAACAAGCAAAAATATTGTACCGAAAAACAAAAGAATTGGCTCAAATTACAAAAAATGATTTGGTGTACGACCTGTATACCGGCACAGGAACTATTGCTCAATATGTGGCAACATCAGCCAAAAAAGTTGTTGGGATTGACTCTGTGGAAGAAGGAATAAAAGCGGCTTACGAAAATGCAGAACGAAATAATATTGAAAACTGCACTTTTTACACTGGAGATATGAAAGAAATTTTTACGGATGAGTTCATTGCAAAAAACGGAACTCCAGATGTAATAATAACGGACCCTCCAAGAGATGGAATGCACAAAAAAGTAGTAGAACAAATCCTAAAAATTGGAGCCAGGAGAATTGTGTATGTAAGTTGTAATTCCGCTACACAAGCCCGTGATTTATCCCTTATGGACGAGCTCTATAAAGTTACTTATATACAGGCAATAGATATGTTTCCACAAACACATCATGTAGAAAATATTGTTGTTTTGGAATTAAAATAGTAATTTTAGCAAAAAAATTAATATACCTAAAGGAATAAATAATTGGGAACCAAAAATACATTATTAATATGAACAAGAACAATTTGATTACAGCAGCTGCTGTCCTATTTTTTTTAGTAGGAGCAGCACATTTAATTCGTATATTTTATGGATGGGATGTTACAATAAACCAGTGTGAAATTCCAATGTGGGTAAGTTTTATCGGAACAGCAATTCCTCTTTATCTTGCTAAATCAATATTAAAACTCCGACAATGAAACAAATTTGGGATAAATTAAAAGAGTTATATGACACAAATCCTACTTTGTTCGGCATCTTATTGTTTATCGATTTAACTATTTTATACTTTTTAATTCAATATTTAATTTCCTAAATGATTTTACAAATACATCCAGAAAACCCAAACCCAAGAGAGATAAAAAAAGTTATTGAATACCTAAAAGATGGAGGAGTGATTGTATACCCATCAGATACGGTTTACGGAATTGGTTGCGATATTTTTAACAAAAAAGCCGTAGAAAGAGTAGCTAAAATAAAAGGAATAAATATTAAAAAAAATAATTTCTCTTTTATATGCTCTGACTTAAGTCATATTTCGGACTTCACAAAACCAATAGACAACAGCACTTACAAATTAATGAAAAGGAATCTACCGGGACCTTTCACCTTTATTTTAAATGCAAATAATAGCGTCCCAAAACTCTTTAAAATAAATAAGAAAACCATTGGAATTAGAGTTCCAAATCATAATATTCCACTAGAAATTGTATCTCAACTTGGGAATCCTATTATTACTACTTCTGTAAAAGATGATGATAAAATATTGGAACATAGTACGGACCCAGAACTGATTTACGAAAAACTAAAACACTTAGTTGATATTGTAATTGACGGTGGTTTTATCGGAGTAAATCCATCTACTATTGTAGATTGTACTACTTCTGATTTTGAAATTATACGACAAGGCAAGGGAGATTTAATTCTCTAATAATTTTTCAGTCCCTTACTTTTAAACATAAAAGGAAGTAAATCTGAAATAGAATTTAAAATCAATACAGAATTATCAGGGTGGTGCAATAAAATTCTGATGTTTTCTTCTTGTTTCACTTCATATTCCGCAATAGCTTGTCTACACGACCCACAAGGAGAAATAACATCTTTTATCTCAAACTTTTTAGAAATAGCAGTTATTGCAATTGTTTTCATTTTCACATCTGGGAATTGTGATCCCGCATAAAAAATAGCTACTCTTTCGGCACAAAGTCCTGAAGGGTAGGCTACATTTTCCTGATTGTTTCCAGAAATAATCTCTCCATTTTCTAACAAAATAGTAGCACCAACCAAAAAACCAGAATAAGGAGCATAAGCAGATTCTAAAGAAGTTTTAGCTCTGTTTAGTAAATCCTTTTCTTCCGAATTTAAAGAGTTAAAATCAGTTTCGTAAAATGTAGTTATTATTTTCTTTTCTATCATAGTTTATAACTTAAAGAGGTTCCCAAGATAAATAAATTTTCTGGGTTTGAGGAGTTTAATTCCTGTTGTATTCTGTAAAATAAATTAGCATTCATTTTTTTCAGGATAGGATATGAAAATCCAGAGCTATATCTAAGTTTTTCAAACTGCTCATCAAAATTTAAAAAGAATTCAAATTGAATATAAGGTTCAAATGGAGTTTTCCTTACATTATAAGACAGTTCAATTTTCTGTCGGAATAAAGGTTTAAAAGAAGAGTTATTTCCCTGATATTGAAATCTATCTCTTAAAGTAATATTAAATCTTTTATAGTCGTATTTAGAAGAAAAATCAAAATAATATCGGTGTTTATATTCTGATGAAAAATCAATAGAGTACTCATCTGAAAAACGATATCCAGCAGAAAACTCTAAATCTGTTTTTTTTATTCGGTGGGATAGTTTTACATCTGTAAAATTTTTACTCAATAAAGAAGAATTTTCTCGAAATCTAAGCCCCTCTTTTACAGAAATATTAGTTCGTTTGTAAACTTTTTGTGAGAGTTTAAAGCTAGTCCAATTCTGAAAATCATTTTGCTGAGAAAATGCAGAAAAGGAAAAAATAAATATTAAGAATATACTATTCCGAATTGTCTTCATAATAGAAAATCCTGATGTTAGCCGTGTCCTTCAAAAAATCAATTCTTCTAATCTCAAATCTAATAATATCAATTCCTGTTCTTAGCTTCAAATCCGCCATTAGTTCCTCTCTTCTTTCCGGTAAAATTAACTCTATCTTTTCGTAAATAATATTTCTTCTACTTTCATGCCTTAAAAGCCAAATTCTTTCCATTCCGAATGTAACAAAAACTAACAGTAAGTTAGCAAAAACCAATTCTGCATGACTAATTTTCTTATTTGCAAGTGCATTTACTACAGATATTCCAATAACTAGAAATAGATAAGTCATTTCTTTAATAGGAATAGGATCGGTTCTGTACCTAATAATACCAAAAATAGCAAACAAACCAAGAGCAAATCCTAATTGAAGTTTTACACTATCCAGAAGTACACACAGTAAAAACACAGTTAAACTTATCAGTAAATAGGTAAATAAATAATCTTTATTTCTGGTAACAGGATAATAAATATATCTTACAATAATTAAGATAATTAACAAGTTGAAAATACCTTTTGTTATTAATTTCCAAAAATCTTCTGCATCATAAACTGGAGTTCCTAAAAATTCCATTTGTTTATCTTCTTCAACCTTTTTATCTTTCTTCTTATCCTCTACATCATCAGAATTATTATTGTTTAATAACTCAATATCTGTTTGGATTGAAAGATCATCTTGAGCATAAATATTTGTAGTTCCTAGAAACAAAAATGATAGTAACGCAAATAATAGTAATCCTTTTTTCATCTTATTGTAATTTTAATTTATTTATAAATAATAATTTTTCTTTAAACTTATTGTGTTTCAGTTCCGGATTCAAACTTAAAGTAGAAATGCAATACTTACTCAAACGCATTGGCAAGATACTCATTTCTTTTGCAATTCTCATAAAATCAGAAGACCTACTCATTCTCTCCTGTTTCACTTCTGCAATTACAATATTCTTTAAATCTCCTTCCTGTTTTTTATTTTTAAAAGTAAGGTTAACATCCATTGTCAATCTTTCCTTTTGTGTTTTATGTACAAATGTAATTCTGCTAAAATTTATCCATTGTTTGGCACTTACATCCAAATGATAACCAACTATTTTATCAATGTATTCTTTCTGTTTTTCTGTTAATTCTACAGGGATAGATTTTACTTTTGTTCGTTTTTTAATGGTTTTTCCTTTGTTGTTTTTTAGTTTTATCTCTAAAAAAGTAAGCCCGCTACCTACATATTCTCTAAACCGGATTTTGTTCCTGTTTACTCGACTATTATGATGGTCCAAATAAAATTTTCGATCTTCTGTATCAAAATACAAGGACTTGTAATGATGAATTCTTTCTCCATCAATTTCCAAAATTCTGTAATGTTCACTCAACTTTTGCAAAAGAACAGGAAGTTTTATATCATTAAAGGCAAACTTTGTATCGGTTCTACTCATTAACTTCACATCATCCATTTCTGAAAGAGAAATAGCTTGAAAATCATTTTTTAAAGATGTTAATTCGTTCACTATTTTTGTATTACAAAATCTTCTAAAGTAATTTCCGAATTATTTGTGGATATATTTAGATGTTTAAAAACAGGAAAATCGTAAGTAATTTCATTTACAACCACACTATCCACATAAGTATAAACGGTATAATCCCCTTTTCTTAAATACTGAAAATGAAAGTTTCCATTCCAATCTGTTTCTGTTTTATCGTTAAAAATATTATCCTCATTTTCCGAATAAATTATGTAAATATCTTTTCCCGCTTTCGGATAATAAGTAGTATCCATAGAAGAGGTTTGTGCGTTGTAGGAAGTTGTAAAATAAATTACCTTTCCGTTTATCACAGAAGTACCACCTTCTCCTTCTGGCTTTTCGCAAGAAATAAAAAATACTATTACTGTAATTAAAAATACTATTTTTTTACTCACTTTAGATAAGTTCCAAAAAGTGTTCGTGAATATTTCATGTTTCATCATTATTGTTTTATTATTTTTACTACTGAAACTCCAGATTTCACAAAGTAAATTCCACTTTTCCAGTTTGAAATATTAATGATAGTTTTATTATTTGAAGTAAAAACCAATTCCCCTATCATATTATAAACTTCAATTTTATCCATATCTCCTAATACATATATTTTATTATTTGAAGGGTTTGGATAGACTCTCATTTTACTTGAAAAGTTTTCCGAAACAGAACCAATAATTTGATTAATCATTCCTTGTGTTTCTGATTGATGTGTAAACACTCCATTTCCGTTTGGAACTCTAGCATAAGCTACATCAGTTGGCATGTTTACAAAATGAACAGCATCAATAACATTACCACTTGGGTCTGATAAATACACTTCCTCTTGATCTGCAGAAAGTCGGTAAGTAGTATGTAATCCATTTTGAGAGCTACCTGCAGTATCGCACCAAATAATTAGATAGTCATTAGGTTGAATTGTTGTATTTGGAAAGGACCATTTAGTA
>JABGSE010000058.1 GCA_018647945.1 Flavobacteriales bacterium | reverse complement strand
TCACAACCATTATTAAAGGAAAATTTAATTTCTCCCCTTATTCCTCCCCAAATAAATAAAAAACCCCTGTAATCATCTAAATTACAAGGGTTTAACTTTTAATGTGGCGGTCTGGACGGGACTCGAACCCGCGACCCCATGCGTGACAGGCATGTATTCTAACCAACTGAACTACCAGACCGTTTTGAAAAGTGTTGCAAATCTAATAGATTTTTCTTATCCTCAAAACATTTTCTGTCTTTTAAGTAAGTAAGAAATTAATATTTGTTCTATCCCCTTATTTACATCAACTTCTACCAAGTCAATCTTATGTTGTAAACAGCTAACTTTCAGTTCATTTATAAACTTTTCAGTCTTGTTTTTATAATCTTGTTTTACCTGAATTGGATTCACTTTTATCTCCTCATTTTTTTCAATATCAATAAATTTATGAGGGGTACTGGAAAAATCTAACTCAAATTCAGTTTTATTTTCTGCCAAATGAAACAAAATAACCTCATGTTTGTTGTATTTAAGATGTTGTAAAGCCGAAAATATTTCTTTCAAATTATCTTTACTATCCATCATATCGGTAAAGAATAAAACCAAAGATCTTTTATGTATTCTCTCCGCTATTTGATGTAAGGAATCTACCGATAATGTTTTGTTAGATTTGTTTAAAATATTCTTATTCAAAACATCTAACAAATGAGATTTCAATAATATATGATGCTTGTTGCTTGTTTTGTTATCAGAATGAAAATCAACTTTTTCGGAAAACAAACTTAACCCTACCGAATCCCTTTGCTTTTTAAATAAATTTATAAGAGATACCGCCGCTAAAACAGAATACAATATCTTATTTGGTTTATCTACAGAAACATCCTTAAAATTGGGATAATGCATAGAAGAAGAGTTGTCAATTATTATTTGACACCTCAAATTTGTTTCTTCTTCAAATCTTTTTACAAAGTACTTGTCAGTCCTTCCTAAAAGTTTCCAATCAATATGTTTTGTGGACTCACCCTTATTGTAAATTCTGTGTTCGGCAAATTCCACAGAGAATCCATGATATGGACTTTTGTGTTTTCCGGTAATGAAACCTTCAACTAAAGTTCGAGCAAAAAACTCTAAATTCTCTAATGATGATATTTGTGGTAATTCCTTCAAAATAAAGACGAATTACATATGAGATTCTAACTTCTCTAAAATTTGAGCTTTCGGTAGAGCTCCCACTAATTTATCTACAACTTCTCCATTTTTAAAAATCAATAATGTTGGAATGTTTCTTACTCCAAAGTTTGTTGAAACCTCCGAATTTTCATCAACATTTACCTTACCAATAACTGCTTTTCCTTCAAGTTCTGTATGTAATTCATCTACTATTGGAGCAATCATTCTGCAAGGTCCACACCAAGGAGCCCAAAAATCAACCAAAACTACTTTATCCGAATCCAATACTACCTCTTTAAAATTTGCGTCTGTAAATTCTACTGCCATTTTTTTATGTTTTTATTTAGTTTACAAAATTATAATTTCTTTTATGATTTTATCAATACTTCTACCCCATTTATTTTTTTTAATTCTTCCACTGTGTTTTTATCTAAGCTTACTTTGTTTTTTCTAGAAAGTAAATCCACCGAATAACTATTTTTATAATCTATTAATCGGACAATTAATGTGTGTTCTCCTTTACTTTTCTGTATATTTTCTACCAAAGTATTAATCATCTTATTGTCAATTTCATCTACCGATACTTCCAAAATCATATTTCTACTTTCAGAATCAATTACTTCTGATAGTAATTCAATTTTCGAAATCTTAAATTCTAACTGATCTGTATCTCCCCATTGCCTATTCTGAACCATCCCTCTAATGTGCAAAATCCAACCCTCTTGTAGGAAATTTTTAAAATCAGTATAATCAGAACCAAACAACATCAAACGATAACTATCATGATAATCCTCTACATAAACAGTTCCGAATTTTTTTCCATTTCTACTTTCCCTGTGTTCCACTTTAGTTACAACTCCCGCAAATTTCAAACTTTTACCTTTTACCGCTTCCAAACTTTCCAACTCACTAAAGTTAGAGTTGCAGAAATTTTCTATCTCTAATTGATAGTCGTCCAAAGGATGCCCAGAAATATAAACTCCAACTACTTCTTTTTCTTTGGAAAGTAATTCCATTGTTCCCCATGGTTCAACTTCTGGTGGTGTAGGAGATTGAATATTTGACTCTCCAATCTCACCAAACATATCAATTTGTGTAGAGTCCTTTTCGGACTGGACTTTGGAACCAAACTTCATCATTTTTTCCAAATAAATTGTTCCATGTTCATCTTTAGCAAAAATCTGAGAACGATAAATATTAAATGAATCAAAGCCTCCGGCAACAGCAATACTGTCTAAAGTTCTTTTATTAGCAGATCTCAAATCCACTCTACTTACAAAGTCTTCCAAACTAGCATAAGGACCATTTTCTTTCCTTTCAGTAACTATTGACCTAACAGCCGCTTCTCCAACTCCTTTTACAGCTCCCAACCCAAATCTAATCTCTCCTTTTTTATTTACAGCAAATTTGTAGAAACTCTCATTTACATCTGGTCCCAAAACTCTTACTCCAATTCGCTTACACTCTTCCATATCAATAGTAACTTTTTTAATGTTATTCATGTTTGAAGTTAGTAAAGCTGCCATCAATTCTGCAGGATAGTGAGCCTTTAAATATGCAGTTTGATAGGCAATTAAAGAATAACATGTAGAATGTGATTTGTTAAAAGCGTACTCGGTAAATTTTTCCCAATCGGACCATACTTTCTCTACAATTTCCAAGTCCAAATTGTTCTTTTCACAACCTTCAAAAAACTTTGGTTTCAGTTTGGCAATCAGGGGTTTGTCTTTTTTACCCATTCCCTTTCTCAGTACATCCGCTTCTCCTTTAGTAAAACCTCCTAACTTCTGAGAAAGTAGCATTACTTGCTCCTGATATACAGTAATACCATAAGTATCTTTTAGGTATTCTTCCATTTCTGGGAGTTCGTATACCACCTTGCTTTTACCGTGTTTCCTATCAATATATTCTGGGATGTAACCCATTGGTCCCGGCCTGTAAAGTGCATTCATTGCAATTAAATCCTCAAATGTATCGGGTTTTAATACTTTCAGATGTTTTCTCATTCCATCAGAAGAAAACTGAAAAATACCAACCGTTTCCCCTCTTTGGAAAACACCATATGTTTTCTGATCATCCAAAGGAATGGTGTCAATATCAATTTCTACACCATGAATTTCTTTTATTATTTTTATACAATCCTTTATAATAGAAAGATTGGTAAGTCCTAAAAAATCCATTTTAAGTAATCCAGCGATCTCAACAACACTATTGTCGAACTGCGTAACCAATAAATCTGCATCTTTTGAGGTAGTCATTGGGATTAAACCAACTAGCGGTTCTGGAGTTATAATTACCCCACAAGCATGCGTTCCAACATTCCGAACAGAACCTTCTAATTTACGGGCCATACGAACAGTATCAGCTGACAATCCCTTTTTATCCGAAAGTTCAATCAGCTGTTTTGCATTTACAATCTGATCGCTATTAATTTTCTTTATAAGTTGTTTATCGTTATAATTGAATAACTTTTTAAGGGATGTTAAATCAGGAACTAGATTTGCAATTTTCCCTGCTTCATCTAGGGGCAAATCCAACACCCGAGCCGTGTCTCTGATAGATGATTTGGCAGCCATTGTACCATAAGTTATAATTTGCGAAACTTGATCGAAACCATATTTATGAACTACCCAATCAATAACTCTCCCTCTACCTTCATCATCAAAATCAATATCAATATCTGGAAGTGAAACCCTTTCAGGATTTAGGAATCTCTCAAACAGCAATTCATATTTTATTGGATCAACATTTGTAATTTTTGTACAATAGGCAACTACCGATCCCGCAGCCGAACCTCTACCTGGTCCAACTGACACTTTCATCTTTCTAGCCTGATATATAAAATCCTGAACAATAAGGAAGTACCCTGGATAACCTGAACTTTCAATTGTCTTCAATTCAAAATCAATTCTATCAGTTATTTCCTTTGTTAATTCTTCATATCTTTGTTTTGCTCCCTCATAAGTAAGGTGTTTCAAATAAGCGTTCTCCCCTCTTTTTCCTCCATCTTTTTCATCTTCCGGATTTACAAACTTATCTGGGATATCGAATGCCGGTAACAACACATCTCTTTTTAATGTGAAAGATTCAATTTTATCTACAATTTCCGATATATTGTCAATGGATTCAGGGATGTCCGAAAATAACTCTTTCATTTCATCCTGAGATTTGAAATAAAACTCATCATTTGGAAAGCCATGTCGGTATCCTCTACCCTTTCCTATTGGGGTTGACTGAAGTTCCCCATCCTTCACACAAAGTAAAACATCATGAGCATTAGCATCTTCTTTATTTAGGTAAAAAACATTGTTTGTCGCTATTACCTTTACACCATATTTTCTTGCAAATTTCAATAGGATTCGGTTTACATGTTTTTCCTCATCCAAATGATGTCTCATTAATTCAACATAAAAATCATCTCCAAAGTTTTTGTGCCACCACACAAAAGCTTCTTCTGCTTGCGACTCCCCTACATTAAGTATAAGGTTTGGAATCTCTCCATAATTACTACCAGAAAGGACTATTAAATCTTCTTTGTATTTTAAAATTAATTCTTTATCAATCCTAGGGATATAATAAAAACCATCTACAAAAGCATGAGAACTTAACTTAGATAGATTATGATATCCTTTCTTATTTTTACAAAGGAAAACTTGCTGAAATCCGAAATCTTTTACACTTTTATCGGTATGATTTTTACAGACACTCAGTTCACATCCAATTATAGGTTTTAGTTTTAAATCCTCACCCTCATCTCTTTCTTTATTTATCTTATGGCCTAGTACTGCATTTATAAATTTGAACACTCCAAACATATTATGCATATCCGTAATTGCAACAGCAGGCATTTTCATTTCCACCGCCTTATCTGCCAATAAGTTAATATTGGTACTTGCCTGTAAAACAGAATACTGAGAATGAAGATGTAAATGCGAAAATGGAGAATCGGTACTTTCAACAAAGGAATTTGGAGAAAGAGAATCTTCCTCTATCTCATCTGTAACATCATTCTGTTCATCATTTTTTAAATCCTGATAAGGTTGGGTGTCTAATCCTAACAATTGGAATGATTTGGGATTAAGCTCTTTGTATTTCTCAAATTCTGACTCGGAAAGACCTGACTTTTTAGTAGAAATAACTTGTAATCTGACAAGTTCTAGAAAGCACCTTGTAGTTGCCTCTACATCCGCAGATGCATTATGAGCCTCTGCAAAGGCTTCACCAAATAATTTTTCGTGCAAATCCGTAAGAGAAGGCCATTTAAAATTACCTCCTCTACCTCCTGGTATTTCACAATAATTTGTTGACTCTTTCATTGTATCCAAACAAGGGAAATCAGCAAGAAGATTAACCAAATTCTTTCTCAATAATTCGCAACCCACAATGCTGTTATCAAACTCCACATTATGACCAACAACAAATTTGGAAGATTCGACATCCTTAATAAATTCATGTAAAACAAATTTTAAATCTACTCCTTGTTTATTTGCTCTGTCAGTTGAGATTCCATGAATTTTCTCAGCATTGTAGGGAATATCGTATCCCTCTGGTTTTATAATGAAGTTTTTAACATCAATTAACTTTCCTTGTGAGTCGTGCATTTGCCAAGCTAATTGCACCATACGGGGCCAATTGTTAAAATCAGTTAAAGGTGCCTTCCAATTTTGAGGAAGTCCAGTGGTTTCTGTGTCGAATATCAGATACATCTATTAAAAATATTTATTTTTATATTATCGTGTAAATTTAGAAAAACAAAAAAAGTCAGACCAATAATTTAGTCTGACTTTTACATAAGTTAATAACTTTTGTTTGATACTACATAAACCCTTGTTTTTTCATCCATTCGTCATTAAAAAGTTTTCCTACATATCTACTTCCATGATCATGAAAAATAACCACTACCACATCCTCTTTGGTTAAGTCATCTTTCATCTGATTAATCCCAGCAACAGCCGAACCTGCAGAATAACCTACCATAATTCCTTCTTCTCTTGCAAGTCGCCTTGTATATATCGCTCCATCCTTATCCGTTACTTTTTCGAATCTGTCAATAATACTGAAATCAACATTTTCTGGAAGAATATCTTCACCAATTCCTTCAGTAATATAAGGGTAAATTTCATTTTTATCAAACTCTCCTGTTTCATGGTATTTTTTGAAAACAGAACCATAAGTATCAATTCCCCATATTTTAATATTTGGGTTTTGTTCTTTTAAGTATTTTGAAGTACCGGAAACAGTTCCTCCGGTACCCACTCCTACTACTAAATGAGTAATTTTACCATCTGTTTGTCTCCAAATTTCAGGACCTGTACTTTCGTAATGTGCCACAGCATTGGAAGGATTGTCGTACTGATTTACATACCACGAATTTGGAGTTTCTTTTGTTAATCTTTTTGCAACTGAATAATAAGAAAGTTTACTTTCTGGAGGAACATCCGTTGGACAAACTACTACTTCTGCACCAACTGCTTTTAGCATGTCTACCTTTTCTTTTGACTGCTTGTCGGCAATTACAAAAATACATCTGTATCCTTTCTGGATTGCTACTATTGCAAGTCCCATTCCTGTATTCCCAGAAGTACCTTCAATAATTACTCCTCCTGGTTTTAGATTTCCATTTTTTTCGGCATCCTCTATCATCTTAAGTGCCATACGGTCTTTAATAGAATTACCAGGATTAAAAGTTTCTACTTTGGCAAGCACCAAAGCGTCTGAATCGTTTACTTTATTTAACTTTACTAAAGGAGTGTTTCCTATAGTTTCTATAATATTTTGGTAATAGTCCATTTTGTATTTTTAGTTCCGCAAAACTATTAAAATCTACTGAAACCTTATAGCCTTTATGGGACTGATTTTTGTAATGACAATAGTTGGAACAATCATCATTAAAAAACAGATTAAAAGCGTTCCGATATTCAGAAATAAAATAGAGGAAATATCAAAAGATATTGGAATGGTTTTCATGTAATAACTTTTTTCGTCCAAGGAAATAATGTTAAATTTTTGTTGAAGCATTAAAAGGGTAAACCCTAAAACATTTCCATAAAGCAATCCTTTTGAAATTAAATACATTGAATTGTACAAAAATACTTTTCGGACAGACCAATTGGACAAACCCAATGATTTTAGTATCCCAATCAATTTTGTTTTCTCCAAAATAAGAATCAAAATTGAAGAAACAATATTGACACCAGCAACTAGTAACATTAAAATAATAATTACCCTAACATTTACATCTTGCAAATTGAGCCAATCAAATATTTGAGGGTATAAATCGGTAATACTTGATACATCATATTTGTAATAATCATCAATTGAAGTCATCAAATTAATTGTACTCTCATCTAATTTTTCAAAATCAGAGAGAGTAATTACTAATATTTCAACTTGGTTTTGATTCCAATTATTTACTTTTATTAAATTTTCAATATTTACCAAAGCCAGTTGAGCGTCAAATTCTTCCATGGAAGTATTGTAAATACCCGAAATATAAAACGGGCGAACATTTATCTTTTCATCTGAAATATTCGGAAAATAAATCCTTAATTTTTCTCCTATATCTAATTTTAGTTTTGAAGCAATATTTGATGAAATCAGAATTGAACTATCCGAATTTATTACATCCCCTTTTATTAGATTCTCCCTAAAAAAATCAAAATTATAATCAGATGAAACTCCTTTCAAATTAATTCCCAAAAACTCATCATTGGTTTTTATCAGTCCGAAATTATAGATAACTCCATCAATATGATGTACATTATTTTCGTTTTTTATTGAGTTAATAAGTGTATCGTTAACCGATACTGGAACTTTATAATAATCGTCAGATTTTTGAATTGCCGAAATCTGAATATGAGAACCAAAAGAGATGACTTTATTTGTTATTTCTGATTTGAAACCATCTAAAACCGATAAAGAAATGAGCATAACAGCAACCGAAAGTGCAATAGCCGAAATTGTAATACGAATTATCGGGCGAGAAAACACATTTTTGTTTTCCTTTGCACTAATTATGCGTTTCGATATAAAATATTCTACATTCATTTAACAATGGCAAAAATAAAACAAATATTCCTCTTATTTAGTTTATTACTTTCGGTTTTGAGCTACTCCCAAATAAAAGTTGCAGCAGAAAGAACAAATAGCTATATTCCTCTACTTAAACAACAAAAAATAGCGGTAGTAGGAAATCAATCTTCTAGAATAGGAAACACACATTTGGTAGATAGCTTAATTACTTTAGGAATAGATATAGCGAAAGTATTTTCCCCAGAACACGGATTTAGAGGAATTGCAGATGCAGGAGCAAAAATTGAAGATGGAATAGATGTAAAGACAGGAATTCCTATTGTTTCATTGTACGGAAAAAACAAGAAACCTTATGCAGAACAATTAGCAGGAATAGATATTTTACTATTCGACATACAAGATGTAGGTGCTCGTTTTTACACTTACATATCCACCCTACATTATGTAATGGAAGCTGCTGCAGAAAACAATATAAAATTAATAGTACTAGACAGGCCCAACCCAAACGGGCATTATGTAGATGGACCCATAAGAGAAAAAGGGTTTAAATCGTTTGTAGGAATGCATCCTATACCTATTGTACACGGAATGACTATTGGAGAATATGCACAAATGATAAATGGAGAAAATTGGATTTCTACAAAATGTGATTTGAGCGTAATTAAAATGGAAAATTACACTCATGATATGAGTTATGATTTACCCATAAAACCATCACCTAACCTACCCAATGCCAGATCTGTTAATTTGTACCCTTCCCTTTGTTTGTTTGAAGGAACTACCGTAAGTATTGGTAGAGGAACAAGTTATCCGTTTCAGCATTTTGGAGCACCCTATTTGGAAAGTTCCTATAGTTTTACACCAAAAAGTGGGGAAGGAAGTAAGTCTCCAAAACATGAAAACAAAGAATGCTTTGGAACTGACCTTAGATTTCAAGATAATTATTTAACAGAAATCAACTTAAATTGGCTAATTGAAGCCTATAACAATTGCCCAGATAAAGAAAAATTCTTTAATAATTTCTTTGATAAACTAGCAGGAACCGATCAATTAAGATTACAAATAATAGAAGGAAAAACAGAAAAAAAAATAAAAGAAAGCTGGGAAGAAGGGCTTGGTAATTTTAAGGAGATTAGGGGGAAGTATTTATTTTATTAATAAAGACAACTTCTCTACAATTTCTTAAAATTTCTTTTTCAGTTTTTCTACTATTTCAAAAACCGCAGGACAAACCTCAATATTCTTTTCCGTAAGTTTAAGTAACTGACTTTGTTTTATTCTGTCGGTATGAGGGAACTCTCTGCAAGCTTTCGGTCTTACATCATAAATACTACAATAATTATCCTCACCCAAAAAAGTACAAGGCACAGATTGTAACACATAGTCCCTATCCTCATCTATTCGTAAGTATTTCTCTGTAAATTCGGAAGGTTTTATTCTGAGGTGTTTCGAAATTCTGTTAATATCTTTATCTGTAAATAAAGGACCTGTAGTGGTGCAACAATTAGCACATTTCAGGCAATCGGTACAAGCAAAAACTTCTTTATGTATAGGATGAATTAACTTATCTAAAACTTTAGGTTTTATTTTTTTTAAATTCTTAAAAAATTGTTGATTTTCCTTGCGTTTTAAAATAGATTGCTCTTTATATTGAGCTAAATCCATTAAAGTATTCTTCCTGGATAAACCTTAAGTGCAGCAGCTAAAATATCAATAGATTTCTGAAGAGATTCTTTATTTAAAACATAAGCAATACGCACCTGATTTGTACCTGTATTTGGTGTAGAGTAAAATCCTGCAGCAGGAGCTACCATAATAGTTTCTCCATCTAAATCAAAATCTTCTAATAACCATTGCGCGAATTTATCTGCATCATCAACAGGTAATTGTCCAATAGCATAAAAAGCTCCAGTAGGTTTCGGACAAATTACACCCTCAATTTTATTCAATCCTTCAATCAGTACATCTCTCCTACTTACATATTCTGCACTAACTTCTGTAAAATAAGAAGCATCTGTTTTAAGAGCCGCCTCTCCTGCTATTTGTCCGAATGTTGGAGGAGATAATCTGGCTTGTGCAAATTTCATAGCAGTAGCCATTAATTCTTTATTTTTCGATACAATACAACCCACCCTTATCCCACACAAACTATATCTTTTGGAAGTAGAGTCGATAACAATAGCGTTTTGTTCTAAACCTTCAATATTTAATACAGAATAATGCTCGTTTCCATCATAAGCAAACTCTCTGTAAACTTCATCAGCAATTAAAAACAAATCGTGCTTTATTACTATATCTCTCAAAGTTTCTAATTCCTCTTTGGAATACAAATATCCTGTAGGATTTCCAGGATTACAAATAAGAATTGCCTTTGTTTTTGGAGTAATTAGTTTTTCGAACTCTTCAATTTTCGGCAATGCAAATCCATCATCAATTGAGGTAGAAATTGGTTTTACCTTTACCCCTGCTGAGATAGAAAATCCGTTATAATTGGCATAAAATGGTTCTGGAATAATAATTTCATCTCCATTATCCAAACAAGAATTTAAAGCAAAAAGTAAAGCTTCTGATCCACCAGTTGTTACAATAATATCGTTTTGATTTACGTCTATACCTAAGTTTTGGTAATAATTTGCCAATCCTTTTCTGTAGCTTTCAAATCCTGCAGAATGAGAATATTCTACCACCTTATCCGAAAAGTTATGAATGGCTTCCAATGCTACTTCAGGAGTTTTAATATCAGGCTGACCTATATTTAAATGGTAAACTTTCTTTCCTGATTTTTTTGCAATTTCGGCAAATGGCACCAATTTTCTGATTGGTGATTCTGGCATTGAAATTCCTTTGTTTGAAATTTTTGGCATAATTGTAAAATTGTTATAAAAAAACACCCCCATAATTGAGGGTGCTAATGTCGTAATATATTTTGGATTCTTACTTTTTTTCTAATGGAGAACCTGTTTGTTTTTTTGTTGGAGCTCCAGTTTCTTTTTCTGGCGCCAGAACCTCTCCTTTAATTGTTAAGATTACTGGTTTTTTATCAGTAGCATTAGTTGTTAAAGTAATTGTTTTTGTAAATTTTCCAATTCTATTTGTTGCGTATTTTACGTTAATCGTACCTGATTCGCCTGGAGCCCACTCTGAAGATCCGTCTTTCTTTTTATAATTTGGAACCGTACAACCACAAGATCCTTTAGCATTTTTAATAATTAATGCCTCTGTACCCGTATTTGTAAATTTGTATTCTCTATTACCATCTGAGTTATGTTCAATTATTCCATAGTCAATCACTTTCGATTCAAAGTCAATAGTTTGTGCTCCAGCAATTCCAAATGAAATGATTAATGCTAAAGATAAAATTAGTTTTTTCATTACTTTATTTGTTTTTGTTTTTTTTAGTTAATTTTCAAAATATGAACGGCAAATTTAACAAAATATTACTCTATTACAAATCTAATCCTTATTTCTGTAAAAAAAAACTATTTTTTGTAAGTTTGCACGATTATAAAAGTATATAAAATAATGAGTATTCCAATAACATTCTCCCCAACAGAAGCAGAAAACAAATGGTACCAACATTGGATGGACAAAGGGTATTTTCACTCTACTCCAGATGAAAGAGAAGCTTACACTATTGTAATTCCTCCACCAAATGTAACTGGAGTTTTACATATGGGACACATGATGAACAACACTTTGCAAGATGTAATGATAAGAAGAGCGAGAATGATGGGATACAACGCTTGTTGGGTACCAGGAACTGATCATGCTTCTATTGCTACAGAAGCGAAAGTAGTACAGAAATTGGCAGAGGAAGGAATACAAAAATCAGATTTAACTAGAGAAGAATTTTTATCTCACGCCTTTGAGTGGAAAGATAAACATGGAGGGATAATATTAGAACAACTAAAAAAATTAGGTGCTTCTTGCGATTGGGAGCGTACAAAGTTTACCATGGATGACGATATGAGCGAATCCGTAATTAAGGTATTTGTGGACCTACACCAAAAAGGACTTATCTACAGAGGAGTGCGTATGGTAAATTGGGACCCATCTGCACAAACAGCACTATCGGATGAAGAAGTAATACACAAAGAAGTAAAGTCAAAATTATACTACATTTCCTATAACATTGAAGGAAGTGATGAAAAACTAACAATTGCCACAACTAGACCAGAAACTATTTTAGGAGATTCTGCCATTTGTGTAAATCCGAATGATGAACGATATACTCACCTAAAAGGTAAAAAAGCAATTGTTCCTTTAGTAGACAGAGTAATCCCAATTATATTTGATGAATATGTAGATATAGAATTTGGAACTGGAGCCCTTAAAATAACTCCTGCACACGATATAAACGATTATCAGTTGGGAGACAAACACGGATTGGAAACAATAGACATACTAAATGATGATGGTACTTTAAGTGAAGCTGCACAGTTATATGTAGGGAAAGACAGATTTGTGGTAAGAGAAGAAATTGCTGCAGATTTAAAAGCAGAAGGTTATTTAGTAAAAACAGAAGAATATCAAAATAAAGTTGGTTTTTCGGAAAGAACAGATGCCGTAATTGAACCGAAACTTTCCATGCAATGGTTCTGTAAAATGGAGGAGTTTTCAAAACCTGCACTAGAAAATGTAATGAATGACAACATTCAGTTTCATCCTGCAAAATTCAAAAATACGTATCGTCACTGGATGGAAAACATAAAGGATTGGTGTGTATCTCGTCAACTTTGGTGGGGTCAACAAATTCCCGCATACTACTATGAAGGAAATAAATTTGTAGTAGCAGAAACTAAAGCAGAAGCTTTAATACTGGCACAAAAAGAAAATTCAACTATTACATTATCAGATTTAAGACAAGATGAAGATGTACTAGACACTTGGTTTTCTTCTTGGTTGTGGCCAATTTCGGTTTTTGATGGAATCCGTAATCCTGATAATGAAGAAATAAACTACTACTACCCTACTAACGACTTGGTAACTGCACCAGAAATATTGTTCTTTTGGGTGGCCCGTATGGTAATGGCAGGATACGAATACCAAGGTAAATTACCTTTTAAAAATGTGTACCTTACAGGAATTGTAAGAGATAAGCAAGGAAGGAAAATGAGTAAATCATTAGGAAACTCACCAGACCCAATTACACTAATGAAAAAGTACGGTGCGGATGGAGTTAGAGTTGGAATGCTACTATGTTCTCCTGCTGGAAATGACTTACCTTTTGATGAAAGACTATGTGAACAAGGTAGAAACTTTCCCAATAAAATATGGAATGCTTTTCGTCTAATTAAAGGATGGGAAGTTGCAGATATTAACCAACCAGAATCTGCTAAACAAGCAATCGATTGGTTTGAAAACAAAATAAGTAAAGTGATTACTGAAATTGATGAATCCTATAGTAAATACAGAATTTCAGAATCCTTAATGGGTACTTACAAATTGGTTTGGGATGATTTCTGTTCTTGGTATTTGGAGATGATAAAACCAGCTTACGGCAGCCCAATAGACTCCATTACTTATAACAAAACTATTGAGCAACTTGAAAAAATATTAAAACTACTTCATCCGTTTATGCCTTTTATATCAGAAGAAATTTGGCACTTAATAAAAGAAAGAGAAGAAGATATTATAGTTTCAGACTGGCCAGAAGCAAATACTATTGATGAAAATCTATTATCTGACTTTGACTTTACTACAGAGATAGTCTCTGGAATAAGAAATATAAGAAAACAACAAAACATACCAAATATAGAGAAACTTGAATTGAAAGTTATTTCGGATACAGAAAATAAAATGGATGTTATTATCCAAAAACTATGCAACTTATCGGAAATAAACTATGTTACAGAAAAAATAAGTGGAGCCTTTAGTTTTATGGTGAAATCCAATGAGTATTTTGTACCATTATCTGATAGTATTGATGTAGAAGCAGAAATAGAAAAATTACAAAAGGAATTAGACTACACTAAAGGATTTTTAAAAATTGTAGAAGGAAAACTGTCCAACGATAAGTTTGTGCAAAACGCTCCACAACAGCTTGTTGATAACGAGAAAAATAAGCTTGCAGATGCAAAGACAAAAATTGAGATTTTAGCAGAGAAAATATCTGCTTTATCTGATGCTTAAAAAAACTGTACTAATTCTTATTTTATTTCCTACTTGTATTTTTGCAACTAACCCTATTCCAAAAGATGGAATAAGTGGTAATTTTGATTTGGGAATGAGTTTCACTAAAAACACTGAAAGTACTTTTCAGTTTAATAATCTGTTTCTTATAAAATATCAATTAGGGAAATCCTCATTTAGTTTGGGAAATAACATTGCATTTATTAATAAAAGTGGTGAAGAAGAAATTCTGAATAAAGGATTACAAAATTTTAAATACGCTTTAAACTCTAAGAAACTAAATTTAAACCTTACACTCGATCATATGTACGACATCAGCCGATCTATCAAAAACAGATATGGAAGTGGATTGGGAATTGCTTATAATTTTACTGATGAAGATAATAAAAAAATTGGCTTTGGAATTTCTGCTCTAAGGGAAAAAGAAATTCCTTTGGAAGGAGATTATAAAATTCAGAACAGAATGAGCGGAAATTTTGATTTCATGATAAAAATAAACAAAAATGTCACTATTTCAACTAAAAATCTTTATCAGCCAAATATTAAACAATCAGGGGATTTCAGATGGAAAACCAATGTATCGTTTAGAGTGAATTTAAGTCCACATTTTTTATTGAGTATAAACAGTACTTTTAATTACGATAGCTTTCCGGAACAAGGAATTCCTGAATCAGATTATCAACTTATAAACAGTATTTCTTATACTTTTTAAGTGTGTGAAAGTTTTATTCAATAATAACAATCCTTTTCTCTACTGTTCCATCATTAAAGATATAAAACAAGAACTCATTTCTTGTTCCATGAGTTTCCCTACCTAAAATATCAGTTATTTTAATTAAAGTTCTTTGTCTAGTATTATTGTAATTTATTACAGATACAGTATTAAATGTAAAATTTAAATTTACAATACTATCACAACCAACTGAATTATATAATGTAATAGAATAATCTCCTGATGTTGTTAGTATCATTCCATTCCAACTTATACTAATATTGGAAACAAGAGTATCATATGAACTTGAGCTGTAATTACAACTTCCATCATTTGTGTTTGCTGAAATATCATAATTACAAGCGACTGGATCTGTACATCCTAATACTACATAACAATTCCCTAAAATATTACTATCTATCCACATTAACCTACCTCCTATCCAAGTTCTAAAAAACTGAAGTTCATCCTGATATGTATTGCCTACATAATAATTTGGCCAAACATAATTACCTAATATATCCCATTTCTGAAAGTTTCTTTGCTGAGCATCATCTAAATAAAAAGCCATGCTATCTATAAAATTAAAAATAGAATCCTGATGAAAACTCCTCTCTCTTAAATACTCCCATCTACATTTTAGTTTATTTTGATATGTAGTATCATCCAGAAGTCTTTCAAACCAAAAAGGATTATTATCTCCACATCCTGTATTTACTTCCCATCCAGATGTAATTCCTCCATCACAATAATCAGCATTACCAAAAGCTAAATTATAATCCCAGAATGGTCCCATGATTAACTTACCTCCATTATCATCCCTATCTTTATACATATAGGTACTTAATCTGTATCCATCAATATTTTTTGAAAGTTCATTTATTATATATAAATCAATAAAAGAGTTTACATCAATATATTTAGAATATCCTATTAAACTATCCGTAAAATTTGGACCAGCTAAAGCATATTCAAAACTATCCATAAAATGCTCAATATAATCCATTTGCTGAGGCTGTAATGCAGTTGCTTGTGGATAATGATATTGGATATGCAAATCTCCACCACCAATATTTGGAAAATCTGAAAGCCAATCGAGTCCTCCTATTCCTGTATATTTATCTACTTTTATTATATAACCTCCTGCCAAACTATCTCCAGCCACATCATTTGAATCTAATTTTGCAATATCTACTCTATCATTATCTCTTTTTATTTTCTCCATCAAAACATAGATTCCTTTATAATCTCCATCTATTACTAGTTCACAATACACAGTTCTAGGTGAATAACTCCCCATTTTTCGACCTAAATCAAAAGTCAAAAAGTTACGCATTAAGGATTTATCTGAATATGGAGCGTATAATATCCAATCATTTTCGACAGGCATTCCTAAAAGCGAAACATTATTGTTGTTTCCAATAGAATCTTGTGTTTCTAAAGCATATGGTTTTTTTGGAAACGACTGAGAAGAACTTCCTCTGTATTCAATACTAATCTTTCCGTTATAATCATTAAATGGATCACTAATTGAGTTCATTACTCCAAAACCATTATCAATTATTCCCATATCACATACAATTCTTGGATCATCTACAATAGTTTGTCCATTAGTATTAATTACAACAATTGGTAAATTAGAAGTAGTAAATGGAGGAATAAACCAAGAAGGAGTTGGAGAGTAATTAGTTGTAGTATTTGCAATTCCGAAAGAAAGAAAAATACGTCCTGTTAAATCAGATGACGAGATATTATCATTGTGAACTTGAACAGATAGAATATTGCTCCCTGGCAATATGTTGTCTTTAAGAACTTGTGTATTTATTATAAACTGATCAGGACTTCCTCCTTGATACATTTGAGCCTCATGCAGTGAAGATGATCCTTGATTATACAAAGGATGATCACCAACTGTACCAATGTTTGCTCTTGCTATCTCTACATTGTTTAAATAAGCTACAAAAGCATCATCATAATCTACATTTAATACTGCTGTTATAATATCAGCAGTGTCAACAATATTAAATGTTTTTCTTAAGTATAAAGAAGTTACAGATGAAATTACAGTTGAATCATCTCCATCTCCATATCCTACACCTCCCTGCCCTTGTAGCCATGAAGCATCATTAAAGTTTAATGTCCTCCAATTTGTATCCGGTTCAGATGTTCCTTCCAAATATTTCCAGATATCATTATCAAAAACTGCTGTTTCCCAATGATTTATTGATTGAGAAAACAAAAGACAAGGAAAAAAATATAATAGTAGTACTAGTTTTTTCATTCTTTATTGAGGTCCCAAGTTCCCGTCTCAGAGTTTGTATCCACATTCCATATTCCACTTCCAGTATCACTACTTAATTGACCAATAAAATTAATTCCTATTTCCACTAATGTAGCTGTAAAATATCCGTTAGTAGTAACAGTGCCATTTAAATTTGTCTCCTCACCTACAATATTTAAAGCGGTTCCATTTACATCTCCATTTGTAGAAATGGCAGCACTCCAAAGCCCAGCTACATCTCCATCATAAAAATAAGTTCCTGACCAATACCCAACATATGGAGAGTCAAGATTTTCCTTCTCCTCTTTCTTGCAACTTGTAAACATTAAAGGCAAACAAAGTAATATTAAAAATAATTTCTTCATACTAGTAGTTGTTTAGTTAATAATTAATTTCTTTTCTACCGTACCATCATTAAATAATTGAAACAAAACTCCCTGCTTATTATCAGAAGTATTTTGTCCAGCCAGATTAAAAGATTTAATTAATTTTCTATCTGAGTTTAATAAATCTAATGATGTAGAGATAAAAGTAACATCAAAATAAGCAGTGTCTGACAGGCACATATTAGAATCTGTAACAATAAGCCAATACAATGCATTTGTTTGTGGACTAATAGAATTAGTGTATTCCCCAGTACTCCATATATAGGAATAAGGACTTATTCCTGAATTAACAATAGCATCTAGATTAAAGCCATTCTGATTTATTTGAGCAGTTGTAAAATAACAACTACCATCATCTATATTTGCTAAAGAATTGTAATTACAAGCATTTACATCTGTACATCCAAATATTGAATTAGAAAAACAAGAAGTACTTAAATTCCAAGTAGAATTAATAAGCGTCCCTAATAACTGGTTTGGAGAATTATCTGTCACAGAAGTTCCACTTCCATCATTCAGCCTCCAATATCCCATTAAGTTATTGTAATTAGGATGAGTAAGATCCACTGGATCACACATCCAACTATTTATTGTAGATTCAGATAAAGCGGCATCCCATAATCTTACTTCATCTGTGCTTCCTTGCATAGGAAAACTACTTGATTGATAATCTAACGAACCTATTTTAAAAGATTGACTTATATTTGTAATAGTTCCGTTTGCAGCAGAGCTATCTACCATACTCCCATTTTTGTACAATTTAATATAACTACCATCATATGTAAAAGCTAAATGTTGCCATAGTCCTATATCTAAAATACTATTTGCTACAACATCAAAATTTACTCCTGCAGAATTTCTGAACCTTGCTTCTACATTTGTAGAGTTTTGTAGTTGAAGTAAAAAGAAATCTGCATCAGAATTATTACGAAAACCAAAGAAACCGCTATGTGAAGCATCCATCTGAGGATTTACCCATCCACTAATGGTAAATTCAGTTTTATTTGCAATTACAAAAGAAGCGTTTGGTATTTCCACATAATCCAAAGTAGCAGAATTAAAATCTAGTTGATAGTCTTGGGATATTCCTATTAAGGGAATTAAAAATAAGATAGTAAATATTCGTTTCATAGTATTAATTTTTAATTACCACATTTGTGTTTTTATCTTCTTACCTCCATCACACTTTTTAAATGTAGAACAAGAACTAAAAAAGAAAAAGGAAATAATTGTAAGTAAGATAAGTTTTTTCATTTTTTTAATTGTTTTATTGTTTAACAAATTGTTTCGTTATCAAATTTCCATCAATATTCAAACTTACAAAATAAACTCCTGTTTTTAATCCATTTACATTAAAAGTTAATTTATTTATTCCCGTATTAATATTCTCAAAATTACTTTTAACCTCCTTTCCTACCTCATTATAAAATACACATCTTACTCTTTCCGATTTCTTTGCATCAAACTCTATATTTATTATATCTGAAGTTGGGTTTGGATAAATATTAACTTCTGTTCTTTCTATATTTTCTACAGAAAGTACATCTCCAATTTCAGTAATTGTTGTTTGAAAAATTCCACTACCATAAGTAGCAACCGTAAGCCTTCCATCCGAATGTCTGTAGTCAATTTGTTCTATAATTACATTTCCTATTTCATCTTTACCTATCATTTCCCAAACGGTATTTTCTCCGTCCAAATTATCGGTCGCAAACAAACCAACAGAAGTACCTACTACATACAAAGTAGAATTTCCGAAATCAATTATCTGAGCCGTACGGCAAGAAGGTCCGTTACCAGAACC
>JABGSE010000012.1 GCA_018647945.1 Flavobacteriales bacterium | reverse complement strand
ATGGTTAAATATGTCTTATGAACAAAAAAGTGAGCTTCAACAATTTGTCTTTCCAAAAGGAACAACTTTTGAAAAGGAAAAACAGAGAGTTCGAACCCCTGAAGTTAATTTATTATTCGAGCTAACTAAAAGAACTACAGGTATTTATGAGAATAAAAAAAGCGGAATCTTAACTCATAATGAGATGGATTCCGCTTTGGTGGGCAATGAGGGACTCGAACCCCCGACTTCCTCCTTGTAAGGGAGGCACTCTGAACCAACTGAGTTAATCGCCCGATTAGAGGATGCAAATATAATTTAATTTGTAATACAAGAAAGCTTTTAAAAAGAAATTTTAAATAATTTCAGCTACTATAAAAGTACTTCCTCCAATAAAGATACAGTCATCTTTTTCTGCATTTAATATTGCATTTGAATAAGCGGATTTTACACTAGTATATGTGTTTCCAAATAATAAATATTTTGAAGATTTATTTTGTAAGAGTTCTTTGTCTAAAGATCTTGGAATATCTGCTTGACAGAAATAATATTTAGCTTCAGATGGCAGTAAAGATAATATCTTGTCAATGTTTTTATCGTTAACCGTTCCTAATATAAAATGCAGATTATCGTATTTTATAGTTTTTAACTGTTTTGTAATTTCCCCAATTCCATCTTCATTATGAGCGGTATCGCAAATAGTAAGAGGTTGTTTATTCAAAATTTGCCACCTTCCTAAAAGAGATGTATTCTTCACTACATTCAATAATCCCTTTTTTATATTTCTTTCTGATATTATAAATCCTTCTTCCTGAATTTTCTTTATTGTAAAAAGAGTAGTACGAACATTTTCCAATTGATAATTCCCTTTCAAATCAGTTTGATGTTTTGTTTCTCCTGAGCAGAAAGTAATTACAGAATTTTTTTCTTTGGATTTTTTGATGAAAATATCTTCACATTCTTTTTGTTCTCTTCCAATAATAACTGGAGTATTTTCTTTTATGATTCCTGCTTTTTCAGTTGCGATTTCTTCAATTGTATTTCCTAAAAGCACAGCGTGGTCAATCCCAATATTTGTAATAACTGATACGAGTGGATTAATGATATTTGTACTATCCAATCTTCCTCCTAGTCCTGTTTCAATAATTGCAATATCTACTTTTTCTTCTGAAAAATGATGAAAAGCCATTGCAACGGTCATTTCAAAAAAAGACATGTCTATCTCCTCAAATTCTTTTTTATAATTTCCTACAAATTCAATCACAGATTTCTCAGAAATCATTTCTCCATTAATTCTGATTCTTTCTCTGAAATCTTTTAAATGAGGAGATGTATACAATCCGACTTTATATCCTGATTCTTGTAAAACAGAACTTATCATATGAGCGGTGGAACCTTTTCCATTTGTCCCGGCAATGTGTACAGATTTAAAATTTAAGTGTGGGTTTCCTAATATTTCTGAGGCTTTTACTATATTTCCAATATCCGCTTTATAGGCTGATTTTCCGCTTCTTTGGTAAATTGGTAGTTTGTTAAACAAGTACTCAATTGTTTCTGAGTAGTTCATTTAGTGTTTGAAATTTATTTTCAGATTTGTAATTTTATCTGACTTATCAGCTCCTGTTGCGGCTCCATATCTTAGTTTTTGTTTTATTGCTTTGTACAGATTTTCTCTTTCATTTTTGGTTAAAACAGTAAAATTACATTTAAAACTTCTGTCATCAATACCAATAATCCTTCCTTCAGAATTTACAACTACATTTACTGTTATATATCCCTCTCCTTTCCCAATTGGATAGTCAAAATTAACAGGTGATTTTCGGTAACTTCCTATTTTTGATAGGCCATCACCAAATCCTCCTCCTTCATAATTTATTGCATTTGGGTCCCCATCAATATCTCCCATATCTCCACCTTCTTTTGTGTTTCCTTCTCCTTTATTATTCTTTTTAGGAGTGTAAGTAGATTTCGGATTTAGGACTTCCTTTGTTTCTATTATTTCTTCTATTATTTCTTTTGTTTCAACCGGGCTTTCTTTTTCATTTTTCACTTCTTCTTTCTTCTCGGTTTCAATTGTTTGTTCTGTTTGCTGAGTGATAACTTCATCTACTGAAGGATTATTTTGTTCAATACTTTCCTCAATTTTTTCTTCTTGCTCTGTTTCAGTTTCTAATTCTTGCTCCCCTTTTCCAAAATCTGATGTTCCAAAATTAATGCTAATTCCTTCTTCTGGTGGGGGAGGAATAGTATAGGAAAGTCCTGTGAAAAGAAAAATTAAAAGTAGAATTCCATGGAACAGAATTGTTCCAATCCAACCTTTATTTTTATTTTTCTTAGAAGAAGTCATCTTTAAGGTTTTGTAGCAAGTACTATTTTGTATTTGTTTCGGTAAGCAATGTCCATTATTTTCACCACATGTTCAATGTCCACCGATTTGTCAGCATGTAAAATAATCGCTGGCTCTTCAGTTCCTCTAACAGCTGTCATTATCAGTTGTTCTATATTTTCTACATCTACTTGTTCTGCATCAATGTAATATTTAATATCTTTATCAATAGAAACAGAAATAGTTTGTTTTTCAAGAGTTTTTGCCTTGCTATTTGGTAGCAAAAGTTTTAGTGCATTTGGACTAACTAAGGTGGATGTAAGCATGAAAAAGATAAGTAAAAGGAAAACAATATCCGTCATGGACGACATGTTGAAATTTGGATTTACTTTATTTCTTCCTCTTAAATTCATCTATTCGGATTTGTGTAAATTATCTAAAAAGTCGGACGTAATACTTTCCATATTAAATACAATTTTGTCAATTTTGGCAAGTAAAAAGTTGTACGAAATATAAGAAATAATACCCACTACCAAACCAGCAACTGTCGTAATCATGGCTGTATAAATTCCTTTAGATAGCAATTCTACATCAATATTCCCTCCTGCATTTGCCATTTCATGAAAGGCAACAATCATTCCGATAACCGTTCCTAAAAAACCAATCATAGGAGCAGCTCCAGAAATAGTAGCTAAATTTGTAAGGTTATTTTCCATTTTATTAACTTCTAACTTCCCTTGATTTTCCATAGATGTATGGATTTCTACAATTGGTTGATTTAATCTGTTAACCCCTTTTTCAATCATTCTGCTAATTGGAGAGTCTGTTTTTTTACAAAGAGAAATTGCTTCATTTATTTTCTTTTCAGAGATGAATGAATTTATTTTCTTTATAAATTGTGGGTCTTCCTTTTTCGCTTTATTAAGTGCAGATAATCTTTCAAATAAAAAGTAAACTGCAAATATTGACAAAATTCCCAGCGTAGTCATGATAATGTTTCCTCCTAAACCTCCAGAACTAAGAAGTTTTATTATTGAAAGAGTTTTCTGTTCAACAATTTCTGAACTGACACTATCAGTAACTATTTGTGTTTGTAATAAAATTCCCATCATAATTAGTAAACGATAAATTAATATTTTATTGCATAAGGATATAAGTAGCAGCTCCTGCTAAATATCCCATAAGTGCAAGTAAAGAAATGTTTTTCAAGTACCAAATAAAATCAATCTTTAAAATTCCCATAACAGCAACACCTGCTGCGGATCCAATAATTAATACTGATCCACCAGTACCAGCACAATATGCTAAGAATTTCCAGAAAGCATGATCTTGTGGAAATGCTAGTACCCCATCAGCTACTGGTCCAATATCATACATTCCCATTGCTCCAGCTACTAATGGAACATTATCTACAATAGAAGAGAGTAATCCAATAATAATATTAATAATATAAATATCACCATTAAAAGTTCTTTGTAAATATTTTGCAACAATATCTAGCTGTCCTGCAGATTGTAATGCTGCAACAGCTAATAAAATTCCTAAGAAGAAGAAAATGGTAGGTGTATCTACCTTTTTTAGTACTCCAATTACAGATAGTTGAGATTTTTGCTCATGATTTTTACTTCTATGAATAATCTCTGTAACTAACCACAAGATACCTAAAGAGAGTAACATTCCTACATATGGAGGTAAATGTGTAATAGTCTTAAAAATTGGAACAAATAATAATCCTGCAACACCTAAAAAGAAAATCAAATTTCTTTCAAATGGAGTAGTTGGATCAATATGATGTTCTTTTAGCTCCGTTTCTTCTGGTCTTGTTACACTTCCTTTTAGTCGGAAAGAAAGATAAATAAGTGGGACTAACGCACATACTAATGAGGGTATGAAAACTGAAGTAATAATATTAGAAGCTGTTACTTGCCCTCCAATCCAAAGCATAATGGTGGTAACATCCCCAATAGGAGACCATGCTCCACCTGCATTTGCAGATAAGATTACTATACCAGCAAAAATCCATAAATCTTCTTTATCTTTCATCAATTTTGGAAGTAATGCGGCCATAACAATAGCGGTTGTCAGATTATCCAGAGCTGCTGAGAAGAAGAAAGTAATTGTGCACAAAATCCACATTAGATATACTTTCTTATTTGTGGTTATTTTATCTGTAATAATTGCAAATCCTTCATGAGCATCTATTAATTCTACAATAGTCATTGCTCCTAGCAGAAAGAATAATATTTCTGCAATATCAACAAGATGATGAGAAAGATGGTCGTTCATATGATGATGGTCAATTCCAGAGAACGCATAAAGCGCCCAACAAATCCCTCCTATTAAAAGTGCTGATGCAGCTTTATCTACTTTTATTGGATGTTCTAATGCGATTGCCATATATCCTAAAACGAATACAACAATCATAAGTGTAATAATCATAAAATTTATGTGTTTTTATTAGAAATTTAATTTTTCTGCAAATATACAGTTGTAGATGGGAACGCAAAATCTGAATTATGTTTTTTAACAATCTCCATAATTTTATAATTTATATCTTCTCTCACATCTATTAAATCATTCCAAGTTGGACTATCTACAAAGTAT
>JABGSE010000057.1 GCA_018647945.1 Flavobacteriales bacterium | reverse complement strand
TAAAATTGGCTGATCTCTATATAAATTAATCAATAGTGCAGACATAGTCGCTTTGTAGGAAAGAGAAGTTTCTCCACTTTCAATTGCTTCCTTATGTATCTTCTCATCTAATACTCTTTCAAAATACTTTCTGTTTTCATCAATCATACGTATTCTGAGAGATTTATCTTCTTCTGTTAAGTTAGCATCTTTAATTCCTGCAATTTCTTTATCTAACATTTCGTTTACAGCTCCCTCATATTTTTGGGAGAAATCAAAATCTCCCATATTTAAAAATGGAATACGTTCCAGCCATTTTTCTACTAAGTTGAATAATGAAGATGATTCTTCTAAGTCTAATATTTCCTCTTTCTTTTCTCCCTCAAATTGACTGTGATAAGGACATCCTCCAAACTGATGCCTTTTTTCTATTTTAAGACCTAACATTACCTCTAACTTTCGGAATTGATGGGATTGGAATCCAGAAGCAGGAGAAAGGTGATCACGGAAATCTAAGAAATCTAAAGAAGTCATAGTTTCTAAAATATCCAACTGACCTACTAGTGTCGTCATGATTTTATTTACCCTTTCCATTCTCCTTACAACTACACCAACAGAAGATTCATCAATTTTATCGGCTTCAAATAAATCCATTACCGATTGTATTTCATGCAAAATTTGTTTGAACCACAACTCATAGGTTTGGTGGATAATAATAAAAAGCATTTCCTCATGAGCAGCTTTTCCTTCTTTATCGCTTATTAGATGTTGAGCATCTAAAATCTTATCCAGATGTAAGTAATTTATATAGTGAACTGATGATGTTTTTTCTGACATGTATTAAAATTTATTAATGCAGTAAAAGTAAGAAATATGATTTAAAAAATACTAATAGAAATAGCTAAAAACAAATAAAGAAGTATACTTAATGACTCTATCCAAAATGAAAAGAAAAAACCGGACTTCTTTTCATCTGATTTACTGATAAAAATTGACGAAACAGCACATGATAAAATAATTGCAATTAAAAATTCAATACTCAATTTATTGTTCCAGAATTGAAATATAGAAATAATGATCACTAAGAATAAACTGATAAAAGAAATTATTTTTGATTTTAGAATTCCAAAAATAATTGGAATAGTTTTTAATTTTATATTGTCATATTTAATATCTCTAATATCAAAAGGAATAGTAATAGCAAATACAAAAAGGAAACGAGATGATAGATGAAAAATGATATTTGGATTTATTGCAATATTGTTTTCAGAAATTAATAAAAGCATGCTACTGATGGTCCAAGTAAGGGTAATTATAAATAATTTACAAAATGGGATTTTTCTCAGTCCGAGAGGATATAAAATGGATATAATTCCAGAAATAAAAATGAGAATTTGAGTGTTTGTATTGAATTGAAAAAAATGATATAAACTTCCGAGAGTTCCCATAACAATCAGAAAATAAACTAGAGGTAAATTGTTTAAAGTCCACTCTTTTCTTTCATGTTTTATTCCTTTTTTTATTCTAACAATTCGTTGGAAATTATAAGTAAGAATAGTTGCGAAAAATACAAATAGACTAATTTGATACTTAGAAGAGTGAAATAGTAATTCAGAACTTAATGTTAAAGAAGAAACACAAAAAGCGACAAAAATATTTGTATTAATAAGAAAATGAAAAAGAGATTTAATTCCATTCATTTTTCAAAAGTATGATTTTTTATTAACAATTGACTTTATTATGATTGCAATGCTTAATTTTGACCACTTAAAATTTAATACATAATAATGAATAATTTTTCGGATAGACACAATGGACCAAAGCAATCAGATGTAGATCAAATGCTTTCTGAGATTGGAGTTAAATCAGTTAATGATTTAATAAATCAAACTATTCCATCTTCTATTAGATTAGATAAGGACTTGGATCTGCCAAATGCACTGAGCGAAAGCCGCTTCTTAGAACACATGCATGCTCTTGCCAAAAAGAATAAGAATTACCGTTCTTATATAGGAATGGGATATTTCAATACTATTCTTCCTTCTGTTATACAGAGGAATATTTTAGAAAATCCGGGATGGTACACATCTTATACTCCTTATCAATCAGAAATTTCTCAAGGTAGATTAGAGGCTTTGTTAAATTTTCAGACTATGATTTGTGATTTAACAGGGATGGAAATAGCAAATTCCTCTTTGTTAGATGAAGGAACTGCTGCTGCCGAATCTATGTGTATGTTATTAAATACTATGAGTAGAGCAAAAAAGAAAACAGGATCTAATAAGTTTTTTGTTTCAGAACTTTGTTATCCTCAAACTATTGATGTATTAAAAACAAGAGCGGAACCTTTAGGTATCGACCTTATTATTGGAGACTATAAAACAGTAGAACTTACTGAAGAATTTTTCGGAATTTTAGTTCAATTTCCAGGAAAATATGGTGAGGTATTGAATTATTCCGACATTATAAGTAATGCAAAAAAACTAGATATTGGAGTCGCTGTTGCTGCTGACTTATTGAGTTTATCTATATTAACTCCTCCAGGAGAGTGGGGAGCAGATGTAGTTATTGGGACTTCTCAAAGATTCGGAATACCAATGGGATACGGAGGCCCTCATGCGGCTTATTTTGCAACAAAAGAAAAATATAAAAGAAATATTCCAGGTCGTATTATTGGAGTTACAAAAGATGCGGATGGAAATAGATCTCTCAGAATGGCACTTCAAACTAGAGAACAACATATTAAAAGAGAAAAAGCTACTTCCAATATTTGTACAGCGCAGGTATTGTTAGCTGTAATGTCTTCTATGTATGGGGTGTATCATGGTCCAAAAGGACTGAAAGATATTGGTAAGAAAATTCACTCTCTCACTTCAAAACTTTCAGAAGGACTCATTCAATTAGGATATCATCAACTCAACAAAACTTATTTTGATACGATATTGGTAAAGGTTGGAAATGTGTCTATGGAAAACATCAACACTTATGCAGAAGATGCAAAAATCAATTTTAATTACATTGATGAAAAAACGCTTTCCATTAGTGTAGATGAAAAAGATGATTTAAGCAATATTAACGATATTTTAGAAGTGTTTGCTAAAAGTTGTAATCACTCTGATTCCAGAAATTTAATTGAGGAAGTTTTGGCAGGAAATTATGATGAGGCGTACAACAAAATTCCTGAAAATTTATATCGAAAATCAGAATATTTGCAAGAAGAGATCTTCAATAAATACCATTCTGAAACAGAAATGATGAGATACATAAAAAGATTAGAAAATAAGGATTTATCCCTAACTCACTCAATGATTTCATTAGGTAGTTGTACTATGAAATTAAATGCAGCTTCAGAGCTTTTGCCATTAAGTTGGACCGAACTAGGAAATATCCATCCTTTTGTCCCTTCTCATCAGGCTAGAGGATACCATATTATGTTCCATGAACTAGAAGAAATGCTATGTGAAATTACAGGTTTTGATGCTATGAGTTTACAGCCTAATTCTGGAGCTCAGGGTGAATACGCGGGACTTATGGTAATTAGAGAATATCATAAAAGTAGAGGTGATATCCACAGAAATATTTGTTTGATTCCTTCTTCTGCTCATGGTACAAATCCTGCTTCTGCAGTACTTGCAGGGATGAAGGTAGTTGTAACTCCTTGTGATAAAAATGGAAACATTGATGTTGAAGCTTTAAAAGAAAAAGTTCTAGAACATTCTGAAAATATTTCTTGTTTAATGATTACTTACCCCTCAACTCATGGAGTTTTTGAGGAGAGTGTAATGGAGATAACAAATATCATTCATGAAAATGGAGGTCAGGTTTATATGGATGGAGCAAACATGAATGCTCAAGTAGGGTTAACAAATCCTGCTAAAATTGGTGCGGATGTTTGTCATTTAAATTTACACAAAACTTTTGCAATACCTCATGGAGGTGGAGGTCCTGGAATGGGACCTATTGGCGTAGCAGAACATCTTCAAGAATTTTTACCATCAAATCCTATTGTAAATATGGGAGGTGAAAATGCTATTCATTCTATTTCATCTGCTCCTTGGGGGTCATCACTTGTACTCACTATTTCCTATGCCTATATTAAAATGTTGGGAGCTGAAGGAATGAAAAAAGCTACTGAAATAGCGATTTTGAATGCTAATTATTTAAAAGTAAAATTGGAAAAAGATTATTCTATTCTATATACTTCAGAAAGTGGGAGAGTAGCTCATGAGATGATTGTAGATTTCAGAGAATATAAAAGTGGAGGTGTTGAGGTTAGCGATATTGCAAAAAGATTAATGGATTATGGATTTCATGCTCCTACGGTTTCTTTTCCGGTTGTGGGCACTTTAATGATTGAGCCAACCGAAAGTGAATCTTTATCAGAATTGGATAGATTTATAGAAACTATGAGTTCTATAAAGCAAGAAATAAATGAAGTGGTAGATGGAAAGGTGGATGCTATTGATAATGTATTGAAGAATGCTCCACATACTATGCAATCGGTAATAAATTCGGATTGGACTAAACCTTATAGTAGAGAGAAAGCGGTTTTCCCTTTGGATTTTGTGAAAAGGAATAAATTTTGGCCTTCTGTAAGGAGGGTAGATGACGCTTTTGGAGATAGAAATTTACAATGTACTTGTGCTCCTGTTTCTGACTATGTTGAATAGATAAGATATTAGATGCTCATTGCTTTATTAACTACAAAATTATACTTATATTTGCGGACTAATTTAAAAAAAACAAAAAAATAATAATCATGAAAAAAATTTATTTATCAATTTGTGCAATTGTGGTAGCTGCTACTTCTTTTGCTCAACAAAGTAGGATTGCTACTGAAAATTTTGTGGAACCAACAAAGCAAATTTCAAATGTGAATCCACAAATTGCTTCAGCGGCTGCGGCTCCTGCAACAATTATTTGGCAAGATGATTGTTCAAATCCTGCTAACTGGACATTTTCAAATTCGTCTATTCCTCCTTTGGATTGGCATATTGAAATGGGAGGAGATGCTTCTATTCCTGCAAATTCAAACGGACCAACAGGATTCACAACTGTTTCCAATGGATATTTATTTATCGATTCAGATGGAACAGGTGGCGGAGATAATGATGGTACTCCTGTTGAATGTACAGCGACCTCCCCTATGATTGATTTAACAGGATGGCCATATGTTCAACTTACATTTTCTCATAATTATAGATGGTGGCAAGACACAAGAGCGGTAAGAGTTTCTGCAGACGGAGGAGCAAATTGGACTCAATATGATATTACTTCATTAGTAGGAGGTAATGTTGCAGACGGATATCCAAATGATCAAAATTCAAATAATCCACAAAATGAGACTATCAATATTTCATCATTAGCTGGAGATCAAGATTCTGTAATGGTTGAATTTTATTATTTTGATAATGATATTTGGGCATGGTACTGGGCAGTTGATGATGTGGCTATTTCTGAAATTCCTGATAACTCAATGCAAATTTCGGATGGTGTACAAGGTGGATGGTGGCAAACCTATCTAACTGCTGGTGGAGATGGATATGATTACACTTTCAAACCTCAAAGTCAGTTAGCTGATAACCCATACGCATTTGAAGCGGTATTAAGAAACTCAGGACTTGCTCCTCAAAACACAACATTAAATGTTGAGGTGAGAGATGGTTCAGGTTCAGTTGTTTTCTCTGATGTATCTAATACTTTATTATTGGATTTAAGCTTCCCTCAAGATACTTTTGTAATCAATAGTACATTTGCTCCTTCATCTAATGGAGTGTATGAAATTATTATGTGGGGTACAGGAGATTCTGTTGTTACAGATTCAACAGTGCTTTTTACTATGGTAACTGATTATGAATATGGTAGAGATTTTAATCAAGCAAATGGTTCTTGGAGAGTTGGTAGAACTTGTGGTGGAATGGTTTTAGCTGTAAAATATGATATTTATGCAAATGAAACTTTATACGCTATACAAGCACATATTGATGATCAGTCTGTTGTAGGAACATCTGTTGTCGCTCAAATTTATGAAGATGATCCACAAGGAGATCCTATTTATATTACACAAACTGATGATGTAACGATTACACCTGCTCATCTTGGAAATTGGATTACAATTCCTTTTGACGGAGGTGAATCTTTAATTGCTGGTGGTGCTGGTTTTTATGCTGCTGTTTCAGGATATGCTAGTCCAATAGATACATTTAATGTAAGTGTTTCTGGTGAGTCTCAAGGAGGTGCGCAAATTCAAGATAATGGATGTGATATTGGCTCTCAAGGTTTTGGTTTCTGGTATTCAATTGCTTCAACTCCTATGATTAGAATGAGTTTTGACCCTGCTTCTGTAGGTTTGGAAGATAATATCTTGGAAGGAGATTTTAATGTTTATCCTAATCCAAATAATGGAATATTTACTGTTGAATTTAACAATGTAAAATCTGATGATTATTTATTAACTATTAATAATGTATTAGGTCAAACCGTATATACTTCTTCTGTAACATCAAACGGATTAAATTCTGAAACTATTGATTTATCTGATTTTGATAAAGGGATTTATATATTAGAAATAAGTAATTCAAATGCTACAATCTCTGAAAAGATTATTGTAGAGTAATATTTTTGAAATACAACATTAAAAACCCGGTTTATACCGGGTTTTTTTATGCCATTTTTTTTTAGTAAGTTAGCAGACTAAATAAATTAAAATTAAAACAATGAAAAAACTTTACACAATTGCTTCATTTATGATGATTGCAGCAATTTCATTTTCACAAATCTCTGATAATGAATTTCCTGCTCCAACAGATGTAAGCTCAAAAATATTAAAATCACGCCCAATCCTTTTTGATATTGCAGAAAAGGCGGTTCCTTTTTGGTCGGAAGATTTTGCAAATGGTATTCCAACAACATGGAATAATGGATCAACTCCAACTCCTCCAGTAATTTCAGCTCCATGGGTATATAGAGGACCAAATACAAACCCAAATACCAGTGTAGGTAGTCAAGGAGCTTATGCAGGTTCACAAGGACCTATTGCGTCTCCTACCGCTTCTAATGGGTATGTAATTTTTGACTCTGATTATTACGATAATGGAGGTACTGCTGGAAATTTTGGAGCAGGTCAATATCCTTGTAATAGTATAACAGGTGGTGCTCCAACTGGTCATATTGGTACTTTAACAACAGATGCAATTGATTGTTCAATGTACCCAGATATTTCTATCATGTTTAATTCTTTTTATAGAGAATATACAGGGATTGCTAAAATCGCCTTTAGTATTGATGGTGGAGTAACATTTACCGATACAATGGAGGTTCATCCAGATATTGAAGTGAATGAGGTAACAGCAAATGATTACCAGGTAATGATAAGAATGCCTTTAAATATTACAGGAAATACAGACGTAAGAATTCAATTTATTTATGATGGAACAATCCTTTATAATTCCGTCTATAATGGATATTACTTCTGGCAAATTGATGATATTGAGTTAATTGAGACTCCTGCTCATTTAATTACTATGTCAGATGAGACATTTGGTGGATGGTGGGTTGGTTATCAATCAACAGGTGATTTAGGTATCGATTTTACATTTAACCCAATAAAACAAGCTCAATCTAATCCATACAGATTTGAAACTGTAATCACAAATAATGGATCAAACTCACAAAGTAATGTTACATTACATGTAGATGTGACTGAGTCTGGATCATCTGTTTTTACTGGATACTCTTCACCAATGACTCTTGATGTTATGAGTACAGATACTTTGGTTTCATCTACTAATTTTTCTCCATCTAATATGGGTTATCATCAAATAGACTTTTGGGCAACTTCAGATTCTTTTCCTTCAACAGATACTATCGGAAGAGGAACAATTGTAACAGATTCTGTTTATGCTGTTGACTTTGATTGGGATACTGATGGAGCAAATGCTGGAAATGGTTACTACTTAGGAAGGTCATGTGGTGGACAATCTTTAGGTAATGCTTTTGATATGTATGCTGACGATACAGCAACTTCAATTTCTTTTCATGTAAATGATCAATCGGTTGCTGGAGCTGAATTATATGTAAAATTATATGAAATAGATGCATCAATTACTCCTTACTCACCAATTTATTTAGAAGAATCAGATGCTTATGTGTTAACACAAAATGATATTGACTCTTGGGTAACTATTAAATTATCAGATCCTGTAAATGTTTTTGCTGGAATTACTTATGTGGCGGTAGTTCAGGGAGTTGCTAATCCGATAGATACTTCTTTAATTAGTTCTTCAAGTAACGATAATACTTTAAGCTTTATACAAGATAATGGTTGTGACATTGGTTCCGGTGGATTTGGTTACTGGTATTCTGCTTCAGAGCCACTAATGATTAGACTTAATTTAGGGAGACTTCCAGCTCCATCAGCAATTAATGAACCTATTTTTAATGGGCAATTAACGGTTTCTCCTAATCCAAGTACAGGAATATTTAAATTGGATTTAGTAGAAGTTAATTCTGGAGAATATACAATTAGAATTTCTAATGTAATAGGAGAGGAAGTATATTCTGAAACTAGAGATGTTAACTTTACATCTTCAACTCAAATTGATTTATCTGATTTAAGTAAAGGAGTTTATTTATTGAATGTAAATAATTCTGAATCTTCAATCAGTAGAAAAATTATTATAGAATAAAACAATATCTATATAGAATAAAAAAGCCCAACATGTTGGGCTTTTTTTATGTCAAATTTTTTAATTAAGTTTGTTCACTAATATTAAAATTAAAAGTCATGAAAAAAATTCTACTATTTTTATTTACTGTTTTTTCTGTTACACTATTTGCTCAGGAAAATATAACAGATGCAGTTAATACATCAAAAGTAAAAAAGAAAACTACTCATTCCACTAAAAGTGCAGTTGTTATTTGGGAAGAAGATTTTGGAGGGGGTTTTCCTGCAGGGTGGAGTACTTATACATCAAATACTGGAGCTGGAAACAATGGAACCCCATCTGCTGGTAATACAGCGGAAGCTCCATGGAAACATTCAATGGTTGGTAGTTGGGGATATTGGAATTCTGTAGGTACAAATGCAAGCGGAAATCCTACTGCAGCCGCAGATGCAATTAATTCTACCACCGCTGCAAATGGATTTCTTATCTCAGATATTGATTCTGCAAATCATTGGAATGGTAATTCAGGAAGTTCTTCTGGATCAACATATCATTATATTGAATCATACTTTACAACTTCTGCTATCGATTTAACAGGATGGCCTAATGTAAGTTTAGAGTTTGAACACAATTTCAGATTTAATAATAGTGTTAATTTAGTGGTTTCAGTGAGTTCAGATAGTATAAATTGGATGGACTATAATGTGCAAGGAAATGCTACAAATAACCAAGAATCTGCAGACCCTGAATTTTTGAGTTTAAATATTTCTACTGTTGGGGGTAATCAACCTTCTGTGTATGTAAGAGTGGGTTGGACTGCAAGGGTTTATTATTGGATGATTGACGATATGAAAATTGTAGAAACTCCCGACCACAGATTGTCACTTTCGGAAGCAGAATATGGAGGATGGAACACAACTCCTACTACTGATGGTTTTGGTATGGAATACACTTTTTATCCTATGAAACAAGCTATTGCAAATCCTTATAATTTTGAAGGTATTGTTGCTAATTTAGGGGCATTGCCTCAAAACACTAAAATAAATGTTGATGTTTCGGATAATACGGGTAGTTCAGTATTTAATACTACAAGTATTGATGTGTTGTTAAATCCGCAGGATACCAATGTTTTTGTTGGGACAAATAAATTCACTCCTTCAAGTACAGGACTTTACACCTTTAAAACTTGGGCATCATCAGCCGATACTATTTCTGATACAATTACAAAAAGTTCTGTTGTTACCGATAATGTTTATGGAAGAGACAATGGTTCAGATGATTCAGAATATGGATTAGGTCGATCGTGTGGAGGGATGGTTATTGGAACATATTATGATATTTATGACAATGATGAATTAAGTTCTATTTCAGTATTTATAAAAGATAATTCTGTAGCAGGAGCTGATGTTTTTGCTATGTTATATGAAATTGATGCGAATAATGAAAAAGTATATTTAACCCAATCTGAAGACTATACTTTACAATCTTCAGATATAGGAAATTGGGTAACAATTCCTTTTGATGATACAGAAACATTATGGTCCGGAATAACATATATGGCTGCTGTTGGAGGATATGCGAGCCCTGTTGATACATCTGTAGTTGGGATGTCACAGTACACATATGCAACTACATGCTATATCCAAAAGAATGGATGTTTAACAGGTACTCAATCTTTTGGTAGTTGGTATTGGACTTCAAGAGTTCCTATGATTCGAATGAATTTCTTTGTAGTTTCATCTATTGAAGAGAATGTATTTGATGGACAATTATCTGTTTATCCAAACCCTTCAAAAGGAGTGTTTACTTTGGAGATGTTTAATGTAAATTCTGAGAAATATACAATTACTGTTTCCAATGTATTAGGAAAAATTATTTACAATTCTACAGATGAAATTAATTCAACATTTAAAAAAGAAATTGATTTGAGTGCATTCTCCAAAGGAGTTTATATGATTAGGGTTGAGAATTCTAATTCTTCAATCACCAAAAGATTAATAATTGAATAATTTTTATAAGATATCATAAAACTAAAAAAACCTACTTTAAAAGTAGGTTTTTTTGTTAATGTTGGAATGTAATTAACAGATGTGCAAAAAAGTTCCAAAATGTAATGAAAAAGATAGCCAGCATTTTGGAAGGGTAAAAATTGATATTCAATTTATTGATACCAATCCAAACAATTCCATTATAAATAAAAAGTGAAACCAAAGAAATTGCCATAAACCAATAAAATTCAGTAGTAACTTCAGGGTTATTACTTTGATATGTAAAATGTCTGTTTAGGCAGAAATTAGAAACAGCAGCTACTCCAAACCCAAGAGAGTTGGAGAGGTATTTATTAAACATTAATCTCTCTTTACAGATATAGGTAATGCTAAAATCAAGTATCATGCCTGATAATCCTACTGCCAGAAATTTTATAAATTTAATTATTGTTATCATAAAGTAATATTTCTCATAATGCGTAGCAAAAATAACTTCTTTAATTTTAAATACTATGCTTAGCATAATAATTAAATAAAAAAAACCTCCACATTGCTGTAGAGGTTTCTGTGGTACCACCAGGATTCGAACCAGGGACACATGGATTTTCAGTCCATTGCTCTACCAACTGAGCTATGGTACCAACTTCAAAAGGTTTGCAAATTTAATTGTTTTTTTTATTTAGAGAAATATTTTCATACTATATATATAAGAAATAAAACATTTGTAATTTTGACAAAATATTTTTATCAATGAATTTAGTAATTGACATAGGAAATACTCTAGTAAAGTATGCTGTTTTCAAAAATAATGAGGTATTTACTATTAAAAGATCTGATGATTTTGATGGAAGATTAGTAGATAAATTATTGAAAAATAATGATATTCAAAAAATTATTGTCTCTTCTGTCCGCGAGAAAGTTACAATAAATTCTGAAATTCATACTGTTTATTTGTCTGAAAAAACAAATATTCCTATTACTCTAAAATACAAAACTCCTAACACATTAGGTAAAGATAGATTAGCGGGAGTTGTAGCGGCAGCTGTTTTATATCCAAATAAAAATGTATTGGTTATTGATGCGGGAAGCTGCATAACAATGGACTATATTGACAAAAATAAAGTTTATTTTGGAGGAAGAATTTCTCCCGGAATAGAAATGAGGTACAATTCTTTGAAAAAATTCACTAAAAACTTACCAAAATTAACGATAAATACATCATTTAATTTAATTGGAAATGATACTAATTCCTCCATAGTTTCAGGGGTGCAATCGGGGATTTTGGCAGAGGTTGAGACAATAATTACTGATTTAAGAAAAGAAAATGAAAGTTTATTCGTTGTAGTGACAGGTGGAGATACAATTTTCTTTGAAAACGCCTTAAAAAATAGCATATTTGCAGACCCATTTTTAGTGCTGAAAGGCTTAAATGAAATATTAAAATATAATGATTAAAATTAAATTTTCCATCTTATTATTGTTTTCAATAATTACATCCTCAACTTTCTCTCAAATTTCCACAAGTTCTCCATATTCCAGATATGGATTGGGAATTTTAAACGATAACACCCTTGCTTTTCAATCAGCGCTGGGAGGTTCTTCAGTTGCTTTATACAATTCTGATTTTATAAATTCTTCAAATCCGGCTACTTATTCAGCTTTTAAAGCAAAATCTTTTTTGTTTTCCACTGGTTTATCGCATTTAACTACACAAATGAAAACCACTGATCTAACACAAATAACCAATAATTCATCTTTTAGTCATATTACTTTAGGATTCCCTTTATCTAAATCAATTTTTGTGAGTTCTGGTTTTTTACCATATAGTAATATAGGATATGTTTTAGAAGATTCGGAAACCATTGAAGGGATTGGAGGTATTGATTATAACTACACTGGAGATGGTGGAATTAGTAATTTTTATATTGGGACTTCAGTAAAATTACATAAAAATCTTTCTGTTGGAGTTAATGCGGCTTATTTGTTTGGAGGATTGAATAGGGATAAGGAGTTGTTATTTAATGATGAATCTATTTTTAATGTGAATTCTTTAAATAGAATTAACTTAAAAGGATATTTTTATCAATTTGGATTATTATTTAATAGGGATTTAACTGAAAACCATCATTTCACTTTTGGGATAAGTGCTAATAACAATTCTGAAATTAGTGCAAAAAGAACGATTCTTTCCAGAACATTCGAATTAAACAGTACGCAACCATATAAAGATACAGTTCAAAATAGTGTTGAGTGGGGAACAATGATTTTACCACAGCAAATTTCTGCAGGATTTACTTTTGCAGCATCAGATAAATGGTTAGTAGTTGGGAATTACTCTACTCAAAATTGGTCCGATTACAGATTGTTTGAAGAAACTGACCTTTTGGAAAATAGCATGAAAATTTCAGGAGGATTGCAATATGTTCCAAATAGTAAATCAGTAAATAGTTATTGGAAAAGAGTAAATTACAGAATGGGAACTTCTTATAATAAATCTTATTTACAACTAAGGGGTAATCAGTTAGAAGAAAAAACAATTAGTTTCGGATTAGGATTGCCAGTTAAAAAGAGTAGAACAAATTATGATTTGTCAATTGAAATGGGTGAAAAAGGTACAATAAATGATAATCTAATAAAAGAACAATTTATCCGTTTTAATTTAGGAGTTACTTTTGATGGAATATGGTTTGTAAAAAGAAAATATGATTAATAACAAGAATAAAAAAATGAGAAGAACAATATTAATACTTTTAGTTTCAGTAATTACACAAGGGGCTTATGCTCAAATTAATTATGGAACAGATAGTGCAACATGTGTTACAAAATATCAGATTTACAGAAATGATTATAAAAACAAAAATTATGAGGAGGCTCTAAAAAATTGGAGATGGGTTTTTTATAATTGCCCTCAGTTTAATGAAAATATTTTTTCCAATGCTCCAAAGATAATTTATCATCAAATAAAGAAAAATGATAATAATAAATCAGCTTATATAGATACATTGATGATGGTGTACGATCAGAGAATTCAGTATTTTGGGAGAGAATCTTTGGTTTTAGGGAAGAAGGGAATTGATTTATTAAAATACAACAGTTCAAAATATGAAGAGGCCTATGAAATGTTAAGAAAATCGGTAGAGAGTTTAGGAAATTCATCTTCACCAACAGCTATTGTTTCTTATTTTAAATCCATTACTGTAATGGAGAAAAAAACAGATCAATTTGAAAAACAGGATGTGTTAAATGCCTATGTTTTCCTTGTAGATGTTATTGATTATAACCTATTAAATAATCAGAAATATGAAAAGAATTACAAGATTGCTTTAACCAATGTTGAGAATATGTTTGAGCCTTATGCAAGTTGTGAGGATTTAATAAATGTGTTTCAATCTAAATTTGAAGAAGGAAAAGAAGATGTAAATTTTTTGAGAAAGATAACTCTATTACTTTCCAAAAAACATTGTACAGATAATGAGTTATATTTTTCGGCAGCAACTTTAATGCATCAGTTAGAACCATCAGCTTCTTCAGCGTACGAAATGGGGAATATGAATGTTGTTAAAAAGAATTATTCTGTTGCGACAGATTATTTTAATCAAGCAATAAAATTGGAAGAGGACAATGAAAATAAGTCTCAATATTATTTGCAACTATCTTATGCTTATCAGATGAATGGTTCGTACTCTTCTGCCAGAAGTGCTGCAAATAGCGCCGCATCATTAAGACCAAATTGGGGAGAACCATATTTGAGAATTGGAGATATTTATGTCTCATCTGCAAGTAGTTGTGGAGATGGTTTTGATAGAGCAACCGTGTATTGGGTAGCGGTGGACGCTTTTATGAAAGCGAAAAGTGTTGATGAAGTGATGAGAGAGAAAGCAAATAAAAGAGTTTCAACATATTCAAAATATTTCCCTACAAAGGAAAATTGTTTCTTTAATGATTTACAATCGGGAGATAGTTATAAGGTGAAATGCTGGATTAACACTTCTACTAGAGTGAGAACTAGCGATTAATTTTTGAGAAAATTTCACTGTTATATTATTTTCATTTTATTGTTTTCGTGCAATAATGACGAAAAAGTAACTGAAAATTTTATTAATTCCGATACTCTTCCTGTTGAGGAAATGTTAAATTCTACCATTATTTATACTGAAAATGGAGATGTGAGAGTTAAAATTGTTTCTTCCAAAATGACAAGGTATATAAAACCAGAAAATATTATTACATTTTCTGAAGGGGTGAAGGTGGATTTTTATACAGATTCTACAAATAAAAAATCGGTATTAACTTCTCAGAATGCTTCTGTAAACAATAAAACTCACATTATGACTGCAACAGATAATGTAAAATTATTGAGTTATGATAATAAGGAACTATTGACAGAGGAATTAATTTGGGATCAGAAAAATAATTTAATTTATACTGAACGAGAAGTTAAAATTACAACTGAAGATGAAGTTATTTATGGAGTTGGGTTTAGTTCTACTCCTGATTTTACAGAATATGAAATCAAAAAGGCGAAAGGTAGTTTTAATTTAAAAAAAGATTAGTAAATTTATCCAATGTTAGTAAGCTTGGTTATTATTACATTATTGTTTTCTGCATTTTTTTCAGGAATTGAAATTGCATTTATTTCTTCTAATAAATTAAAATTAGAAATTGATAAAGATTCTGATTCATTTTTCTCTAAAACAATATCTATTTTCTCTGAAAACGAATCAAATTTTATTGCTACAATGCTTGTAGGAAACAATATATCATTGGTGATATTTAGTATTTCAATTTCAGAATTATTACAACCATTTATTTTACAATTTACCTCATCAGATATTGTATTAATTCTTATTCAGACAATAATTGCAACAATAATTGTACTTGTAACAGCCGAATTTATTCCAAAAACAATTTTTCGTATCAATCCTAATTACATGTTAAAGTTGTTTTCCTTACCATTACTTTTATTTTACTATTTATTATACCCTGTAGTTTTTGTAATGATTTCAATTTCAGAATTTTTTCTGAGATATGTTTTTGGGTTGAAATTACGACAAGTAAAGCAAACTTTTAGTAAAATAGATTTGGATGAATATTTGGAAAATATTACTATCGATAATGAAAATGAAGATGCATCCAGTGAGGTTGAAATGTTGCAAAATGCTTTGGAACTTTCCAACATAAAAGTAAGGGAATGTATGGTTCCCCGTACAGAAGTATTTGCAGTAAATATGAAAGTTTCTATTGATGGGTTAAAACAAGTTTTTATTGATACCAAATTTTCCAAATTACCAATATTTAAAGAAAATATAGATAACATAATTGGTTATGTCCATTCATCAGATTTATTTAAAAACCCTTCAACTATAAAATCTGTGATGTTGCCAGTGCCCATTGTCCCTGAAAGTATGCCAGCAAATGAACTTTTAAATACTTTTATTAGTAAAAATAAAGGAATTGCAATTGTTGTAGATGAGTTTGGAGGGACTTCAGGATTAGTAACTATTGAAGATGTTACTGAAGAAATTGTTGGGGAAATTGTTGACGAACATGATAAAGAGGAGGTTTTAGATAAGAAAATAAACGGGACTGAATTTTTATTTTCTGCCAGAATGGAAGTTGACTTAATAAATGATAAATATAATTTGGACTTACCAAAGTCAGAAGAATATGAAACAATTGCAGGATTAATACTCTCATTACATGAAGAAATTCCGAAAGTTGGAGAGAAAATAGAAATCCAAAATATTACCCTTATTATTGAAAATGTAGATGAGAAAAGTATAAAATCTGTACGATTATTGACCAAATAATCAGCATTTAAACAATTTTTATAACTCAAATAACAATTGTATATTCGCAGACTAAAATTAAACAGAAAACGAAATGGCAATATTACAGAAAATTAGAGATAAGACAATTGTCACATTATTAGTGATTGGATTAGGGATGGTTGGTTTTTTATTCTTTGGTTCCGATTCGGACATAGTAGGAATGATTTCAGGAGAAGATGAATCACGATTTATTGGAGAAATTTACGGTGAAGGAGTTGAATATAACAGCTTTAACGAAACATATAATATTGTAAAATCTAACTTGAAACAACAAGGATCAACTGATGATGAACAAATATTAGATCAAGCTTGGCAATCTTTTATCAATGAGCAAATAGTAAAAAGTAAATGTGAAGAATTAGGGATTATAGTAACTGATGATGAGGTATACGAACTACAAACTGGAAAAAATGTTTCCTCTCAAATTACTGGTATTCCTTTTTTCCAGAACGACACAACAAAACAATTTGATCCTCAGTTGGTAAAAGATTATTTACAAAGTTTGGAAAATGATGAAACAGGTGATGCTACAAAACAATGGGCTGGAATTGAAGAAGGTTTAAGAAAAGAAAGGTTAAGCAAAAAATACCAAGTTTTAATAGAACAAGGGTTTTATGCTACAAAGCAAGAAGCAATGAACTCTTTTAATGAGAATTCTCAGAATGCTAGAGTTAACTACATTTCTATTCCTTATAGTTCTGTTGACGATACTGAAGTAGAACCATCAAAAGAAGAGTTAAAAAAGTTTTACAATAATCATATTAATGAGTTTGTAGTAGCAGAAGAAACAAGAGCTGTTGAGTTTATTGAATTTACTGTTATCCCATCCTCTCAGGATGACGAACAAACAAAATTAGATTTATTGTCTATTTCAGATGACTTTGCAAAGTCAGAGGATGATGAGAAGTTTGTAAACAGACATTCTAGAAATTTGAATGCTTTATTTTCTTTCGTGAAGTTAAGTGATATTACAGATCCTAATTTTACTCAATTGGTAAATACTGAAAAAGGAACTGTTTCAGAAGTTTACAAAACTGAGAATGGAGATTATAGATTAGCAAAACTTTCTGATGTACAATTGAGAGCTGATTCAGTGGAAGCGAGACATATATTATTGTCTAACGAACAATTTACTGCAGATTCTGCAAAAACTTTAATCAAGTCCTTGAAACAAAGAGTAGACAAAGGAGAAGATTTTGGTTCATTGGCTTTACAATTTTCTTTTGATAAAGGTTCCGCAATAAAAGGAGGTGATTTAGGATGGTTCAAAGAGGGGTCAATGGTTCCTGCGTTTAATGAAGCCTGTTTTACCTCTGAGGTAAATGATATGCAAATTGTAACTACAAATTTTGGTATTCATTTAATTCAGTTGACGGGAGCGAGTAAATTACAGAATAAATACAAAGTTGTTTATATTGACAAAAAAGTTGTTGCTAGTTCAGAAACTAAAGATGAATATTATAATCAAGCAAGTCAGTTTCTTTCTGATTTATCATCTACTTCTTTTAATGATTTGGTAACTAAAGAAAATTTGGTAAAAAGAGATGCTGCAAAAATTAAAGAGATGACATTTAACGTTTCAACTTTGAAAAATTCTAGAGAAATTGTAAAATGGATGTTTACTGGTAAAATTGATGATAAAACTAATGGAGTTCCAAATATTGGAGATTATGCAAATAAGTCATTTGATTGTGATGGAAGTTATGTTGTTGCAAGTTTGACATCAGTTAATGAAAAAGGATTTAGACCTTTTGAAACAGTGAAAGAACAAATTGCGCAAATGGTAAAAATTGAAAAGAAATATGAAATCATTAAACAACAGATTTCAGAAAAAAGTTTTAATGATGTTTCCGTAGAGTTTTCTGCAGAAATAAAAACAGTTGAGAATGTTAATTTCGCAAACTTAAGTGTTGCGGGATTGGGTGATGAACCAGCTTTTGTAGGTATTTCTGATGCTACTGATGTTAGTGCTACATCTTCTGCTTTTAAGGGAAACAATTCAGTTTTTATTCTTCAAGTGGTTTCAAAAGAAACAGCAAAAACTGAAGGAGACTTTACATTGCAACAGAAAGATAAGATTAAGAAACTAAGTTTAGGAGCTTTTAATTTAGCATTTAAAATATTAAAAGAAAGAGCCAATATTACAGATAACAGAATCAGTTTCTATTAATATAATAAAGATAGATAAGTGAACTTAAAACTCCTAACGAAAGTTAGGAGTTTTTTATCTTAAAATATCCATTCTGTAGGAGTTCAAATTCAGAAAAATAAATAACAGTATTGTAAACGAAAGTAATGAAGAACCTCCGTAACTCATAAATGGTAATGGGATTCCGATAACAGGAGCCAGTCCAATTGTCATTCCTAAGTTAATTAAAAAGTGAGAAAATAAAATACATGCAACACTGTATCCGTAAATTCTGCAAAATTGAGATTTCTGCTTTTCTGCCAAAGAAATAATTCTGATTAAGAGCGTTATAAATATAAGGATAAAAATTAAACTTCCTAAAAATCCCCATTCTTCACCTACTGTACAGAAAATAAAGTCAGTACTTTGTTCTGGTACAAAATCAAATCTTGTTTGAGTTCCGTTTAAAAATCCTTTTCCAAAAAATCCCCCAGAACCAATCGCAATTTTTGATTGTAAAAGATTGTATCCATCTCCTGTTGGATCAAACTCTTTTCCTAATAAAATATTAATCCTTACTTTATGATGTGTGGATAACACACTATTGAAAATGTAATTAACACTCAGAATAAATCCGTTAAAAACAAATAATGCCAAGGAACTTAAAGTTATATTTCGTTTTCTTTTTGAAGAAAGAAAAAATAAAATAATTATAATAGAAGAAACAATTCCAATAAATAGTAAAGGATTAATTAGTAGAGATAAAACAAATAATAATAAGATAAGGAAACCGAAAATGAGTATGTTTCCTGAAAGCCCCTCTCTGTAAAACACTAAAATAAACGATATAAATACAAGTGCTGTGCCTAAATCATTTTGTAGAATAATTAGGAAAAATGGAATCAGTATAATTAAAAATGTTTTAATTTTATCGGAAAAATTGTTAATCCCTTTTTTATTAATACTAAATATTTTCGCAAGCGCAAGCGCAGTTGCAAATTTTGCGAATTCGGAAGGTTGAACTTTGAAATTTCCTATCTCAAACCATGAATTTGCACCTCCAGTTGTTTTGGAAATAAAGAGTACAAGAATGAGAAACGATATCATTATTCCATAAAATAAGAAGGACAGAGAATCAAAAAAACGCCAATCGATAATTAAAATAAAAAATCCTGCTAACATTGAAATTCCTATAAATAAAAGTTGTCGGCCACTTTTAGAACTTAAATCAAATAGAGATTGCATTGCATCATCATTATACTCCGAAGCGTAGATGTTGATCCATCCAAAAAACACCAATAAAAGATAGAGTAAGATGGTGAATCCATCAATTTGGCCAAATATTTTTTGTGCATCTCTCATTTTAAATCTAGGAGGTTTCCATTTATCATTTTGTTTTCTAAATAGACATTGCTTATTTTGTCTGTCAAATATTTTTCTATCATTAGTGTTGCAATGGGAGCTGCCCAGCTTGCTCCCCAAGTTCCATTTTCAATATAAACGGCAATGGCTATTTCTGGGTTGTCTTTTGGTGCAAATGCAATAAAAACTGAATGGTCTTTTCCATTGTGATTTTGAGCTGTCCCTGTTTTTCCGCAAATAGTAATTCCTTCAACATAACAGCTTTTAGCTGTTCCATCAATATTTGTAAGAACCATTTCCATTCCTTTTATAATAGTTTCAAAATGTTCTGGTTTTATTGAAGTATATCTCCTTATTTTATATTTCTCATCAATTTCTGAACCTTCAATTTTTTGTACAATATGAGGGGTGTAGTAAAATCCTCTATTTGCAATTGTGGCCGTAAAATTTGCCATCTGCATAGGTGTGACTCCTAATTCCCCTTGTCCAATTGCCATTGAAATAATTGTTGAATATTTCCATCTTCCTTTTCCATAGTAATTGTCAAAATAACTACTGTTTGGAATAAAACCTTTATTTCCAATCGTAAAATCATTATCCAAAAAATTTCCCAAACCAAAACTTCTTAAATGATTTGACCAAATATTATAAGCTTGTTCAGTAGTATTGTATTTGTTAAATAACTCTTCAAAAGTATTACAGAAATATGAATTACAAGAAATGGTAATAGCTTTAGACAGCCCAATTAATTCGGGAGTATGATGACAATTAATAGATTTATTATTTCCATAGATATAATTTCCATTACAAAAATAAGTAGAACTATTTGTGAGGGCGCCTTCTTGTAATGCAATAAGTCCATTTATTAATTTAAAAGATGATGCTGGAGGATAACTTCCTGAAAGAGCCCTATTAAAAAGAGGTAATTTTTCATCATTTAACAAAACAGAATAATTTTTTGATCGCTTCCTTCCTTTTAAAATATTTGGGTTATAATTTGGAGCTGAAATAACACTTAATATTTCTCCAGTTGATGGATGAATTGCTACTATTGCACCAATCTTATTTTGAATTAATTTTTCTCCATATTGTTGAAGTTCAATATCTAAAGTTGAAACAATATTTTTCCCCTGTATTGCAAGTGTATCGTGTTCTCCATTGTTAAAACTTCCTTGCGCTCTATTAAACACATTAACCAAAATCATCTTCATTCCCTTTTCCCCTCTCAACTCTTCTTCATAGGCAGCTTCAATTCCACTAATTCCTACTAAATCCCCTTTTGTATAATACTTTTTAGTGTCGAGTTTTTTCTGATTTACTTCTCCCAAAAAACCTAAAGTATGAGATGCTGTGTTAATTGGATAGTCTCTTGTTGTATTTGTTCGGATATAAAAACCACTAAATTCATTTAGTGCTTCATTTATTTTATGTGCTGATTGAATATCAAGTTGTTTTGAAAAAACACTTTCTTTGTGTTTTGAGTAAGATGTTGCATTTTTTAATTTTTTTCGGAATACTTCAATTGTCAAATCAGCTAATTCACACAATTTTAATGTATCCATTTCTGTCACTTCTCTAGGAATAATCATTAAATCATAAGAAGATACATTTGTTACAATTAATACACTATCTCTATCGTAAATTAATCCTCTTGCAGGTTGTTGAACTTCAAATCGGATTGAATTTTTATTAGCAGAAAATTTATATTTTGAATTTACAATTTGAATGTAAAATAACTTAGAAACAAAGATAATAGCAATTAGCAAAAAGATTCCTTTTATTACAAGTTGTCTATTTTGAAGTTGTTTCATCCCTTATTTTTTTTGCTTAAATCCAAATAGTTGAATTATAGAGATTAACACATAAGTTATAATTGAGTTTAATATTATTTTCACCAATAACATACCGAAAGAAAGACTAAAGTGTTCTAATAAAAACAAAAAAGTATGATGAGTAAATATAAATAAGAATGAGTACACTGAAAATGTTTTGAATCCTAATATTTGCAAATTCAAATCATCTTTTTCATCCACCGAGTTTTTGGCAATACTTATTTTTTCTATTTGCGGTTTCAGAAACGATATTAAAACCATTGCAGAAGAATGAAGTCCTAAACTTCCTTCAAATAAGTCGAGAGATAGTCCAATTAAAAATGCATAAATGATTAAAAACCATTTTTCCGTATTTTGAGGAAGTACAATAATAAGACTCAAAACAATAAATGGATTTATATATGTTGAAAATTGAATGTTATTCAGTATCAATACTTGTACTAAAACAAAAATGGGAAGTAATAAAATATGTTTATACAAATGATTCATTTCTATTTTTTGTCAATTGATAATTTTTCTTCCTTTGTTAATGAATTAATAATGTATACATTTTTAATTGTATTCATATCATTCAGAAGTTTTGTAGTAATTGTATAGAGCCCAGTTTCGGTTCCTTTTTTGAAAGATTTTATTACTGCAATATTTATTCCTTCAGGGAAAACAGAACTATAACCGTTTGTAGAAATTGTATCTCCAATATTTATTTCTGCATGGTTTGGAATGTCATTAATTTCGCATTCAAAATAGTTTTTTCCATTCCAAATAAGGTTTCCGTTTTGATTGCTTTTGTCATGCCGAATAGGAACTGAAGATCTTTGATTTAAAATTGAAATAGCCAAAGAATAATTTTCAGAAATAGATACAACTTGCCCTATAACACCATTTTCTACAACAATTCCCATTCCTTTTTTTACTCCATCTATTTTCCCTTTACTTAATCGAATATAATTATTGCTTTTAAAAACGGAATTGTAAATTACTTTAGCGGGGATGTAATTAAATTCAAATTCAATCTTTTTATCCTGTTCGCAATCATTACCTTTTCCAACTAAGAAAGACCTTAGTTTTGAGTTTTCCTGAATCAGATTATTGTTTTCTGCTTTAAGGTGAAAATATTCATTCATATTATTAACAGAATTATAAAATGAACTACTGTATTCTCCAATAAATGAAATAAATTTACTTTTCTGAAAACTATGATTATTTATATAAAAGAATAGGGATAAAGATTCTATTAAAATAAATAATAGAACAAAATGATAAACTTTAATAAACCTTAATAAGTTCCTCATCTTCTAATGTTCTATTGTATAAGAAAACTATAATTGTCAGTATTTTTTAATGCAATCCCTGTTCCTCTGGCTACTGCTCTTAGCGGATCTTCTGCTACATAAACTGGAAGTTTGGTTTTTAAAGCAATTCTTTTATCTAAACCTCTAAGCATTGATCCCCCTCCTGTTAAATAAAGTCCTGTATTATAAATGTCTGCCGAAAGTTCTGCAGGTGTGTTGAATAAAGCATTCATTATTGCCGATTCAATTTGCTCAATAGAATTATTTAATGAATTGGCAATTTCTTTATAAGTTACTATAACTTCTTTTGGTATTCCATTCATTAAATCTCTACCATGAACTGGAAAATTTGGTGGAGGGTCTTCAAGTTCAGTCATTGCAGATCCAACATTTATTTTAATTTTTTCGGCCATATTGTCTCCAACTGCAATATTATATCTAGTTTTCATATAGTTTTTAATATTGTCAGTAAACTCATCTCCAGCTACTTTTATTGATTTATCCGTGACAATTCCTCCAAGTGAAATTACTGCAATTTCGGTTGTACCTCCACCAATATCAATCACCATATTTCCCATTGGTTCCAATACGTCAATTCCAATTCCAATAGCGGCAGCCATTGGTTCGTGTATTAGCCACACTTCTTTCGCTCCGGCATGTTCTGCCGAATCCATTACAGCTCTTTTTTCTACTTCAGTAATTCCGGAAGGAATACAAATTACCATTTTTAATTGCGTTGGAAAAATAGATTTTTTCCGATTAATCATTTTTATAAAACCTCTAATCATTTGTTCTGCAGATTGAAAATCGGCAATAACACCATCTTTTAACGGACGAATAGTCTCTATTCCTTTGTGGGCTTTTCCACGCATCTGACGGGCTTTCGTACCAATAGCAATCACTTCCTCTGTCCTTACATTTATGGAGACTATTGATGGTTCGTCCACAACAACTTTATCATTATGAATAATTAGTGTGTTTGCTGTTCCAAGATCAATCGCGATCTCCTCTGTCATAAAGTCAAAAAATCCCATAATTATATATTTTTAATGTTTAAAATGTCTGAATCCAGTTAATACCATTTTCATATTATTTTCATTGCAAAAATCTATTGAAAGATTGTCTTTTATAGATCCACCTGGTTGAATAACGCATTTTATTCCTTCATTATTTGCAAATTCTACACAATCAGGAAAAGGGAAAAATGCATCAGATGCCATTACAGCACCATTTAAATTAAAATTGAAGCTTTTAGCTTTTACCACCGCTTGTCTTAAGGCATCAACTCTTGAAGTTTGTCCAACCCCACTTGCTAATAGTTGATTATTTTTTACAAATACTATTGTGTTAGATTTTGTATGCTTACATACTTTTGATGCAAACTCCAAATCAGATAATTCTTCTTCTGAAGGAGATAGAACTGTTACTGTTTTCATGCCTGAAATAGAGTCCGTTTTACTGTCTTTTTCTTGAAATAAAACTCCATTTAGTGCTGTTCGGAATTGTGTTTTTGGTAAATCTACGTCTTTTTGAATTAAAATTACTCTATTCTTTTTCGATTTTAATAAACTTAATGCATCTTCATTATATGATGGAGCAATAATTACTTCAAAAAATAATTTATTTATTTCCTGAGCAGTTTCCGAATCTACTTCTTTGTTTGTTATTAAAACTCCTCCAAATGCTGAAACCGGATCTGCTGCTAGGGCATCTTTCCAACAATCAATAAGTTTACTTTTGCTTGCAATTCCACAAGCATTATTGTGTTTCATTACAATGAAAGTGTTTTCCGAAAATTCTGAAATTAAATTAACAGCCGCGTCAACATCTAGCAGATTATTGTATGAAAGCTCCTTTCCGTTTAATTGATCAAACATCTCATTTATATTTCCGAAAAAGACACCTTTTTGATGTGGGTTTTCACCATATCGTAAAGTTTTATTTTCTCGGATACTTTGTTTGAAAACAACTTCCTCATTGTTAAAATAATTAAAAATTGAAGTGTCATAATGTGAGGAAATATTAAAAGCTTTAGTAGCAAATTCTTTCCTTATTTCTATTGATGAGTTTCCATTTTCTTTATTTAGTAGATTTAATAAATCATCATATTGACTCATTTCGGAAACGATAATGACATCTTTAAAGTTTTTTGCTGCAGCTCTGATTAATGAAATTCCGCCAATGTCAATTTTTTCAATTATATCTTGTTCGCTAGCTCCCGAAAAAACGGTTTGTTCAAAAGGGTAGAGATCAACAATTACTAAATCAAACTCTGGAATTTCATATTCTGACAATTGGTCTTTATCAGATTGTAATCCTCTTCTGGATAATATTCCTCCAAAAACTTTTGGGTGTAAAGTTTTAACTCTCCCTCCCAAAATGGAAGGATAAGATGTTAAATCCTCCACTCTGTTTACATTTATTCCTTCTTCTTCAATAAATTTTTGAGTTCCTCCGGTTGAATAGATGTCAATTCCAAGTTCATGTAACTTCTTTACAATAGAAGAGAGTCCATCTTTATGGAATACAGAAATTAAAGCGTTTTTTATTTTTTTATCGTTGCTCATTTAAAATGTTTGTTTGGTAATGCAATTTTACCCAAATACTAGGTATTTAACAATACAAAAGAGGCAAAATACAATGAGTGTTAATAACTTTTATGAATGTTAATTTCTCAAATTTTTTATAAAATAATTTTATTACAAATATTAATTGCGTCCGAAACAGAAACAACATTTTTCACGCTAAACGAAAGTTTAGAGTTATTTTCTTTCATCTCTGAGTTATTGAAGTTGTTCTTCAGAAATTCAAGAACTTTTCCAAATGCTTCCGATTCAAAATAAGGAGAATCATTTTTGGAAACAAAATAGGCTTTCATCATTTTATTTTTTAAGATTATTCTTTCAAATCCAATTTGTTTTGAAATCCATTTTAGATTCATTAATTGTATTAAATCAGAAACTGAATTAGGAATTTTTCCAAATCTATCTATCATTTGTTTTTTAAATTCAACTAGTTCAGATTCATTTTTCAAGGAATTTAATTCTTTATAAATATTCAATCTTTCCTCAATGTTTTCAATGTAAGTGTCAGGAATTAGTATTTCCAAGTCGGTGTCTATTTGACAATCTTTAATGAAAAATTTGTCTTTAGATTCCTCAAATAATTCATTGAATTTTTCTTCCTTTAATTCCTGAATTGCTTCATTTAATATTTTCTGATACATCTCAAAACCAATCTCATTAATAAATCCACTTTGGTCCGCTCCAAGTAAATCACCTGATCCTCTAATATCTAAATCTCTCATAGCAATGCTAAATCCACTTCCTAAATTAGAAAATTGTTCTAATGCATTCAATCTTTTTCTTGCTTCATCCGAAAGTTGATTGTAAGGGGGGCTAATTAAATAGCAAAATGCTTTTTTATTTGATCTTCCAACTCTTCCTCTCATTTGATGTAAGTCACTCAGTCCAAAATTATTTGCATTATTAATTATTATTGTATTCGCATTTGGAACATCTACTCCGTTTTCCACAATTGTGGTAGAAACCAAAACATCATAATCACCTTCAATAAAGTCAATCATCATCTCTTCTAACATTTTCCCTTCCAGTTGTCCGTGTCCAATTCTGACTTTGGCATTTGGTACGAGTCTCTGAATTAATCCTGCAACTTCTTTTATATTCTCAATTCGGTTATGGATGAAAAATACTTGTCCATTTCTTGATATTTCATACTGAATAGCGTCTCTAATTATCTCTTCATTAAATCCGCATATTTCAGTATTGATAGATTGTCTGTTAGGTGGAGGAGTGTTTATGAGAGATAAATCTCTTGCTCCTAATAATGAAAACTGTAATGTTCTTGGGATTGGTGTTGCGGATAGGGTTAAGATGTCTACATCCGATTTTATCTTCTTTAATTTATCTTTAATGTTTACTCCAAATTTTTGTTCTTCATCAATTACCAGAAGTCCTAAATCTTTAAATTTCACATCTTTTCCTACTAATCGGTGAGTTCCAATAATTATGTCTAATTCTCCACTTTTTAACTTTTCCAGAGTTTTATTTTGTTCTTTTGTACTTTTAAATCGGTTTATATAATCAACATTACAAGGAAAATCTTTTAATCTTTTTTTGAAAGTTTTATAATGTTGAAGAGCAAGAATTGTAGTGGGAACTAAAATTGCAACTTGTTTATTATCGGCAACAGCTTTGAAGGCAGCTCTTACGGCAAGTTCTGTTTTTCCAAATCCAACATCTCCACAAATTAATCGGTCCATTGGAATTTCTTTTTCCATATCTTCCTTAATTGCATTAGTAGCTTTTATTTGATCAGGAGTGTCTTCCCACATAAAAGAGGCTTCCAATTCATGTTGTAAATAGCTGTCTGTAGAAAACTGAAATCCTTTTAATGTTTTTCTTTTTGCATAAAGTTGAATAAGATTAAACGCGATTTTCTTTACTCTGTTTTTGGTTTTCTGTTTGGTGGTTTGCCATTTTGTTCCTCCAAGTTTGTTTATTGTTGGCTTAAATCCTTCTTTTCCAGAAAATTTGGAAATTTTATGCAATGAATGAACACTTAAATAAAGGATGTCTCCATTTTTATAAATTAATTTTATACTCTCTTGATATTTTCCATTATTTTCAATTTTATGAAGTCCATCAAATTCCCCAACACCATGGTCAATATGAGTTACATAATCTCCAATTTGTAAATTTGTAAGTTGCTTTAGAGTGATTGCCTGTTTATCAGTAAACTTTGTTTTACTTGTAAATCTATGATGACGATTGAAAATTTGATGATCGGTATAAATGGCAATTTTATTGTCATGATCAATAAATCCTTCATGTAATGAAAGGTTTATATTTTGACAAAATATTTCTTTTTCACTATTTTCTAATATTGATTTAAACCTGTTTTCCTGTTCTTCAGAAGAACATAAAATCAAATTTTTGTATTCCTTTTTCTGATTTTCTAAAAGTTCTGAAATTAGCAAATCAAATTGTTTGTTGATAGTTGTTAAGGGAGAATTATTAACTTCAATTTTCGTATCCTTACTGAATATTGTATTGTTCCCAAACTCAACCACCTTAAATTCTTCTAGTTCATTTCCAAATTCATTCCCATTTGTAAAGATGTTTTCAGGTGAAAGTTGAGTAACTGTATTATCCTTTATTTTCTGAAATTCAATTTCTGCTTTTTCGAAATTTTGTTCTAAAATCCCTAATGTTAATTGAGAGTCATTAATCCAAATAACACTATTTTTTGGCAGATATTCCAAAATGCTTACTTGTTTGCTTTCTGTTTTTTTTGCTTCAGTATTTGGGATAATGGAAACTTTATTTTTGTTTTCAATTGAAAGTTGAGTATTGATATTAAAGGATCGAATACTCTCTATTTCATCATCAAAAAACTCAATTCGAAAAGGGTTTTCATCCGCATAAGAAAACACATCTACAATGCCTCCTCTTACCGAAAAATGTCCAGGATCAGTTACAAAATCTACTTTTGTAAATTCATTTTCTGAAAGAGTTTCCTCTATTAAATCAGGATGATGAATGTCAGAAACTTGTAAAGTAATTGTTTTTTGTTTTAACACTTTTCTGCTTACAACCTTCTCAAAAATAGCGTCAGGATAACTAACGATTATTGAATTTCTCTTATTATTTAATTTATTTAAAACCTCTGCCCTTAAAAGGATATTGGAATTATCCGTTTCTTCAATTTGATACGCTCTTCTGTATGATGCGGGATAAAAGAAAACTTCATTATTTATAAGAATTTCTAAATCATTAATAAAATAATTTGCTTCTTCTTTATTGTTTAAAATAAATAGTTGTGGATGTTTCTGATTTTTAACATTAGAAGCTGCTAAAACTGCTTTTGAAGATCCAATACATCCAGTAATGTTTATTTTGCATTTCGGATGTTCTATTGCATTATTTAATTCTGTAAAGTGTTTTGATACAGGAAAATGTTGTAATAATGAAGATTTTTTCAATTTTCTTATTTTATATCATGAATTTCATTCATCATATTTGTGTACCATTCTTGCGTTATGTCAAATGGTTTCCCTCCCTTAATTCTGTTAAAATCAATACAATTTAAATTGTTGTTATCATCTTCATCCCATCCAACAACTCCACTTATTTTGTTTACTGCACTTTCCACTGCCTTATCTGCTACTGCAAATATTAGGTCCAAATCTTTTTTATTGGATTTTGAAGATCTTCCAAAATACCCACTTTTCTGAACAAGAACTTTGTTTGCTTTTAATTTCTCAGCAAGTTTTTTGGCAAACCATTGTCCAGGATTTAAATCATCCAATCTTACATGACCAAAAGCATCTCGTAAAACTTTCCCTCCCTCTTTTTCAGTTTCTTTTACAATAGTTTCCAGACCGGCTCCTTCACTTAAAAACACATTTACGCAATCGTATTTGTCCATTATTTTATTTAATCTTTCACATTCCGAATCAAAATCAATCTCTTTTTCAGGGATAAAAATGGAGTGTACTTCCCATTTTTCTCTACGCAATCCAATTTCAGGGATAAAATTAAAGTTGTCTAATCTGTTTCTGTATTCCAATGCGGTTGCTGCAGTTAGCCATCCGCAATGTCTTCCCATTACTTCATGAATAATTAATTGTCTATCGGATGTTGTGTTTTCATTTGCAATATTTTCGAAAAAGATTGCTCCTTGCTCGGCTGCTGTCCAAGCTCCCAAGGTTTGATAAATAGGAAAAACATCATTGTCAACTGTTTTTGGTAGTCCCACTACTGTTAAATTATAATTATTTTCTTTCAGATAATTTGATAAATCTGCAGCGGTTGTGTTGGTGTCATCTCCACCAATTGTGTGTAAAATAGTTACTCCATCTCTTACTAATTGAGCAGCTGCAACTTCCAAAGGGATTTCACCTTTTTGTATGTATCCTTTATCAATACAGTCCTCAATATTTGTTAGTTTTACCCTGCTATTTCCAATTGGACTTCCTCCAAATTGATGAAATTTATCAGTGTTATTTACCAAACTTTTTGGAAATGAAATAGAGTTTCCCATCAAGAGTCCTTTGTATCCATTTAGGTATCCAATAATTTCTGCATCAGGATAATTATTTAAATAGTTTTCGGATAACCTTCCAATAGATGAAGACAAACATGGAGCAATTCCTCCAGATGTTAAAAATGCAACTTTCATAAAAGTGTTTTAATTTGTATTGCAAATATCGGATATTTTATTGTCTTTTTATGATAAAACAATTGTTAACTTTGTCATCTGAAATTATAAGAAAATAATGAGTAAAGTATTTAAGTTTGGTGGAGCTTCAATAAAGGATGTTGAAAGCATAAAGAATGTTTCCGAAATTTTATTTTCCCATAAAAATGACGATTTATTTATTATTTTTTCGGCAATGGGAAAAGTTACAAATATGCTGGAAGATGTTCTAGATAAATATGTTAATCACTCCTCTGAAACATCTTATTTACTTCAGAAAGTAAAGGATTTTCATTATTCAATTTTAGATAATTTATTTGAAAAGGAAGAACAAATTTACAATGATGTTAATAATTTATTTGTAGAAATTGAATGGGTTTTGGAAGATGATCCTAATGAAAATTACGATTACGATTATGATCAAATTGTATCTATTGGAGAATTAATTTCCACAAAAATAATGAGTTCTTATTTAAATAAAATAGGATTTAAAAATATTTGGATTGACGCAAGAGATATTATAAAAACTGATAATACTCACCGATTTGCAAAAGTGAATTGGAGTATTACAGAAAAGTCAATACTATCAGTTAAAAGTGAGTTTCCAAAAATTACACAAGGTTTTATTGGATGTACTTCAGAAAATTTCACTACAACTTTGGGCAGAGAAGGGTCAGATTTTTCTGCTGCAATTATTGGATATTGTATAAATGCAACAGAAGTTGTAATTTGGAAAGATGTTGATGGTTTGTTGAATTCTGACCCAAGATATTTTGAAAACTCAGAGTTATTAGAAGAGATTCCTTTTACTGAAGCTGTTGAACTTGCATATTTTGGAGCAAAAGTGATACATCCTAAAACAATATATCCTCTCAAAAGAAAGAGTATTCCACTTTTTGTTAAATCATTTATTTCACCAAATAATAAGGGAACAATTATTAAAAATGATGTAGAAATAACTCCATTAATTCCATCTTATATTGTAAAAGAAAATCAAATTCTTATTTCTATTTCGGACATTAACTTATCTTTTATTGTTGAAAATCATCTGAGTGAAATCTTTAATGTTTTATCAGAATTAAATATTAGTGTCAATTTAATGCAGAATTCTGCTGCTAGCTTTTCAATATGTATAGATAATAATAAAAAGAGAGTTTCCAAATTAATTAAAATTCTTAATGAAAGTTTTAATGTTTATTTTAATGATGATTTAACCTTGTTTACTATTCGTCATTATGACGAACAAGCAGTAGATTTAGTGTTAAAAGGAAAGAAATTAATTTTAGAACAAAAAAGTAGAAATACTATTCAAATCGTAGTAAAACAATAGAATAATTATATCAATTCTTATTCATGAAATTGTTTGTATATTTGCAGTTCAAAATTCAAATAAAAATAAATGTCAAATTCACACTCTTTTCACATCCCAGTAATGGGAACTGCATTTACTGCTGATACTCCTTTAAAAGTAGCTCAATATGGAATAGATTCAGTAATTGCTTTGGCAGATGATGTTTTGCTTGAAAGATTAAGAAAAATGTACTGTGACTTAAATAACAGAGATTATGAAGAAATTTCTATAAAAGAGGAGGATTCCAGAGCTGTAAGAATTACTGCATATTTGAATCTAGTGAATGAGTTAATTGAAGAAAAATACAATAATTTTATTTCAAAAATTAAAGAAAAGGAAGAAGATTTGAAACAATATTTTAATCTACTTCCTGATACATCAAACATCAAAAAGGATTTCCAAGTATTTATTGAAGGTTTGCCTTCTATGGAAGAAATTAACTTCTGGGTTAAGGAAAATATGAGTTTAGGAAGTGTTGATGTAAACATAATGACCAAAGTTGATAAAACAAATTACAAAAAAGGAGTAGAACTTCCTTCAGAATTTAATGATGCACATGCTGGACTTAGAGGTTTTGCAAATAGTAATTTAGAATCTTCTATTATTTTTTCAGCAGGGATGAACCCAAGATTATATGGTTATATCTCTTCATTTCCAGATTTTTTCCCAAATGAAAATGGTTATATAAAAAAGAAAATTGTATTAAAAGTTTCTGATTTCCGTTCTGCAATGATCCAAGGAAAATTTCTTGCAAAAAAAGGATTATGGGTTTCAGAATATAGAGTCGAATCTGGATTAAATTGTGGGGGACATGCTTTTGCTACAGATGGTTTTTTAATGGGCCCAATTTTAGCTGAATTCAGAGATAAAAAACAAGAATTAATAGATTCTACCTATGAAGTATGTCAGCAAGCGTTAGAATCAAATGATAAAATTGTTCCAAAAGAAACTTTAAAAATAAAAATTACTGCACAAGGTGGAGTAGGCACTTCTGAAGAACATGATTTTTTAATTAATCATTATAATTTGGATTCTGTTGGTTGGGGAACCCCATTTTTATTGGTTCCAACGGTTACAACAGTTGATGATGATACTATTGAACAATTGAAAAATGCAAAAGAAAAAGACTTATATTTGAGTAATGTTTCTCCTTTAGGAGTTCCTTTTAATAATTTGAGGGGCAGCTCGAAAGAAATTGAAAAGATGGAAAATGCACAAAAAGGAAAAGCGGGAAGCTCGTGCCCAAGGAAATTTTTGGCAATGAACTATGAGTATAATAAACAAGGGATGTGTACAGCTTCCAGAAAATTTCAGAGTATAAAGTTTGATGAAATAAAGGATGAGAAAGAGTTGACGGAAAATGAAAAGTATGATAAAATTATTGAAAAAACTTGTTTGTGTGTGGGATTGAGTGCAACATCTATGATTAAAAATAATATCGCTACAAAAGATAGTATGGGAGTTTCAATTTGTCCTGGGCCAAATATGGCATATTTTTCAAAGACTTTAAGTTTATCTGAAATGGTACATCATATCTATGGTAAAATAAATGTTATTTCCAGTGATGATCGTCCTAATATGTTTGTGAAAGAATTTCAATTGTATATCGATTTTTTGAAGAATAAAATTAGAGATGTAAAAGATGATTTCAATAAAAAGCAAGATAAATATCTTTCTAAGTTTATGCTCAATATGAATGAAGGAATAGAGTATTATTATAATCTTTTTCAAGATAATAATTCGGTTATTTCTGATTTGGATAATGAAAAATTAAAGCTAAATATTTTGAATTCGGATATAGAAAAATTGAAAGAAACTTTAGTAATTAATTCTTAAAATTCTCCTTTATTTTTTGGAATAATATTTCTGATATTTTCACATTACTTTCTACTGTCCACCCAGCAACATGAGGGCTTAATATTGTATTTTCTGAATCAATTAGATATTTCATTTCTTCTGTAAAACCATTTTCAGATAATTTTTCGAAAGATGTTTTTTCGTATTCTAACACATCCAAACAAACTCCTTTTATTTTTCCTTCTTTCATTGAATTAACCAATGATTTTGTATTTACACATTTTCCTCTTGCAGTATTTATCAGATAGAAATTTTTCTCAAAATTATTTATAAAGTTTTCATTCACTAAATAAGTAGTTTCTTCTGTTAAAGGAATGTGTAAACTAATAATGTCGGCTTTATTGTATATTTCCTCCATAGTTGATTTGTATTTATAATCTTCTAAATACTTGTCGTATGATAAAATCTCAACATCAAATCCAGAAAGAACTTTTGAAAAAGCGGCTCCATTATTTCCAAAACCAATAATTCCGATTGTTTTTCCAGATAATTCGTGTCCTCTATTTTTTTCTCTTTTCCACTTTCCGTTTCTGATTTCTTTGTCACTTCTATTCAAATTATTAAAAAGTGAAAGTATCATTCCTAATGCATGTTCGGCTACAGCTTGTCTATTTCCTTCTGAGGCATTAAAGCATTTTATTCTTTTTGAATTTGCATATTCTACATCAATATTTTCCATCCCGGAGCCAACCCGAGCAATAAATTTTAAGTTTTTGGCTTTGTCAATAAAATGCTTGTCAATTTCAAACCTGCTTCTAATTATAATTCCGTCATATCCACAAATTATTTTTTCAATTTCCTCTTTATTTGATGAGAAATTTTCCTCACAAATATTTTTTTCTTTTATAAGTTCTGATTTTAAAAGAGGATGAACTGAGTCTGTAAAAAGGATTTTCATTTATAAAATTGCTAGTCCTATAAGGAAGTAAATTACAAGCCCTAAAATATCGTTTACTGTGGTGATAAAGGGACCTGTAGCAAGTGCGGGATCAATTTTGTATTTATTCAAAGTTAGAGGTACAAATGTTCCGAAAAGTGCTGCAAAAACAATTACTGCCAAAAGAGATAAACTTACAGTGATACTTAATCCAATAGGGTATTGAAGTACGGCTGTTGCTCCAAAAATAATAGCAGAACAAGTAATTCCATTTAAAAGAGCGACTCCTAATTCCTTGGTTAATTTACTAAAAATAGTATTAATTTTTATAGAATCATTTGCTAGTCCTTGCACCACAATAGCTGCTGATTGTACCCCTACATTTCCTCCCATTGCGGCAATTAGTGGAATAAAAAAAGCCAATTCAAAATTATTTTCTATATCAAAAAATCCAATAATATTTGCTCCCAATAAACCTCCAAATAAACCAATCAGTAACCATGGAAGTCTTGCTCTAGTAAGTTGCCAAACACTGTCAGAGGATTCTACATCTTCAGTAATACCAGATGCCATTTGATAATCTTTTTCGGCTTCTTCTTTTACTACATCCATTACATCATCAATTGTAATTCTTCCTAGTAAAACTCCATTTTTATCAACAACTGGAATTACAATTAAGTCGTATTTATTCATGATGTTTGCAACACTTTCATCATCTTCTCTATCAGGAACTGATATTAAGTCGGTATTTACAATTTCTTTTATTTCTACTTTCGTTTCTGTAAGTAAAAGTTTTTTTAAAGATAAGGAACCAATCAATTTGTCGTTATCATTTACAACATATATGGTATGAACTTTTTTTACTTCAGATGCCTGTTTTCTCATTTCTTTCAGGCATTGTAATGTGTTCCAGTTTTCATTAACTTTTATAAGTTCTTTTGCCATTAATCCCCCCGCAGTATCTTCTGGATAGTTTAATAAATCTGAAATATCGGAAGCATGATCATTATCTTCAATTAAAGATAAAACCTCTTCTTTTTGCCGTTCCGGAAGTTCAGATATTACATCTGTAGCGTCATCTGATTCTAGGTTTTCAATTACTTCAGTTGCAATTTCTTTGGAGGATAATAAGGAGAGTAAATGTTCTCTCACTTCTTCTTCCAATTCCATTAAAACTAATGCGGATTTTTCCTCATCAATAAGTTGAAATAAATAATTTGCTTTATCTATAGATATCTCAGAAATAATTTCGGCTATATCTGCAATATGTAAATCACAAATTAATTCCTTAATTTTTTGAGAAGAGTTAGTTGATATTAAATCAGATAAATCCTCTAAAAAGTTATTATTTATTTCGTTTTTTTTCGACATGCTGAGTCAGTTTTATAAAGTCTTCTACATCTAATTGTTCGGCTCTTTTTTGTAGAAGAATATCTATTTCTGAATTTGGTTCCAAAGAAAAGGATTTTAATGAATTTCTCAAAGTTTTTCTCCTCTGATTGTATCCTGTTTTTACAATCTGAATAAATAATTTTTCATCACAGTCAAGTTTTTTTCTAGTATTTCTCACTAATTTGATGACTCCAGATTTTACTTTTGGAGGAGGATTAAATACATACTCATCTACTGTAAAACAATATTCAATATTATAAAATGCTTGAAGTAAAACACTTAAAATTCCTTTCTTTTTTCCTTTTAAAGAAGCAATTCTTTCGGCCACTTCTTTTTGAAACATTCCTACAACTTCTGTTATTGTGTTTCTGTTTTCGAATGCTTTAAAAAGTATTTGTGAGGAAATGTTATATGGAAAATTTCCAATTAAAGACATGGGTTTTGTGTAGATTTCAGAAATATTTATTTTTAAAAAATCTCCTTCTATTATTTTTAATTTAGGATAGTTTAATCTTAAGTAAAAAACAGATTCTCTATCTAATTCAATAACTTCAAAATCTATATTTTTTTTAACTAAAAATTGAGTGAGAACTCCCATCCCAGGACCAATTTCTAATATAGTTTCATTTTTAAATTCTAACAGATTTACAATGTTTTCAGCAATATTCAAGTCTTCAAGAAAGTGCTGACCTAAATGTTTTTTTGCTTTAACTTTTTTCATTAGGATTTTTTCAATCTCTTAAAAAGTTCGGAAGCAAATACAAAATCATTCAACTGTTTATTATCAGAATTTATCAATTCTTCTTTATGTCCTTCCCACCAAATAACACCATTATATATAAATGCTATCTTTTCACCAATTTCCATTACCGAATTCATATCGTGAGTATTTACTACTGTTGTAATGTTGTATTCTTGTGTAATTTCTTGAATTAAATTATCAATCAGAATTGCCGTTTTTGGATCTAATCCCGAATTTGGTTCATCACAAAGCAAGTATTTCGGATTCATGGAAATTGCCCTTGCAATAGCAACTCTTTTAAGCATTCCTCCACTTAATTCGGAAGGTAATAAATGGTTTTTGTTTTCTAAATTTACTCTATTTAAACAGAAATTCACTCTATCTAGTTTTTCTTCTTCAGTTTGATTGGTAAACATAGTTAATGGAAACATAATGTTTTCTTCCACAGTCATATAATCGAAAAGTGCTCCTCCTTGAAATAACATGCCAATTTCTTGTCTGAGTTGTCTTTTTTGTTTGAGTTTCATCTCAGTAAAAACCCTTTCATTATATTTTATGGTTCCACTATCTAAGTCGTAAAGTCCAATTAATATTTTTAATAAAGTGGTTTTTCCTGATCCACTTTCTCCAATAATTAAATTTGTTTTTCCTGGTTCAAATGTGAATGAAATATCATTAAGTACTTGGTTACCATCAAATTTTTTATGTATGTTTTCAACAATTATCATGAAAGTAATAAATCGGTTAAAATGAAATTGAAAATAAGAATAATAATGCTACTGTAAACTACTGCTTTGGTACTTGACACCCCAACATTTATCGCTCCTCCTTTTGTAAAATAACCAAAATAAGCAGAAACAGATGTAATAATAAAAGCGAAAACAATGGTTTTTGTAAGAGCGTAAGTAATGTAATATGGTAGAAAATCATATTTTATTCCATATAGATAATCAGCGGTACTCACACCTACAGCATGACCTCCAATCCAACCACCAACAAGTCCGATAGACATACTGATAATTATTAAAAAAGGAAAAAAGAACATTGCCGAAATTATTTTAGGTAAAATTAAAAAGGATGTAGAATTTACTCCCATAATTTCTATGGCATCAATTTGTTCTGTTACTCTCATTGTACCAATTTCGGACGCAATATTAGAACCTACTTTTCCTGCTAGAATTAAACAAATCATTGTTGGTGAAAATTCAAGAATCAAGGAATCTCGTGTGGCTAATCCTATTAAATATTTTGGTAAAATGGGGTTACTCATATTGATGGAAGTTTGTATGGTAACTACTCCTCCCACAAAAAATGAGATGATAATGACAATCCCTACAGAGTTAAGTCCTATTTTATCAAGCTCTAAAATGATTTGCTTAAAAAATACAGAATATTTTTGGGGTCTACTTACTACTTTCCGCATCATTATAAAATATTCACCTATGCTTTTCAGACTTTTAATCATGGGCCTAAAAGTAATTATATTTTTAATAACAGATGACTTTATCGTCTTTGAAATTTTCTATACTTTTGAGCAAAGTTTTAATAATATGAAAAAATACATTTTAATTTTTTTGACACTAGTACTTTTTAACTCTTGCGGACTTCTTAAAAATGATGATTGTAACAGTTGTCCCAACTTTTCAAATTCTGAAACTAAAGGTGTAGAAAGTAATTCTTAATAAATAGATTAGATTGATTCTAAATAGTTAGATTTGCGGCATGAAAAGATTGTCGGAATTACAAGTGGGAGAGAAGGCTTTTGTCGAATCCATCCAAGATGAGTTTTTGGAGCAACAGCTTTTAGAAATGGGTGTTACTCCAGGACAATTGATTGAAGTAGAAAGAAAATCTCCTTTTTCAGATCCTATAGCTGTTGTGGTATCTAATTTACTAATAAGTATTCGATTATCTGATGCAGATAATATAATAGTTAAGACTCATAATGATTAAGAAGAACATTAAAGTTGCATTGGCTGGAAATCCTAATTCTGGAAAGTCTACTTTATTTAATGCATTAACTGGCTTAAATCAATCAGTAGGCAATTATCCAGGTATTACAGTAGATAAGAAACTAGGAAACTGTAAATTAGACATGTCTACAAAAGCTCAGATTATTGATTTGCCTGGAACATATAGTTTATATTCAAAATCATTAGACGAGAAAGTAACACAACAGATACTTTGTAATAAAGCAAACCAAGATTATCCAGACGTAATTGTTGTTGTTGCAGATTCATCAAATTTACGAAAATCTCTTTTATTTCTATCTCAAATTATTGATTTGAAAAGAGAAGTAATTTTAGCTCTTAACATGATTGATATTTCTAGAGATATGGGTATTGTAATTGACATACCTCATCTTTCAGATCAGTTAGGTATTAATATTGTTGAGATAAATGCTAGAAAAAGAACAGGTATCAAGGAGTTAAAAGATACTATTTTATCTGTTAATTTTCCAAAGAAGGAAATTCTAAATATTAAAGAAATTTTCCCAGATATTATAGAGAATGCCAATATAATTAGAAAAGATGATAATAATTATGCTAGTTTTTTATCTCTTTGTAGACACTATGTAGATAATAACTCAGCATCAAAGATTAATCTAGAAGTCCTGATTAAAGATGAGAAATTTATTCCAAGTAGATTTCAAGCTAAAGAAACCGTTAGGAGATATAAAAGTATTGATAAAATCCTTTATCAATGTATTGGAGAAAACAAAGCGTTGATTAAAAGGAATTTTACAAAAAAGATTGATGATTTATTACTACATCCAATATTAGGTTACACATTCTTCTTATTAGTTTTGTTTTTAATTTTCCAGGCAATTTTCTCTTGGTCTCAGTTGCCAATGGAGTGGATTGATAGTGGTTTTTCTTCTTTTTCCAGTTGGGTGGCAAACACTATGAATCCAGGGGTGTTAAATGATTTAATTGTAAACGGTATTTTAGCGGGATTGGGTGGTATTATCATATTTGTACCTCAAATTGCATTCTTATTTGCTTTTATTGTTTTTCTAGAAGATACTGGATATATGGCAAGAGTATCTTTTATTATGGATAAGATATTAAGAGGTTTTGGTCTGAATGGAAGATCAATAATACCATTGCTAAGTGGTGCGGCATGTGCTGTACCGGCAATTATGTCTACCAGAACTATTTCCTCATCTAAAGAAAGGTTGATTACTATTTTTGTTGTTCCATTAATGAGTTGTTCTGCTAGATTGCCTGTTTACACATTAATTATCTCAATGATGATTCCTGAAACTGCAAGTTGGGGTCCTTTTAATATGCAAGGATTAGTGATGATGGCCTTTTATTTACTTGGATTTATCGCGGCACTTATTACGGCATTTATTTTGAAATTTATTATAAAAGCAAAAGAAAGGGGTTTTTATGTAATGGAAATACCATCTTATAAGATTCCGGATTATAAAACGGTACTATATACAATTGTTGAAAAGGTTAAGGTATTTTTGTTTGATGCTGGTAAAGTAATTATTGCTATTTCAATAGTTTTATGGGTTCTATCTTCATATGCTCCTTCGGGGAAATTCGAGCAAATTGAAAAAGATTATGCTTCGGCAGAGAATCTAGAATATGATATTCAATCAAAAAAATTAGAAGCCTCCTATGCAGGTATAATTGGAAAGACAATAGAGCCAGTAATTAAACCTTTAGGATTTGATTGGAGAATTGGGATTTCCTTGATAACATCTTTTGCTGCTCGTGAGGTTTTTGTGGGGACCATGTCAACTATTTATAGCGTTGGAGGTACGGATAATTATTCTATAAAAAAGAAATTAAAATCTGCTAAAAATTTAGAAACAGGGAAACCATTTTTTACAACTGCAGTTGGTATATCATTAATGTTGTTTTATGCATTTGCAATGCAATGTATGACAACTATTGCAGTTGTTTATAGAGAAACTAAAGGATGGAAATGGCCATTAATTCAACTTGTTTATATGACTGGACTTGCATATATATCTTCCTTTGTTGCTTATAATCTATTAAGTTAATGGATTTTCTTTCAGAATATATAAACCCTAAATCTCTTATAATAATAAGAAAGTGGGAAAAAGAGTTTGGGGTTCATATCTCTTTAAGTAAAAATAATAAATCCAGATTGGGAGTTTTTATTCCAAAAATAGGGGCGAAGAATGTGATAAAAATTAATAAAACTTTAAATCAATATTCTTTTCTGATTACTTTGGTTCATGAAATGGCACATGCAAGTACTTGGAAAAAGTATAGAAGAAAAGTAAAACCTCATGGTTCAGAGTGGAAAGAGGAGTTCCGAAAAATGATTCTTCCTTTTATAAATCCATCATTTTTCCCAAATGATATTTTAATGAAGTTGAGTGCTCATTTACTCAATCCCGCTGCTACTACTGTTCGAGACATTGAACTAACAAAAGTGCTGAAAAAATACGATAATAAAGATGTAATTACTGTTTCTGAAATTCTGGATGGAGATGAATTTAAAATAAATAATGGGCAACAATTTATTAGAATTTGTAAGCTCCGAAAAAATTATAAATGTCAAGAAATTTCTACTCAGAAACTTTACAGATTTTCTCCTTTATCTGAGATAACTCCATTATAACTTTATTTGTTACTTTTGCATTAAATGAAAAAAGATGATAAATAATAATTATGCAATAATAATGGCGGGAGGTATTGGTAGTAGGTTTTGGCCTATGAGTACTTCCAAAATACCAAAACAATTTTTAGATGTTTTAGGAAATGGAGAAACCTTACTCCAACAGGCTTTTAGGAGGTTGAGTAAAATTTGTCCTCCTTCTCAGATATTAATTGTGACCAATACTGATTATAAAGATATTTGTAAAAAGCAGCTTCCAAATATAAAAGAGCAAAACATATTATGTGAGCCAGCTAGAAGAAACACTGCTCCTTGTATTGCTTATGCAAGTTTTAAAATACAACATGAAAATAGGGATGCAAATATTATTGTAGCACCTTCTGATCATTTAGTTACAAATGAAGATGAGTTTGAGAGAATTGTAAAGGAATGTTTAGAAGTAAGTGCACAAAAAGATTACTTGATTACTTTGGGTATAAAACCAAGTAGGCCAGAAACAGGTTATGGGTATATTCAGTTTTCAGAAAAATGTTGTAAAGAGAATGAAACTCTTAGGAAAGTAAAAACTTTTACCGAAAAGCCAAATCTGGAAATAGCACAACAGTTTTTAGATAGTGGAGATTTCCTATGGAATTCTGGGATGTTTATTTGGTCAGTAAGTTCGATTGTTTTGTCTATTGAAAAATTACTTCCTGAAATGTATGAGGTTTTTTTGGAAGGAAAAGAATTGTACAATACAGATGATGAGATTGATTTTATAAATAGAGTATTTCCTACATGTAAAAATATAAGTATTGATTATGGAATTATGGAAAAGAGTAAGAATGTATTTGTTTATCCTTCTGATTTTGGGTGGAGTGATTTAGGAACTTGGGGATCTTTGGAAAATCATATTGAAGCGGATGAGTTTAATAATACTCTTATTTCCAAACAAGTTCTGTTATATGATTCTGAAAATAATATTGTAAAGCTGCCAAAAGAAAAAGTGGCTGTTATACAAGGTATGGATGGTTATATAATAGTAGACACCAAAGAGGCTTTACTTATCTGTAAGAAAGAAGAAGAGCAAAAAATAAAACAATTTGTTGCTGATATTAAAAACTCAATTAGTAGAAAATGATTAGAATAATATTATTATTTTTATTAATAAAAAACTTAATATATTTATAATTAGATTGTTATCTTAATAAAAACTGATAATTTTATATATAATACATATATTTTATTAAATTTGTCAAATAGATTCAAAGGGAAATCTGAAAACCTAATAGAGTAGGCAGTATTTAAAATTATATAAATTATGGAAAATGAAAATGTAGCACAAGAATCGACTCCCGCTATGTCTGCAAATCAAGGATTTGGAGATAGGTTAGAATCAGAAGTAAAAAACTTATTAGATAGAATCGATAATGGTAATATTTTTAAATCTATTATTGTTCTCTTCTTTAGATTAATAGGATGGGGAATTATAGCCTCAGGTTTATGGGAGTGTATAATAAATATGTTTTCAGATGATGACTCTTATCGTTATGGATATTTCTCAAAGTTTGAAAATCTAGAAGGGATGCAACAATTTACATCAGTGATTGGATTCTTAATTGGTTTAGTGCTATGTCTGGCGACTATTTATGTTTTATTCTTATTTGTTAAGAAAAGAACTAATCAGTTAGAGGAATCACCATACGAAGGATTAATACATTACATGTATAAATCAGTATTTCCAACAATGATTATGATTTTTGGTGAAGTATTATCTTTACTATTATTTTTAGTTGGAATACTTACTCTAGTTGCTGCAATATTAAGTTCATTAGTATATTTTCCATTAGCAGATATGTTGCAGTTATTAGGACAAATGGTAGATTTTGATTCTGGTTCAGATGGTATTTGGATTATAGGGTTTAATGAATATACGGCATATTTTGAATTTCTTAAATCTGGTGGATTAGCATCATTAGGAATCATGGCTGTTTCAGCATTTGTATTAGTTGGTACTTATATTTTTAAAGAAGTTTATCAATATTTGATTAAATTAGTTATTAAATTAGTTGAATTTGCTATTTCTAAAAATGGAATCTTAATATTATTTATTGGGATAGTTTTAAGTTATGTAGTAATAGGTGGATTCTTCTCTGAAATTTTAGAAGATATATTTTAACAAAATAAAAGGGTAATAAAAATAGGGAAAGACGAAAACCTTAATAGAGTAGTCAAATATTAAAATAAATAATTATGAAAAAAATTCTATATTTATTCATGGTGATAATTATTACATCATGCGGAACAACAAAGGTAATTGAGGAGATTCCTATTATTGAAGAAGTTAAAGGGTGTATTGATAGAAATGCTGTTAATTACAATAAGTTAGCAACCTTAAGTGACGGAAGTTGTAAATTTGATAAGGTAATAACAGATTATAATATCTCAGTAAATGATTTAATCAAATTACAAAGGGGTATGACAAAAGGAGAGGTATTATCTGTCACCAAATTATATCCTTATGAAATTTACCATAATGTTGATAATTGCGAGATTCATGTATATAATTATAGTAATCTATTAAGAGAATTTGAAGCTGATATTGAACATAAAAAAGCTGGATTAAAGACTGGAGAAGATATTTATAGTAATGAAAGAAAACAAGTATTACTTTATTATAGAGATGGATTGTTAGATAATATTATAACTGAACAAGCGAAATCAGCTATCGTAAATGATGTGTTATGTTTTAACAATACTGTAAAAGAATCTTGCAATACAAATGATACTTATATTAAATGCTTAGGTTGTACTGATCAAGAGGCATTAAATTATAATAGTCAAGCAAATTTAGATGATGGTAGTTGTAAGTATCCTGTAATTATAGTTAAAGGTTGTATGGATGTTGAAGCTCTTAATTATGATAAGGATGCATTGGAGGATAATGGTTGGTGCGAATACTGCCCATGTAATTACAAACCAAATCCAGATTATGATCCGAAAAGAAATTGTGGTGAGAAATGTATTCCAGAATTTGATTTTATTGCAGGATGTATGGATGAAGGAGCTATCAATTATAATTCAGAAGCGACAAAATCTGACAAATCTTGTAAATACTGCCCATGTGATACTGAAAATTACTACTATGTTTTAAATGAAAGTAAAAATTGTGAAGGAGATCCTTGCATTAAAGTAGAAAGAGAAAAAGAAGTAGTAAATGATAAAGATTGTTCATTATGCGATTTTATCGATTTAAATGGTAAAATTGGTATTGAATTAAAAACAACTGGTACAATAACTGATAACGAATAAAATTAAAATTATGAAAAATTTAACAAGAATATTTATATTTCTAGGTGTTTGTTTAGTTACTCTTACTAATGCTCAGAAAATACAGAAGGAACATTTTACAACAATTGATAAATTGTTTTATGTTGAACTAGGAATGACCTCTAATGAAGTTCAGACTACATTAGGAGTAGAACCATTTGATTTTTATCAGAACCTTGCTGAAGGTGAAATGATTATTGAATACAGGTATTTACATAAAAAGTTAGAAATAAGATCAAAAGATAATAATTATGTAAAATCAAAAGGAGCGGATTATTTCACAGAAGCCTCTTCTATCTATTGTACATTTGATAAGGATAAAAAGTTGATAGCTTTTTACACTGATGCTGGTAATGAAAATAGTGAAGACGCTTATCTCTGGGAAAATACAATTAAACAGTATAATACAAACCCAGATTGTAGCAATACTTGTGTAATTGTAATTGAAAATAATGATAAAGTTTCCCAAGAAATAATTGATGAAACTGAAAAAAAGGACACTAAAAAGAAAAGTAGGTTTTCTAGAAAATAAAAAGGGAAAGCTGAAAACCTTATAAAGTAGGCAAATATTAAAACAAATAATTATGAAAAAATTAATGACAATTTTTGGAGCATTCTTTTTAGCTTCAGTAGTATTGACCTCTTGTGGAGATGTAAATGTAGAAGATCTTGACAAGGGTATTGACAATGAAGAGGATGCAGTAGAGGCTATGATTACTATAAAGAAGGCTCAAATCGAGATGATTGATAAGGCTATGGGTCCAATGCAAGAGTTAGCTGATATGGAAGATAGAGGTGATGATATTGGTGAAGCATCTGATGATGTATGGGAAAAGATTTAT
>JABGSE010000056.1 GCA_018647945.1 Flavobacteriales bacterium | reverse complement strand
TTATAGCTATTTATATCCTTTTCCTTGGTTAAAAAATGAAATACTGCCCTATCGTGCCAAACCGCATACTGATGTTCAGGTACAAATTCAGTAATATCAGCAACAATCCATTTTACTTTTTCAGCCAATTTTCCCAACCTTTCTTTTGCACGATTAATTGCATTTCCTGAAATGTCCAAGACAGTAATATTGGTGTAACCTAGCGCCAATAAATTATCCACCAAAAAACCATCTCCACCACCAACATCAATAATGGAAACATCTTTCTTTAAATTTAGTTTTGCAATTAAACCTAATGAAGTTTCAGGAGTTTCTTGAAACCAACTCACTTCCTTCATACCCTTATTGGAATATATATTTTCCCAATGTTTTTTTTTCATACTAATTTACAAAGTTGATGGACACACTTCATCCGACAAATGAATATTCGTATTTTTTATTGCACCAAAACCACCTTCAATATTAGTAACATTCTGTATTCCCTCTCTTTTCAAAAGTGAACAAGCAATAACCGAACGATACCCACCAGCACAATGCACATAATTTTCAGCAAAAGCATTTAGTTTATCATTTTTCAAATTACTTAGAGGATTCAATACGGCAGAAACAATATGCCTATTTTTATATTCAAACTCTTTTCTTACATCTACAATATCAATAGTATTATCTGCTTGATAAATTGTATTCAACACATCAGCTGAAATGGATGAAATAGTTGCTAAATCATCTTGATTCCAAGATTCAATTCCACCATTTAAATGCCCCAAAATACTATCAAAACCTACGCGTGACAAACGAGTGGCAACTTCTTCCAACCTATCTTTATCACAAACCAATAAAATTGGCGTTTCTACCTGCTTAATTATCGTCCCTACCCAGGGAGCAAAACCTCCATCAACTCCAATAAAAATGGAATTTGGAATGTATCCTTTTACAAAATCTTTTTGATGGCGAACATCTAGAATAACTGCATTTTCTTGTTTTGAAATCCTTTTAAAGTCAGTAACTGAGAGAGCAATATTTGCTTTTGTAATATTGTCATTTTCAGGATTGTACCCTTGTTTGTTTAGGCGTACATTTTCAGGAAAATAAGCTGGTGGAGGTAACATTCCCTCCGTTACTTCTTTTATAAATTCTTGTTTGGTCATATCGGAACGCAATGCATAGTTTGTTGATTTTTCATGCCCAATAGTCCCCACAGTTTCGGTACTCATTTTTTTCCCACAAGCGGAACCAGCACCATGCCCAGGATACACAATTACCTCATCTGCCAAGGGCATAATTTTAGTTCTTAAACTATCAAATAGTATTCCTGCTAAGTCCTTTTCAGTCAAGTTCGATTTTTGTGCCAAATCAGGTCTTCCTACATCTCCTAAAAACAAGGTGTCCCCTGAAAATAAAGCGATTTCTTTTCCGTTTTCATCTAGCAATAAATAGGAAGAACTTTCCATAGTGTGCCCTGGAGTGTGCAGTAATTTTATCGTAATATTACCTACTTTAAACTCTTGATTATCCTCCGCCACCAAGCAATCAAAATCAGTTTTTGCAGTTGGCCCGAATACAATAGTCGCTCCTGTATGCTTAGCCAATGTTAGGTGTCCACTTACAAAATCGGCATGAAAATGGGTTTCAAAAACATACTTAATTTTCGCACCTCTTTCAGCAGCCATATCAATGTAATCCCCTACTTCACGCAAAGGGTCAATCACTGCAGCCTCTCCATTACTTTCAATATAATAAGCACCTTGTGCCAAACAACTTGTATAAATCTGTTCTACTTTCATTTATTTATATCTTCATAGAATTAACAATTTCCCAACCTCCTCCATTGTAAACTTTATCGCAACCTGAAGATTGTAAATAAGCAGTTGCCTGCCCACTTCTCCCTCCAGAAAGGCAACATAAAACCATAGGTTGCATTTCCTTTAATTCCTCTATTCTATCCACCACTTCATTAAGAGGAATGTTTATTGAGCCATTCACATTTCCTTCCGAAAATTCACCTTCCGTTCTTACATCAACAATTGTTACATTGCTATCGTTTATCAATTCTTGTATATTCATATTTTTATTTTATATAATCTTTTATTAAATCAAACACCATTCCCCCCATGAACATTCCATATAAAGTACTTTTATACCACACGGATGTTATCGCACAAGTACCAGAAACACAACCAACATATTTCCAATAAAAATAGCCGGCTATTCCCCCTAGAATTACTCCAAGAGTAATAATCATTAGTCTTTTGTTATTGTATTTTTCCCTGAAACCCATCCTTTAAATCCTCCTATTAAGTTATACACTTCATTAAACCCTAAATCGTTCATTATCTTCATGGATTTCCCACTTCTATTTCCTGATTTGCAATATACCAAAACTGGAGTTTCAAATCCTATTTTACTTATCTCATCAGAAAATGTAGTAGAAAAATAATCAATATTTAATGCACCTTCAAGATGCCCGTTAGCAAATTCTGATTGCGTACGAACATCAACAAGTACATACTTTTGAGATGCTATTTTAGTTTTAAATTCAGTAATTTCTATATCATTTTTATTCTGAGCAAATGAACATGAGGATATAAACAACATTAATGACATTAATGCAAATAATTTATTTATTGTTTTCATCTTTATTTAATTTTCTAATTTTCTGTTTAAACTACTCCAACCTCCACCATTATAAGATTCAATTCCTCTTGATTTTGCAATGGAAGTTGCCTGACCACTTCTCATTCCTGATGCACAACAGAATATTATTGGTTTTTTTATGTTTTCAATTTTCTTAATCTTAGATTTAATCTTATCTAAAGGAACATTAGTTGACCCTTTAATATGCCCAGAATTAAATTCTCCTGTAGTTCTTACATCAATGACAATTGCGCCATCCTTCATTAACTGATTGTAATCAGTTGTTTTAATTCCAAGTACTTTCTTAATTAATGTTATCATAATTTACTTTATTTTGAAAGCACAAATTAAATGACAAAAAACAATACATAATGTAACAAATGTTACAAAGAGTATTTCTTTAAAAATTTAAAAGTTTTATCTGGTTTCTATCTAACTTTATCTCACCATCTAATTCTAATCTTTTTAAAATTCTGCTCACTACTACCCTGGAAGTATTCAACTCCATTGAAATAATATTATGAGTTATAGAAAGAGTTTCATCTTTATTTACAATTACTTTATCTTTAAGGTATTTTAAAATTCTTTCATTCATATTCATAAAAGCAAGCGAATCTATAGCTTCTAACATCTCAGTAAAACGATTATTATAAGAACCAAAAACAAATGATCTCCAACTTTTATAATGCAACCAATCTTCTAACTTATTAATAGGAATAAGAAGTAATTCCGTGTCACTTTCTGCAACAGCTTTAATTTCACTTTTAGCACCCTTCATACAACAATTAA
>JABGSE010000055.1 GCA_018647945.1 Flavobacteriales bacterium | reverse complement strand
AGAAATTATTTTGGTTCTATGATGGTGGAACAAGGAGAGGCAGATGCTCTTATTTCGGGTATTACTAGAAATTATCCAAGTACAATAAAACCGGCTTTGGAAGTTATAGGAAAAAGAGATGAGGTTAAAAATGTACTGGGAATGTATATTATGAACACTAAAAAAGGTACGTTATTTTTAGCCGATACTACAATAAATGTAAATCCTACTGAAGATGAAATTGTTGAAATAACTGAATTGGTTTCTAAAGCAATTAAATCACTTAAATTTATTCCGAGAATAGCCCTTTTAAGTTATTCTAATTTTGGGAGTAGCCGAACTCCTGAATCCAGGAAAATGTCAAATGCTGCAAAGCGATTGAATAAATTGTATCCTAATATGATAATTGATGGAGAAATTCAGGCAGATTTTGCACTGAATAAAGAAAAAATGAAATATCAATTTGATTTTAGCGCTTTATCTGAAAAATCGGCCAATACTTTAATTTTCCCCAATCTAGAATCTGGAAATATTGCCTATAAACTTATTCAAGAATTAGAAGGTACAGACTCTATTGGACCAATTTTGGTTGGAATGAAAAAACCTGTCCATATTTTACAGCTGGGAAGTAGTGTGAGAGAGATAGTAAATATGATTACTTTAGCCGTTGTGGACGCTCAAATAACAATAAAATGATATCACATATAAATGGAAAGTTGGTTGAAAAAACACCAACATATGTAGTAATTGATTGTAATGGAGTTGGGTACAAACTCAATATTTCCTTGCAAACTTATACTTCAATCACTACTGAAAATTGTAAATTGTTAACTCATTTGGCTGTAAAAGAAGATTCTCACACTCTTTTTGGTTTTTTTACAGAAGATGAAAGACAATTATTTAGGCAATTAATTTCTGTTTCTGGGGTAGGCCCTTCTACTGCCAGAATGATTCTCTCTACTTATACTGCGGATGAAATCACCCATTATATTATCTCTGCAGATGTTAGTTCAATTCAGAATGTGAAAGGAATTGGGGGGAAGACAGCGCAAAGAATAATTATTGATTTAAAAGATAAAGTTGGAAAAGGGAAAGAAACTTCCGATTTATTATTCACGCAGGACAATACTATTAAAGATGAAGCGTTATCTGCTTTACTTGCTTTAGGGTTTACAAAGAAGATGGCAGAAAAGAAGATTGAACATGTACTAAAAAACAATCCGCAAGAGTTAAGTGTTGAAGATTTGGTAAGACAATCTTTAGGGTAGAAAATATCTGAATTGAAGAAATTATACAAAAATATATTTTTATTTTTTATTTTGTTTTTGCTAATCTTTAGCAAGGATGCAAAAGCATTTACTTTCTTTCAGGATACTTTAGCCCAGGACACTAATTTAACTTATCCTTTTCAGTCCAATCAGTATGGAGGAATGTACATGAATCTTCCAATGAATTTCAAAACATCTGTTTTGTATGATGAAAATACAAATCAGTATATTCAATATAGCAGGATTGGAAATACTGATTTATTCCTTCCAAAAGTAATGTCATTTGAGGAGTATTTAGATTACCAAGTTACAGAAATGATGAATCAACATTGGGATTTAAGAACTTCTGATAGGAAGGGAGGTTCTAAAGTTAGTTTCGGATTACCAAAACTCTACATTGGAGGAGAGGCTTTTGATAAAATATTTGGAGGTAATACAGTTGATATTCGCCCGCAAGGTTCTGCCGAATTAATATTTTCTTTAAGAATAAATCGTTCTGAAAATACGCAACTTACAGTAGAACAACAAAGAACAACTTCATTTGATTTTCAGGAAAAAATTCAGATGAATGTAATTGGGAAAATTGGAGAAAAATTAAAACTAACTACAAATTTCAATACTGAAGCAACCTTCAATTTTGAAAATGATATGAAGTTGGAATATACTGGATTTGAAGATGAAATAATTAAAAAAATAGAAGTTGGGAATGTTAGTTTACCTTTAAACGGAACTCTCATTACTGGTAGTCAAAGTTTATTCGGGTTGAAAACACAACTTCAATTTGGGAGAACTACAATAACAGGAATTCTCTCTCAACAAAAATCTACTACTTCAGAAGTGGAGGTTAGTGGAGGAGCTCAAACCACAGAATTTGATATTTATGCCGATCAATATGAGGCCAATAAACATTTCTTCTTAGCTCATTATTTTAAGGAGAATTACAACACTGTATTAGCTAATTTACCTTTTATTAATTCTCCAATAAATATTACTAAAATTGAGGTTTGGATTACAAATAAAACCGGAATTACAGAGGATACCAGAAATATCTTGTCTTTCTTGGATTTAGGAGAGACTGGACCATCTGAAGCTAATGATTATGAGGGAAATATTCAAAATACTGATTTTACTACCTTTCTACCAGGTATTTATCCCGATAATGATGGAGCGAATACTATGTATCAAACTTTAATTAATGATTTCACTACACAAGGTGTCCCTAATTCAGGTATTAGAAATATAAATCAAGTAAATAGTGAATTATCTTATTTGTCTAACCCACCTTATAATTTTAAAGGAGGACAGGATTATGAAAAATTAGAAAGAGCCAGAAAATTAACGGAATCAGAATTTACTTTACACCCCAAATTAGGTTATGTTTCTTTAAACCAAGCGTTGAATAATGATGAGGTTTTGGCAGTTGCTTTTCAGTTTACTATTGGTAATCAAACTTATCAAGTTGGGGAACTTACTTCAACTGGCCCAACTGCTCCTGACGCTCTTATTGTTAAGTTATTAAAGGGAACAACTTTTTCTCCAAATTTGATGAATTGGGAGTTGATGATGAAAAATATTTACGCACTTGGGGCCTATCAAATGAGTTCCAATGAGTTTGTATTGGATGTGGTTTACGAAAATACTGAAGAATCTGGAGCGGTTACAAATTATATTCCTGAAGGGTCGATTAAAGGAATTCCATTAATTAAATTAATGAATTTAGATAATCTTAATCTTCAACAGGACAATGTGTCGGATGGTGTGTTTGATTTTCTTGAAGGGATAACGGCTCGATCATCAAATGGAAGAATTATATTTCCGGTATTAAAACCATTTGGAGAGGATTTAAGAAGGGTATTTAATATTTCAGAACAAGAAATTGCCGACAAATATATTTATGATTATCTGTATGATTCTACAATTACAGTGGCAAAAAAATATCCCGAACTAAATAAATTCAGATTAGTTGGAAGTTACAAATCTTCCTCCGGAGCAGAGATTTCATTAAATGCAATGAATGTACCGGAAGGTTCAGTCACTGTTACTGCTGGTTCTCAAAAATTAGTAGAAAATCAGCATTATACTGTGGACTATATGTTGGGTAGAGTTACCATAATTGATGAAGGAATTTTAAATTCCGGTATTCCAATTAAAATATCTTTGGAAAATAATGCAATGTTCGGATTACAAGAAAAAACACTTATTGGGTTTCATGCAGATTATGAAATAAATAAAGATTTTATACTTGGGACAACCTTATTACGACTTTCGGAAGCACCTTATGTAAATAAAGTAAATGCTGGAGATGAACCAATTTCAAATATTATTTTTGGATTAGATGGTAATTACCAAACGGAATCTCCTTTTATTACAAAAATGGTAGACAAGCTTCCTTTTCTGGAAACAAAAGCGAAATCTCGAATTATTGCAACAGCTGAATTTGCAAAACTTATTCCTGGTCATCACAGAAGAATTGATGATGGAAATGGTGGGACTTCTTACATTGATGATTTTGAAGCCAGCAGAACTTCAATAGATATGAAAAACTGGTCTGCTTGGAAATTAGCTTCTATTCCGCAAGGCCAAACAGATATTTTTGAAAACTCAGATTTAAATGATAATCTTACCTTAGGATTTAAAAGAGCCAAACTTGCATGGTATACAATTGAACCTTTATTTTACCGATCGTCAAATAGCACTCCTCCAGGAGTTGATAATAAAATTAATCTTCCAAATGGGACTAAAATATCTCAGCTATCTTATCATTATTCAAGAGAAGTTTTAGAGAAAGAAGTTTTCCCAAATAAAGACCCTCAATATGGTAGTCAAATTTCAAACCTTGCTATTCTGGATTTAGCATATTATCCTAACGAAAGAGGTCCGTATAATTATACCGTTAACGGTTTAAACGCTGATGGTACTTTAATGTCTCCTTCCAAAAATTGGGGAGGGATGATGAGGAAAGTAGAAACCAATGATTTTGAAGCTGCAAATATTGAATTTGTAGAATTTTGGATGATGGATCCATTTAATTCTGAAGATGGAGATATTAATCATTCTGGAGGAGATTTGTATATTCAATTGGGTAATGTATCGGAGGATGTATTGAAAGATGGTTATAAAAGTTTTGAAAATGGATTACCAACTTCTGCTACTGTTGAAAACGTAGACACAACTGCATGGGGAAGAGTTCCAACAAATTATTCTATTGTTGAAGCTTTTGACAATGACCCAAACTCCAGAGAGTTTCAAGATGTTGGTTTGGACGGACTAAGAGATACTGACGAGATTTTATTTTTTGATGAAGAATATATACAGAAAATTGAAGATAACCCAGCACTAGGAATAAGTTCTCAAGCTTATATAAATGCACAAAATGATCCTTCAGGAGATAACTTTCATCATTTTAGAGGAACCGATTTTGATAATAGTGAAACAGAAATATTAGAAAGATACAAAAGATTTAATTCAGTAGAAGGTAATTCATCAATTACCTCACAATCTTCAGAAACATATTCAACTTCTGCTACTCCAATTCCTAATTCAGAAGATATAAATAGAGATAATACGCTTGGGGAGTCCGAAAGTTATTTCCAATACAAAGTAGATATCTCTCCATTAAGTATGAATATTAGTAATCAGTACATTACTGATATTTTAGAAACAACAATTACCACAAAAAATGGTTCGGAAAGATTGATAAAGTGGTATCAGTTTAGGGTTCCTGTTTACAATCCATCAAAGATTGTTGGAGGAATAGAAGATTTTAAATCTATTCGTTTTATGAGAATGGTTTTATCTGATTTCTCTCAGCCAATTGTCTGCAGATTTGCTACTTTGGAGTTAGTGAGAGGTGAATGGAGAAGGTATAATTTGGACCTTACTGAAGGAGGAGAATATATTCCTAATGACCTTGATGATGAAACTTTATTTGATGTGTCGGCAGTAAATATTGAAGAAAACGGACAAAGAAATCCGATTAACTATGTGTTGCCTCCTGGGATAGAACAAAATATTGACAACACTACTACCACTTTAAGAAGGGATAATGAGCAATCATTGGTTCTGAAAGTTTGTGATTTAAAAGATGGTGATTCTAGAGCGGCTTATAAAACTTCCGATTTGGATGTGAGAGCGTACAGAAGGTTAAAAATGTTTGTTCACGCGGAAGGGAAAGAAGATAATTTAGAAGATGGGGATTTATCTTGTTTTATCAGATTAGGAACTGATTTCACTTCAAATTATTACGAGTTTGAAATTCCCCTGAAAGTAACCGCACATGGAGATAACGGGAGGACCCAAGTTTGGCCAATTGAAAATAATATTGATATTGAGTTTGAACAATTTCAATCTGCTAAACAAGAAAGAAATTTTATTACAGATGATGTAACTTCACCATATATTAGTTATTTATCAGATGGGAAAAAGATTATTGTAGTTGGAAATCCAAATTTAAGTAGGGTTAAAACGATTATGATTGGTGTTAGAAATCCGAAAAAATCATCTATGGAATCGGAGGATGATGGACTTTCAAAATGTGGTGAAATTTGGGTAAACGAACTTAGACTTACTGATTTTGATGAATATGGAGGTTGGGCAGCAAATTCCAGATTTACTACCAGACTTGCTGATTTTGGTACTGTGAACTTAGCAGGAAACATGAGTACAATTGGTTTTGGAAGTATTGAAAAAAAGGTAAATGATCGTCAGAAATTTAATCATTATCAATACGATTTATCTTCTAATTTTGAATTGGGTAAATTTTTCCCAGAAAGATACGGACTAAAAATTCCAATGCATGTTAGTATTTCTGAGCAAATAAGAAATCCGCAATACAATCCTCTGGATCCAGATATCTTGTTCAGTACAACCCTTAATGCTTTGGAAACAAAAGCCGAAAGAGATACTTTGAAAAAAATTGCTCAAGATTACGAAAGTAGAAAAAGTATTAATTTTACCAATGTAAGAAAAACAAAATCTGTTCAAAAAGGAGACAAACAAAAGGGTCCGAAAATATATGATTTGGAAAACTTTACACTTTCGTATTCTAAAAATGAAATTGACATAAGAAATATTAATACAAAATACAACAGGACAAAAAACTATAGAGGTGCTGTCACTTATAATTTTAATACAACTCCCAAAAATATAAAACCATTTTCAAAATTAAAAATAGGAAAGGGACCCTATGCCCGCTTGATAAATGACATTAATTTTAATACAATGCCAAAATCATTTTCGTACAGAACTGATTTGGAAAGAAGGTACAATGAAACTTTATTGAGAAATGTAAATAATTCAAATATGATTATTAGTCCTACTTATAACAAAATGTTTGATTGGAATAAAATGTATGAGTTAAAGTATGATTTAACCAGAACATTAAAATTAGATTTTTCTGTTAGAAATAAATCAAATATTGATGAGCCAGAAGGAAAGTTAGATAAAAATGACAAGGATACTCTTTGGCAGAATTTTTGGAAAGGAGGAAGGGTTACTTCTTATCACCATACTTTGGGAGCAAATTATCAGTTTCCGTTTAATAAAATTCCAATTCTTAATTTCTTGAGCTTGAACACAAGATATACTGCAAATTACGATTGGGCAGCAGCTCCGCTTTCCATGACAGAATTTGGGAACAACATTCAGAATTCGAACAACATACAATATAATGGTCAGATAAATTTGACAAGTATTTACAATAAAGTTCCGTATTTTAAGAAGGTATTACAAAAAGGAAAGAAAAGAAATAGAGGTAGAGGTAGGAATTCTCAAGTGAAAAAGGAAGAGGATGAAGCAGAAAAGAAAAATCAGTATAAAATATTTGAATATGCAACCAGATTTGTATTGGGAGTAAAGAATGTTTCAATTAATTATTCGGTAAATCAAGGAACATTCCTTCCAGGATTTTTGCCAGAATCTCACTTTTTAGGTCAGCAATGGGGAGAGTTTGCACCAGGATTACCTTTTGCTTTTGGTAGTCAAAGAGATATACGAGATTTTGCAGGAAAAAATGGTTGGCTCACAAAAAATGAAAATTTGAACACATTATACAAAAGTTCTTCTTCTAAAAATTTGGTTCTCAGAAGCTCGGTTGAACCAATAAAAAAGTTGAGAATTGAGCTAACGGCAAGTAAAAACACTTCTCTTGATGAACAGGAATATTATCGTTGGTCGGGAGATGATAATAATTTTATGAAATTTTCTCCTACAGAGCAAGGTAGTTTTTCCATGTCTTTTATTTCTTGGAAAACGGCTTTTACTGCAGACAATGAAGATGCTTCTTCAAAAATATTTGCTCAGTTCCGAAATTACAGAAATGAAATAGCAAAAAGAATAGCCGCTGATAATCCAAATTATTCTGGCATTCTCGATTCAACTGGATTTCCAGAAGGATATGGAGCTACTTCTCAGGATGTGCTAATTCCCTCCTTTTTAGCGGCTTATGCTGGGAAGGACGCTTTAGGAGTTTCTTTAAATAAAATGCCCGTAATTCCTTTGCCAAACTGGAGAATAAATTATGATGGATTGATACAAACAAAATTTATCAAAAAGTATTTTCAAACCTTTACTTTAGCACACGCTTACAGAAGTTCTTATTCATTGGGTTCATATGTTAGTAATTTGGATTATAAAGAATATGAAGGTTGGGCTTCTGAAATTAATCCGAATACTGACAATTATTTTTCAAAATATGAAATAGGACAAGTTACAATAAATGAACAGTTTAGCCCGTTAATAAAAGTAGATATGACTTGGAAAAATAGTTTGATTACCAAGTTCGAAATAAAAAAGAATAGAACATTAAGTTTATCACTTGCCAATAATCAATTAACTGAAATGACCGGAAGTGAGTATGTAATTGGTACAGGATTCAGAATAAAGGATGTTGAGTTTAAGTTTCGTTCTGCTGGGAGAGGAAAAAAAATATCGAGCGATTTGGATTTGAAATTGGACTTAAATATACGAAATAATAAAACTGTAATACGGAAAATTGTTGAAGATTTGGAACAAATTACTATGGGTCAGCAAACAATTAGTATTAAATTTTCGGCTGATTATGTTGTAAATCAGAGGTTGAATTTAAAGGTATTCTATGATAAGGTTATTACAAATCCGTTTATTGATATAACATATCCGGGAGCTATAACAAATGCAGGATTTAGCTTACGATTTACTTTAGCGGGATAGTTTTGATAGCAATTGTAAAAGTGTATTTTTGTAAAAAATTTGATTAAAATGAATAGTCCAGAAAATTTAAAATATACTAAGGACCATGAATGGTTAAAAGTAGAGGGTGATGTTGCAACTATTGGTGTAACTGATTTTGCGCAATGTGAATTAGGAGACATTGTTTTTGTTGAGGTAGACACTGAAGGAGAGAATTTGGATAAGGAAGAAGTATTTGGAACAATTGAAGCGGTAAAAACTGTTTCCGATTTATTTATTCCAATAACTGCTAAAGTTTTAGAATTTAATGAAAATTTAGAAGATGCACCAGAATTAATAAATAATGATCCTTATGGAGAGGGTTGGATTGTAAAGGTTAATATTTCTGATGTGTCAGAATTAGAGAATCTTCTTTCTGCAGAAGAATATAAAAATTTAATATCTTAGCGCTATGGAACTAAAAAAGAATCCGAAAGCAGATTTAGAATCAAAGAGGCAAATATTTTTACAAATTGGTTTAATTATTGCATTGTCATTTTCTATTATGTCTTACGAATACACATCTGGTGCTTCTGAAATTAAAGATTTAGGTGATGTTTCTATGGAGACATTAGAGGAGGAGGATATTGAAATTACAAGGCCAGAAGAAGAAAAACCACCTCCACCGCCAGAAGAGCCAGAAGCTCCAGAAGAAATTGAGATTAAGGAGAATGAGGAAGAGTTAGAAAAGGAAGTCGAGATAGAAACTGCTGAAACTGATCAGAACGAAATGATAGAAATGGAAGAAGAGGAATTTTCTGAGCCATTTATTTCTGTAGAGCAAATGCCTATTTTTGGAAAATGCAAAGATGAAGCATGTACTCAATCTGAAATCATGAAATTCATTGCTAGAAATTTTAAATACCCAGAAATTGCAAAAGCAAACGGAATTGAAGGAAGGGTAATAATAGAATTTGTTGTTGAAAAAGATGGTAAAGTTGGTAGGGTAAAAATATTATTAGGTCTTGATAAACATGTAGATAAAGCTGCAATTGAAGTTGTGGAAAAGTTACCTAAATTTACTCCAGGAAGACAAATTGGGAAAGCGGTTCCTGTAAAATATACAGTACCAATTAAATGTTCTTTAGGTTAAAATAAATAATAGATAAATAAAAAAAACCACTTGAAAAAGTGGTTTTTTTTATTTTTTAATATTATGGGTTTTAAATTATCATACCAGCAGCAACTGTTTCGTTTGTTGCTTCATCTACTAAAATAATACTTCCAGTATTTCTATTTCTTCTGTAACTATCAAAGAATAATGGTTTAGTGGTACGGACAGTAATTCTTCCAATATCATTTAATCGGATTTCTTTTTCATCTTCTAATCTATGCAGTGTATTGACATCCATTTTATACTTTACTTCTTTAATGATACATCTTGCAGTTTGGCTTGTATGTCTTATTGTATATTTTCCTCTAGGAATCATTTTCTTTTCATTCATCCAGCAAATCATAACATCAATATCTTGCTCTACAGTTGGTTTGTTGTTTTCTCTAACCAACATATCTCCTCTACTGATATCAATATCATCTTCTAAAGTCATGCAAACTGACATTGGAGAAAATGCTTCTGCTACTTCACCATCAAAAGTATCTATAGATTTTATCTTAGATGTAAACCCTGAAGGAAGTACTGTTACATCATCTCCTGGTTTGAAAACTCCACCTTCAATTCTTCCAGCATATCCTCTGTAATCAGGATGTTCTTTGGATTGAGGACGAACAACAAATTGAACAGGGAATCTGCAATCTACATGGTTTTGATCTGAACCAATATGAATATTTTCTAAAAGGTGCATCAAAGTTGATCCATCATACCAATCCATATTAGTGGAACGGTCAACAACATTATCTCCATTAAGTGCAGAAATTGGAATAAATCTAACATCTTTAATTTCTAATTTTGTTGCAAAATCCTTAAAATCTTTTTTTATTTTATCAAAAGCTTCTTTACTGTGGTCCACTAAATCCATCTTGTTCACACAAACAGCAATGTGAGGAATTTGTAAAAGTGATGCAATAAATGCATGTCTTTTAGTTTGTTCGATTACTCCATGCCTTGCGTCTACTAAAAGTAGTGCTAAGTTAGCTGTTGATGCTCCTGTAACCATATTTCTTGTGTACTGAATATGTCCTGGAGTATCTGCAATAATGAATTTTCTTTTTGGAGTTGCAAAGTATCTGTAAGCTACATCAATAGTAATTCCTTGTTCTCTTTCTGATCTTAATCCATCAGTTAACAATGCAAGGTTTACTCCTTCTTCTCCTCTTTGTTTACTTGTTTCTTCCAATAATTCCATTTGATCTTCAAAAATTGCTTTACTATCGTAAAGTAATCTCCCAATCAAAGTACTTTTTCCGTCATCTACACTTCCTGCAGTTGTGAAGCGTAAAAGCTCCATATCTAAATATCCTTTCGTTTCGCTCATAATTTTCGTTTTTTAAAAATAACCTTCTTTTTTTCTGTCTTCCATGGCTGCTTCCGATCTTTTATCATCTGCTCTGCCACCTCTTTCAGTAACTCTTGTTGATGCAACTTCTTCAATAATTTCTTCTAAAGTTCCGGCATCCGATTCTGCAACACCTGTACAGGTCATATCTCCAATAGTTCTACATCTTATGGTTCTTTCCTCCCAAACTTCATTATCCTTTAATTGGATGTAATCACATTTTCCTAAAAGTACACCATCTCTATTGACTATTTCTCTTTTGTGAGAGAAATATAAAGAAGGCAATTCAATTTTTTCGTGTAAAATATATTGCCAAACATCCATTTCAGTCCAGTTAGAAATTGGAAATATTCTGAAGTGCTCCCCCATTTTCTTTCTTCCGTTAAAAAGGTTCCAAAGT
>JABGSE010000011.1 GCA_018647945.1 Flavobacteriales bacterium | reverse complement strand
ATTCAATAGATGTAATATGGAATAACTCTGGAATGTTCTCTTTTTCAGTAATAGAAACGGATGTAAATGGATGTATTGGAGAAGAAGTGTCTCTTATAGTCAATGTAATATTTAATTCTGTGGAAGATATAAACTCTAATATAGGGAAACTAACTAAAATTACAGATGTTTTAGGTCGTGAGAGTGAGGAGAAAAGCAATGTTCCTCTCTTTTATATTTTTTATGACGGAACAGTAGAAAAGAAAATTATTATTGAATAACAAATCTAACAATGTTAGAATAAAATTATAGCTTATTATATGTAAATTTGGATAAGGATTTAGTTATGATCTAGTAAAAGTAAATTTTCGAAGAATTAATATAAATTATAATCTTCCGAAACCTTACCTAAAGATTTAAGTCTATCTACTTTACTCTCCAATTCCATTATTTTTCTTCTATGTACTCTTTTTCCGTAAATACGCTTAATAAATAATAGATTACACCTTTCAAAATCTTTTTCTATTTTTTCAATACTTTCAACTTCATTTTCTACTTTTTCAGTAATTACATCTTTAAGTTTAGGTTTTTGTATTTCTATTTCAGTTTGTTCTGAAGTTGCAAAAATATCTTCTATTACTTCATCTTTTTCTTTGTTCTTATCTTCTTCTTTATCAATAAAAGGCATATCTGAAACTTCAACAAAGTTATTTTCTTCTTCCTTACTTTCCATATCTAATTGAATTTTAGATTCAATTTGGATCTCTTTAAAATCCTCCTTTTCAATAATCTCAGAAACATCTTTATCAGATTTCTTCATAATTATCCAAATCATAGTAAGTAATAATAATGTAGATCCTACAGAGATTATAAAACTAATAGCAAAGCTGCCATTTTCAAATATCTTATAGTTATCACGTAAAATCCAATCGAAAAATGAGTAGTCTGATATTATATTACTATGTAAATACATTGTAAACTTATAATACCACCAGATGCAATTTATTAAAAACCCCAGTATTAATGATGTTATAATTAATTCAATTATAACATCTGATAATAGCTCTTTTTCTTTTGATTTTCTAAGTATTTTCTTCATAATATTTAATCTAATTATATATAAATCAGTCAAATATAAGTAAAATTTATTCAATATTCAATTATTTATTTATATATTTAGCAATTGAAAATCTAAAATTATTAATTAAAAAAAAATATGAACACAATTGAAGCTCCATTAACAGCAATACTTATAGTGCTTTGTTTAGGATTTATTACTTATACTCATCTTGAAAAAAATAAGTTAGATAAAGAAAAATCTGAACAAGCAATTGAATTAGCAATTAAAGCTGCTGAATTAGCGAAAGTAGAAGCACAAGAAAAAGCTCTTTTAGAAGAAAGAAAATCAAAAACTATTAATGTAGTAATAGAGCATGATTTTGACCCAAGAACAAATACATATCCTGTTACCATTACTTCAACAGGAAGCAATGATCCTGATGGAGATATATTTACTTATTCATGGACTCAAATATCAGGAGGCAAAGTGTCTGTAAGTGGATCAAACACTTCTGAAATTAGTTTTGATGCTCAAGCTGGAGAATATGAATTTAATTTAACTCTTATTGATAATTATGGAGCAGAATGCAAAGAATATGTAATTGTATCTGTGGGAGACGAACCAAATAGCTGCCCTACTCCGGTTATAAATTACTAGATTTACAAAATATTTTTAAAATACTAGCTAAAATAAATAAAGTAGTTCTTCCCTCCATGATTGGGAAGGATTTAAGTAAACTAACTACTCCCCAAAAATTACTAATCGCTTACCGATATTGGGTAACCAAAAATGCTTTGTAAATTATTCTGTTTTCGACTTAAACGACCATTTTATTTTAAATACCGCTACCATGTCTCTACCTTCATCAGTAGCAATGGTAATAGCATCAATGGTTTGCCCTTCCCCTGTTTCAATACTTTTTTCAATCGCAACCTGTATATCTTTTCCCTGATTACACTTAAAAGTAATTAGTCCTACCGCTTTTTTGATAAATTCAACCTCCATACCTACAACCAACATGGATATTTTAGGATTCCTTTTATAAGTAAAAGAAGCGGCCAACATTCCTGAAGCCAACTCCCCCGCCATGGACAAACAGGCAAAGTAAATAGACCCAAAAGGGTTTTTGTTCAGAAACTTATATTTTATCTGAACTACAGAGTGAGTTTCTGAAAGTTCTTTTAGTTTTATTCCGGAAAGAAATGCCATTGGAAGTTTTAACAATAAAAACAATCTGAAGAAAAATGGATTTAACATTTTCTTTTGAAACTTATGCTGAAATTCTGTATTCATAATGATAAAATTAAAGATGTAAAAATAGAATTCTGACACATCAGGATTACAACCTAACACCTATTTACATGATTACAACAAGCTTTCAAACTAAAAATTGCTCCGCTTTTTGCGCCGCTAATCAATCTACTAATACAAACTTAAAAAATTAATTGTATTTTCTGATTAGAAAATGCTTTTTAAAATAATTTATTCAATAATTATCTTCTTCTCTACTGTTCCATCATCATAGATGTAAAAAAGTAGTTCACTCTCTTTTTCTTTTGTTTCTCTACCTAAAATATCTACTACTTTAATGATCTCTTTATTTTCTATTATAATATTATCTGAAAGGATCGTAGTTGTAATACATGTAGTATCATTGTTGTTCTGCATGTCAATTGGATATTCTGTCCATGAACAAATTTCAACCTGGCCTGAAACTGAAGTAAGAGGAGTTGAGAATAAATAATTCATATTATTCCCAGATAATAAATTGGATGAAATGTTCTCTGATACAAGATTACCTCCATTAGCACTATAGCTAACATTAAATGAATTTACATTATTTATTCCATAATTTGATATCTCTATCTGAACAGCCCCATTACTTACATTCAGAATAGAACTAACTCCTATATCTTCTAAGAAAGGTATCTTCTGTAAATCTATTGATATAAAAAAGTCTTCAGTCTGATAATCTCTATATGTAGACCAGTAACCACTCAAAACCTCATATGTTTGTCGTGAGATAGGCGAAATATTTTCTCTTTCTAACGAAATACTGTTACCGTCCATATACCATAATACATATACTCCTCCATCATTTATAATATACGGACTGTTTAATGGAACATTATTCCATCCACTAACAATAGAAAGAGAATCTACAAATACAGAGTCTATTAATGTGCCAGCCTCACCATTTGGTCCATCATCATCATATATCTTAGCTGTGAATGAACTTCCTGTCAAATCTATTCCAAAATTAGAAGAAATTAACTTTGCTGGATAGAATGAAGGTTCAAAATATACTCCAATACCACCATTCCCTCCAGACCAATTTATACCAGATAAGGTAGATGCCACTAAATTATTAGCATAGCAAAGATTAATGATGCTTTGTGTAGTATCTAACACAATGATTTCTTGTTCAATAATATTATTTGTCGGATTAATATCTGTAGTAACTCCTGTATGCTGAGATAAGAAAGTATAAGTGTTTACATTTGTTGGTGAGAAAACAAATGGAAACGATATAGTTGTATCATGATTTGCATTTAATCCGTTAATTGTAATATTATTTGAAACAACTGGAGTACTAAACAAAGGAATAATTTCTGATGTCAAATTAAATTGACCCACATTCTGATTACCTACATTATAAACATTAGAGATCATTACATAATCATCTCCTTGTCCTGATAAAAATATACCTTTATTCTCTTCATTATCATTCCAATTTGCAGCAACATCTGTAATTGGAGCTGCATTTGATAATGAAGGAGGTGTAAAGACTATGCTGTATAGAGATGGAGGATAAATATTCTGAGAGTGTTCCAAACCAATAGATCCTGCTACAGATTCAATTCCTATTGTTATATCATTCGCATTAGTAATTCCACTCATTGATTTATATTGAAAAACAATAGTCGAATCAATATGACATAATATAATCTGAAAAGTATTAGAACCTGTATATTGAGGATTGGCTTGTTGCCAAAATGGAACATCTACATAAGAAATAATAGTACTATCGGGGCTATGATTATCTAAATAACATTTACCGGGATTATTATTTCCAGTAAAAGAGAGATCCGATAAGAGTGGAGCTATAAAATCATTCGCCCCACCTGCAGTTGGTATTGCTGGAAATGGAGATGCAATGTTCTGTGGGTTTGAAAACGATATATATCCATTCGATCCTATTGATACGCTTAATACATTATACCAGTAATAACTAAAGTTGCTTATAGGAAATGATCCAATTATATTATCATCTCCCAACCCTGAAACAAGATTCTCTGGAACTTCAATATCCACCCAATTATAAACAGGACCAATTGAGTCATAACTATCCACCCAGGTATATCCATAATAATCAGGTCCTCCAGATGTTTGTCCCCATACAAAAATAGGCACACATAGTAATAGTAGTAATAGTTTTTTCATTTTGATTATTCAATAATTATTTTTTTTTCAACTTTGCCGTTCTCATAAATATAAAAGAGAATTTTATTGTTTATCTCTTTAATAGTACGTCCTAAAATATCAGTAATTTTAACAAGCCTATTTGGTTTATTATTTATTTCCTCAACATTTGTTCCAAAACAATCAGGGATTAAGCTAACTCCATCCAATTGCCAATTATTATCTATCGGAACGCATAAATAAGTAAGCGCGGTAACAGGAACATCTGTTAATCTTGGAGTATTACTATAATCATAAATCCATGTAGAATCAGGAGTATACCAAGTCGAATTATTAATAATTCCATTTGGTATTCCAAATCCTCCCCAATAATCCATAGCCATATTTCCTGTACCTTCATTTAATTTCCAATAGCCAATAAGATTATTAGTATTTGGATGATTGATGTCTAAATGATTACAATGCCAATTTTGTATTGTTTGCTCATTTATCAAAGTATTCCAAACTCTTACTTCTGCTATTGATCCCATAAAATCATAATCTTGATTAATATCAGTCCCAAAAAATAGACCTGTATTTGTTGTAATATCTCCTACAGAAGAAATGTCAGATGAATCTAAAAGGATACCATCTTCATACATCTTCATATATCCATCTCTATCAAAACTCACACTAAGGGTATGCCATTGGTTATCTGCAATCATACCTCCAGTATTGATATCAGCTCGGTTTGTACCATCACCAATATTTACTTTCCATTCTGGACCTGCAGGATATTTAAATGAAAAGACAAAACCTGCATTATTTCCTGAATACCAATCTTTATTCCCAATTATAGAAACATCCCCAGTGGTATTAGTTCGAACCCTACACTCAATAGTAAAATCCTGATTAGTCCCAAAATTGTAAATAGGATCTGAAGGGGTTTGCACATAATCATCATCCCCATCAAATTGTAATTCTACCGTATCTACCAAACAATTATAAACACTATCAAAAATCAAAATACTATCTTTTTGAATAATATTTTGTGTGATACTATTACCACTTGCAATTACAAAAATATTTTCTTCTTCTATGCTGTTTCCCCCATGAGAAGTCCCTAATCCTCCATGATCAGTTGTAATAAGTATCAGCCAATCTTCATTAGTATAATTTGGCCTTTGGGAAATGGATTGTATAATAGGAGATATATAAGAATCCACTCCTTCAATTGCTGTAATATATTGGCTTACATTTGGAGAGAATCCATCAGCATGCCCTGCATGATCTACATCATCAAAATGCAGAAACATACAATCCGGATCATTTGAAGAGATATAACTAATTGCCTGATTACTAACTTCCAAATCTGAGGATACATTTAATTTAAAATCAGCATGATTTTGAACGATATAATCGTTTATCGGATCCCAATGACAAATAGAAACAGTATTCAAATCAGAATCAAAATCTTCAATTCTTTTAAAAAGAGATGGGTAGCTTATATAATCGGTTCCTACAAAACTATTGTCTACCGATAAGTGCTTGTCGGACCACACACCACACAATATTGCTGACCAACCCGGTCCACTAATTGTGATATCATCATTTAATGCATCAGGGGTGTAAACACCATTTGATATAAGGTTATCAATAGTTGGAGTGTTTGCCAATTCCAAGGCGTCTGCTCTACAGCCATCAATACCAATGATTAATACTTTCTTTGAATTCTGTCCAAAGCCAATCAAAGGCACACATAGTAAGAGTAGTAATAGTTTTTTCATACTACAATAATACAGAAAATTTATGAGAAAATATGAAGAGGAAAAGTCGGGGTAGCAGGATTATAACCTAACACCTATTTACATAATTACAGCAAGATATAGAATGAACCCATATGTCCAATTTTGCATGTAACAACGTTAAATACACCAACGATGTATTAATCACTTCCATTTTAAGATTGTAATACCCCCTACTATCATTATTAATCTATTGAAATCAATCTACTAAAACAAACTTAAAAAATTAATT
>JABGSE010000054.1 GCA_018647945.1 Flavobacteriales bacterium | reverse complement strand
ATGTATATTTGTACAGAATATTTCTTCCCAAAAAACCACCCTTTTTATGGGTGGAATTGCCCATTTAGGAAATGGAGAGAAAATTGAAAATTCTGTGATTAGTGTAAAAGACGGAAAGTTTGATTTGGTAGCAGATGCCAGCCGAATCCGCATTGATCCTTCTGCTTTCGATACCATTATTCGTATTTATGGAAAACATATTTACCCTGCTTTTATCTCTCCAAACACTACCTTAGGAATTACTGAAATTGATGCCGTAAGAGCTACAAAAGATTACAATGAAGTTGGGGAATTTAATCCAAATGTGAGAAGCCAAATTGCATACAATACCGATTCTAAAATACTAAAAACGGTTCGGACTAATGGAGTACTAATTACACAAGCAACCCCCAGAGGTGGTGTTATTTCAGGATCTTCATCTGTTATGTATTTGGATGGATGGAATTGGGAAGACGCTACTTTAAAAACAGATGATGGAATACATTTAAACTGGCCACGCTATTACCATTATTCTGGAATCAATTTAAATTATGAAAAAGGGGTAAAGAAAATTAAGAACTATTTTGAAATAGCAAAAGCATATTTTGAAAAAAACTCGAAAATAGACTTGGAATTAGAGGCAACTAAAGGATTATTTAATGGAACTAAAAATTTGTATATCCATGCAGATTATGCTAAAGACATTAGGGAGTCTATTCGGTTTTTTAAGAAATTAGGAATTAAGTATGTAGTAATAGTTGGAGGAAAAGATGCTTTAAACGCTATCCCTGTTTTACAAGAGTTTAAGGTACCTATTATTTTAGAGAGAGTCCATTCTTTACCTACCAATGAAGATGCGGCTATCTATCAATTTTTCACATTACCTGCCGAATTACAAAAAAACGGAATACTATTTTGTTTGGGATACAATGGAGATATGGAGGCAATGGGAACAAGAAACCTCCCATTTACCGCTGGTACTGCTGTGGCTTACGGATTGGATATGGAAAAGGCAATTGCTTCTATAAGTTTAAATACGGCCATTATTTTAGGAATAGAAAAAACTACTGGAAGTATTGAGATAGGGAAAAATGCAACTTTCTTTATTAGTAGCGGAGACGCTCTGGACATGAGAACAAATAATGTAGAACAAGCTTTTATAAAAGGAAATGCTGTGGATTTAAATAACCACCAAAAAGAACTTTTTGAGAAATATAAGGATAGATAAAGATTCTTATTATATTTGAGAATATTAATTAAAAATTATTTATTATGAAAAAGAAAATATTTTATTTATTAGTTATTGGCGCTATTTTTACTTTAAGTAATTGTGGAGAAAAAGAAGTATTATATACTGAATTAAGAGAGAAAACAATTAGGGGTGATGGAATATCAACTCCACAAATTAGTAATGGTGAAATTATAGGTTATCTCGATTATAGAAGGGCTAAATTTTATAACGGAGAGCTGTTTACTGGAGTCGCATTCAGCCCATGGAACAGTGGAAATCTGAAATATGAAACTCATTATAAAGATGGATTACAACATGGTCTGGACATTAAATGGACAAATGAATGGCCAGACGATAGGATGAAAATAGAGGAATATATGTATGTTAATGGTGACAAACATGGCACATATAAAAATTATCTTCTAGAAGATGATGATGGGGAGGCAATTACTGAAGAAATAGTAGACTATGAAAATGAATATTCTAATGGTGTATTGATTAAAGACAATGGACCACCTCTATGGACAGAAGAAAAAACAACTGATGGATCAAATAAAATTTTGTTCACAGGAGAAGAAATTCCTGCTGAAGAAACTGTAATTACTGAGATTGAAGAAAATATCAATCCGACAAACAGAGATGAAATAAAATATGGAAATATTAATGACCCCGATGGTTATACTAATGTTAGGGAAGGAAAATCTAGTAAATCTGAAATATTATTTCAAATCTATGAAGATGAAGAATTTATCATTCAAAATAATGAAGGAGATTGGTGGTTAATTGAATTTAATGGTAATCAAGGGTATATTCACAATAGTAGAATCTCCATCATTAATTAACTTTTTTCTCCCAAATAAGTTTTTTTCCAAAACCTAATTTGTTATGTGTCATTTTTATAAAGGTGAGTTTCATTTCCCAAAGATGAGTTTCTAATAATCTGCCATAAGGATATGCGTTCAGATATTGCTTAAACGATTTTTCTAAGTCTTCTCCTTTTAATTCATTAATTTCTCCCAATAATTGTACACCTTGTATTTTCTCAATATCTTTGGTCTCAAGCGAAATTGTTCCAGCAACTTCTGGGTTTTCTATAAAATCTTGTGCATGTTTTGTTTTGGTGTCAGAAGAAAAAATAAGAGAATTATTTTTTTCATTATAAATATAAAAAACATTACAACAATAAGGTAGGTTATCTTTGGAAGTGGATAAAGTAAGTAAATGGTGTTCTTGAATAAAATCTATTATTCTTTTGTCTATCATTAGTACCCAATATTTTTCCTCACTCTCATCAGAACTTCTTTAGCAATTTTCCTAGCTTTCTCTGCTCCTTTTTGTAATTCTTTTTCTATAATATCCTTGTTTTCCATTAAGTAATTGAACTTTTCTCTTTCTTTAGAAAACTTATTGCAGATTAGTTCAAAAAGTTCTTGTTTAGCATGTCCGAAACCAAAATTACCAGCTTCATATTTTTCTTTTAACTGAGCAATTTGATCTTCTGTAGCAATTAATTTATATAAATTAAACACATTACAATCTTTCGGATTTTTTGAATCTTCCAAAGAAGTAGAATCTGTTTGTATTCCTAGAATTTGTTTTTTTAATTTCTTGTCTGGAAGAAAAATATCAATGAAATTATTATAGGATTTACTCATTTTTTGTCCATCTGTTCCAGGTACAATCATTACCCTTTCATCTACTTTTGTTTCTGGGATTACAAATGTATTTGGATAAATATGATTGAAACGAGAAGCTAAATCCCTAGTAATCTCCAAATGTTGCATCTGATCTTTCCCAACTGGCACAACCTCAGCATCATATAATAAGATATCGGCCGCCATCAAAACTGGATAAGAAAAAAGTCCGTTATTTATCTCAGATAATCTATCTTGTTTGTCTTTAAAAGAATGAGCAAGTTGTAATCTCTGAAAAGGAGCAAAACAATTTAAATACCAACTAAGTTCCGTTACCTGAGTTACATCTGATTGACGATAAAATAAATTTTTATCTGTATCAAAACCAAAAGCAAGCCATGCCGCGGCCGTAGCATAAGTATTATTTTTTAGAGTTGCATCATCACGGACTGTGGTAAAGGAATGTAAATCTGCAATAAAAAACAAGCTTTCATTTTCCTTTTCTTTCGAAAGTTCAATTGCCGGAATAATTGCTCCCAACAAATTTCCTAGGTGTGGAGTTCCTGTACTTTGTATTCCTGTAAGTATTCTTGCCATTTATTTAAAAATTTGATGCTGTAAAAATAGGATTTTTATCTTTGCCTGATGAAATGGATAGGATATCTTTTTAGCTCTATTTGGAGATTATGGTTTTTAATTGCCTTCTTTTTGGTATTTGTTCTTTTTATACCTCCTCTTTACTTATTTACTGCTATTGTAAAAAACAATAAAATTGTAAATCATCTTACACGATATTGGTCAGCTTTTACACTTCTTTTATCTGGTATTTTCTGGCAGGTAGAGTTTGAAGAAAAATTAGATCCTAAAAAAAGATATATTTTCTGTCCTAACCATAGCTCTACTCTGGACATTCCTCTTGTTACCACTATTATTCCTTTACCTTTACTATATATGGGGAAAGTTGAATTAACCAAAATTCCATTATTTGGTTATTTTTACAAAAATAACTCTGTAATAGTGGATAGGGGAAATTTAAGAGAAGCCTATGCTGCATTTGTAAAAGCTGGAGAGAAATTAGATGAAGGACTAAATGTTTGTATTTTCCCAGAAGGAGGAATTCCTCCTGCAAAAATATTCCTTAAAAAATTTAAAAATGGCCCTTTCAAATTAGCTGTAGAAAAGAATATTTATATCGTTCCTATAACTTTAGCGGATAATAAAAGGAACTTTCCACAAGAATATTACAAAGGATTTCCGGGAATTGTTAGGGTAAAAGTACACAAAGCAATAAAAGCAAATCAGGAAGATAAAAATGCGATAGAAAATTTGAATACTTCCGTATACAATACTATTTTTGAGCAATTAAAAATTTATGGAAGTAAATAACAAAATTATACAAGATATTGCAAAGCTTGCCAAGCTAGAATTTGACAAAAAATCAACTGAAGAAATGAAAGGTGATTTAGAAAAAATCCTAGCATTTGTAGATAAATTAAATGAAATTGACACAAAAGGTGTAGAACCTCTTATCTATATGAGTGATGAGGTAAATGTACTCAGAGCAGATGAAATAACAGAAGAAACATCTCAAGAAGATGCCCTTAAAAATGCCCCCCAAAAAGATTCAGATTACTTTAAAGTTCCTACTGTTTTAAAGAAATAGTTTTTTCAGAAATAATTAATTCTGATTGTTGTCCAAAAATAATTGTCCTATTATCATCCAGATGCCCTGCCGGAAAATTAAAACACACAGGATAGTTGTATTCTGCAACACATTCTGAAATTATTTCAATTACTGATTTCCCAAATGAGATTTCATTGTCATTCATATCACTCATCCCTCCAACAATTAAAGCTGCTAAATTTTCCAATTTACCATTTCGTTTCAAATTTATCATCATACGATCAATATGGTACAAATATTCATCCAAATCTTCAATAAATAATATTTTTCCATTTGTATTTATATCCGAATCTGACCCTATCAAACTATATAAAATAGAAAGATTTCCTCCAACAATTTCTGAATTCACATTTCCTATATTATTAATCTTTTGTGAATTATATTCAATAGTATTTTTACCTTCAAACAAAATATTTTTGAGTGAGTTTAAAGATTCTTCAGTATTTTTTACAAAATTAATTGGCATACTTGCGTGCAAAGTTGCTATTCCAACATTGTGTAAATGGGAATGCAAAACCGTTACATCCGAATATCCAATAATCCATCTTGGGTTCTTTTGCAAATTGGAAAAATTGATATCATCAATAATTTGAACAGTACCATAACCTCCTCTTGCACATAAAATTGCAGAAATAGAATTATCGTTTATTGCATTTTGCAAATCCTCTACTCTCTGCTTTTTTGTTCCAGAAAACTGATTATTTTCTTTAAATAAATTTTCACCAAATACAACTTCCAATCCCCAACTTTTTAATATTTTAATGGAAGGAATTAATTCCTGCATTGTTATTTTTCTGGCTGTAGAAATAATTGAAACCTTATCTCCTTTTTTTAATGTTTTCGGAATAATCATTATATGTGTTTTATCTTAATTTGTAAAACTTATCTTTGCTAAAATAATTGGAATAAATGAACAAAAAAAGATTTACAGTAACTTCTGCTTTACTTTATGCAAATGGGCCTTTACATATTGGACATATTGCAGGAGCATATTTGCCTGCCGATATTTTTGTAAGGTACCAAAAACTGAAGGGAAATGATGTAGCTTTTATTTGTGGTTCAGATGAGCATGGAGCGGCAATTACTTTGCAATCAAAAAAAGATGGGGTTAGCCCTCAAGAAATTGTAGATAAATATCATAATATTAATAAAGCTGCTTTTAAAGATTTTGGAATTGATTTTAGTATTTATCACAGAACTTCAGACAAATTACATCATGAAACAGCACAAGAATTTTTTAAAAATCTTGATGAAAAACAGGTATTTACAAAAAATACATCTCCTCAATTTTATGATAAGGAGAATAATCAATTTCTAGCTGACAGATATATTAATGGAGAGTGCCCAAAGTGTAATGCAGAAGGGGCATATGGTGATCAATGTGAAAAATGTGGAAGCACTTTAAGTCCTAACGAACTTATTAATCCAAAATCAACCTTAAGTGGGAATACTCCAATTAAAAAAGAAACAACCCACTGGTACTTACCAATGCAAAATCATGAAGAGTGGCTAAAGGATTGGATTGAAAATGGAAAATTAGAAGGTAAGATTCATCATGATTCTAAACTTTGGAGATCTCAGGTTTTAGGACAATGCAAATCTTGGATTGATGGAGGATTGAAAGCGCGTGCAATGACAAGAGATTTAAATTGGGGAGTGAAAGTTCCAATTAAAGGAGGAGACGGAAAAGTTCTTTACGTTTGGCTAGACGCTCCTATCGGCTATATTTCGGCCACAAAACAATGGGCTAAGGATTCAGGAGAAAATTGGGAAGATTATTGGAAAAATGAAGATACTGAACTTGTCCATTTTATAGGGAAAGACAATATTGTGTTTCATTGTATTATGTTTCCAATTATTTTAAAAGCTCATGGAGATTATATCTTACCTACTAATGTACCTGCAAATTCATTCCTGAATTTGGAAGGAGAAAAACTTTCTACATCTAGAAATTGGGCAATTTGGCTACACGAATATATTAAGGATTTTAAAGGACAAGAAGATGCTTTGAGATATGCACTTTGCGCTACCGCTCCTGAAAGTAAAGATACCGATTTTACATGGAAAGATTTTCAGGCAAGAAACAACAATGAACTTGTTGCTATTTTTGGTAATTTCATTAACAGAGTTGTAGTTTTAACCAATAAATATTGGGAAGGAGTGGTCCCGGAAAGAGGTGATTTGGAAGATTACGACAAAGAAGTATTAGATTTATTAAAGAATTTTCCAAGTAAAATTGGATACTCAATTGAAAAATACCGATTCCGAGAAGCGTTACAAGAACTGATGAACTTGGCCAGATTAGGAAATAAATATTTGGCAGATACAGAACCTTGGAAACTGAAGAAAACAGATGAAAAAAGAACTGAAACAATAATGAATATTGCACTTCAGATAGCAGCATCATTGTCAATTTTATCTGAACCTTTTTTACCCTTTAGTTCAAAAAAACTAAAAGAAATGTTAAACATTTCAGATTTAAATTGGGAGGACGCTTCCAAAAACAACCTGAAAGGAAAGTCGAAAATTAATAAAGCTAACTTGCTCTTCCCTAAAATAGAGGATGAAACCATTGAAATTCAAATACTTAAGCTAAATTCTTAAATTTACTATGCTCGCATAGTAAATTTTATTAGTTTAGCAAAAAAATATTATACTATGAAAAAAATAGTCCTTCTCTCACTGCTTATTATTGTGTCAGCTCCTTTATTTTCTCAATGTAATGGTAGGTACGATTCAGAAATCTTTACAAGCGTTTCAAAAACAACAGTAAATTATTCGGATGTATATATCAACTCCCAGCATGAAATGGATATCTATACTCCTGATGGTGATACAGAAACAAATCGACCTCTAATACTCTTTATGCATGGGGGATCTTTTACTGGAGGATCAAAAGAACTAATAGATTGTGTAGATTTTTGTGAAAGTTTTGCAAAAAGAGGATACGTTACTGCTTCTGTAAATTATCGACTTGCTAGCAATCCTATTAATTTTATGCTAGACCAAGAATTACAATATAGAACAGTATTTAAATCTATTGCGGATATAAAATCAGCTATTCGATATTTCAGAAAAGATTATAATAACGGGAATACTTATAATATTGATGATAACACTATCTTTATTGGAGGGACTTCTGCTGGTGGAGTAATTGCAGTACATCTTGCATATGTAGATAATATTTCTGACCTCCCAACTTCACCAACAGACGTGCAATCCATAGCAAACAGTTTAGGGGGACTAGAAGGAGATGCTGGTAACGATGGATATAGTTCGAAAGTTAGCGGAGTAATCAGTTTTGCAGGAGGAATAAATGATGTGAATTGGATTGATGCTTTAGACGAGCCTCTTGTAAGTATCCAGGGAGATGCTGATGTGATTGTAAATTATAATTGTGGCCCTGGACAAGGTGTTGCTACTATTCTAACTCTATGTGGAACTGCAGAAATGCATCCTCAGGCAGATGCTGTTGGATTAATTAACAATGATTTAGTTTATCCTGGAGAGGGACACACTTGGTTTGTTACTGGAAATTCAAACTCTAAATTTACACAAGCATTAGAATTCACAAAAGATTTTTTATACCCACTCTTACCTTGCAACAATACAACTGCTATTATCAATATTAACTCGGAAAAACAACTCGTTAAAATAGTTGATATATTAGGTAGAGAAACAAATGAAGTAAATAATACAACTTTGTTTTATATTTACAATAATGGTGAAGTAGAAAAAAGAATTATCCTTGAATAAAACTATAAGTTGTCCGAACACATTATTTTAGGGGAAAAAGGAGAAGAATTATCACTTAATTTTCTTAAAAAATTAGATTATACTATTTTACAAACAAATTGGAGATACCAAAAAGCAGAGATTGATATTATTGCAAAACATTCTGATTTTATTATTTTTATTGAAGTAAAAACCAGAAAATCTGATTTTTTCGGTAAACCTGAACAATCTATTAATAACAAAAAAGAGGATCTTTACAAATTAGCCGCTGAAGCATATTTGGTATCATTTAACTTAGAAAATGAAATTAGATTTGATGTTATCAGTATAATTCTAAATAGCAAACAATCTGAAATAGAACATTTTATTAATGCCTTTTAATTTCCCTTTTGTCTATCTTTGCAAAAAAAATGTACAATGAGAAACAGTAGAAATAATAAATCATCCGAAAAAGGAAAAAGAAATTTTGATTCTCCTCCACCTAAAAAATATGGCAGAAAAAATTTTAAGAGTAAAAGTTTTTCTGAAAAACCTAAAACTCAAAAATCTGATGATGGTTCAATGAGATTGAATCAATTTTTAGCACATGCTGGCATTTGTAGTAGAAGAGAAGCCGATAAGTTAATTGAAGCTGGAGTGGTACAAGTAAATGGAAAGGGAATTACACAAATGGGATACAGAGTTCAGGAAACTGATATTGTAAAATTTAATGGAAGGACTATCAAATCAGATACAAAACGATATTTACTACTTAATAAAGCCCGTAACTATTCTACACGAATTGACGATTTTGGTAAAAAAACTTCTGTTTTTGAATTAATAAAAGGTGCTTGTAAGGAAAATTTATTACCCGTTGGTAAACTCGACAAGAATCATTCCGGATTATTATTATTCACTAATGATGATAAACTATCCAGAAAATTATCTCACCCTGAACACGAAATGAAGAAAATTTATCATATTTCTTTAGATAAAAACCTAAAGTCGATTGACTTAAAAAAAATAAAAGATACTCTCAAAATTGATGATTCTCTTGTTCCTGTTGATTCAATTTCCTATGTGATGGATAAAGAAAAAACGGAAATTGGTTTGGAAATAAAATCTGGGAAAAAACAAATTGCAAAAAAGATTTTTGAACATTTAGGATACAGAGTTTTAAAACTAGATTTGGTATTTTTTGGAGGGTTAACAAAAAAGAACTTATCCAGAAAAGAATACCGATTTCTCACTACAGAAGAAGTTAATTTACTGAAAAGGCTATAGCATTTATATAATTTATAGCTTCTTCCCGTTATTTATTTGATTATCGTAATTTTATAGCCGATAAATGAAAATATTTAAACGCATACTCAAATACCTATTACTATTAATTCTGATTGTATTTTTAACAGGATTTATCTTTACATTCTTTTTTGGAGAAAAGGTAGAGCGTATCATTTTAGAAAGAATTAATTCAAAATTAAAGACTGGAATTGAAATCTCAGATATTGAGTTTTCTCTTTATAAAAACTTTCCATACGCTTCAGTTCAGCTTAATGATGTATTAATTTTAGAATCTTTTGAAAATTCAAACGATACATTACTTTTTGCAAAGCAAGCATTTGTAAAGCTAAATATTCTTGATATTATTTCACAAAAATACAATGTTAGAAGCATTATATTTGAAAGTGGAAATATCAATGTAAAATATGATAAAGATGGAATAGGGAATTTTAATATTTTTAGAGATTCTACTAAATCAAAAAACAAACTTGAAATAAATAGAATTGAAATAAAAAATTCCGATTTCACTTACAATAATTCTAAAACAGATTTCTCGTCAAACAATAAATTATCTGATATTGAAATAAATTTAACAATAAATGAAGATAATACTGAAGTCAATATAGGAGGGGATTTATTTTCTCAAGAGTTAATAAATAAAAAACATAATTATTTAGACCAAAAACAATTAAATATTCATGTTCATTTTCAAATTCAAAATAATTCTTTACATGGTAATGCAAACATAATTATTGAAGATGTTGAGTTTTCTATTTCTGAAATGAATTATACAGAAAATGAATATGATTTAAAAATTATTGCGGAAAATCAGGAACTGTCATCTATCATTAAAATATTACCGGAAAGATTTGAAGAGACAATACTTAATTTTGAATTAGCAGGGAATTTTAATTTTGAAAGTAAAATAATTAAAGAAAAACAAAATATTAATCCTTCTATAAATTTAAGTTATACATTAAAAAACGGAGAATTTAATCACCTTTCCGCTCCATTCAATTTGAAAAATGCAAACTGTAACGGGCAGATAACAAATGGAAATGATAATAATTTTGAAGATTCTAGATTTACAATTCTTAATCTTAAATCGAAAAAGAAAGATGGATTTTTTAATGGAAATTTTATTGTGACTAATTTTAATAATTATCAATTGGAAGCAAATCTCAATTCCTCATGGGAAGTTTCAGAGTTGAATGATTTAATGAGTGATTCTCCTTTCAATAATTTAAAAGGAAGGGTTAACGGAAATTTGATTTATAATGGGGAATTATCATTTGATAAAAAAATGAAAGAATATTTTGTTAACTCAACATATAGTTCTGATTTAATTCTGGAAAATATTGAATTTAAATATAAAGAATCTCCTCTATTATTTAGTGTTGGTGATGCAAATTGTAAATTTGAAAATAATAATATAATAGTAGCAAATAGCAGTAACAAAATCTCTGATTCGGATTTATTTTTTAAAGGTGAAATCAAAAACTTAATTCCATATTTATTTGAATTAGAAAATGCGATAGATATTAGAGGTACATTATCATCAGATTTTATAAATTTTGAAGAATTGTTTACCATTAAAGATCTAAATGGGAGTAATAATAGTATCCAAAGCGGAACTGTTTTACCAAATTGGATAAGCACAAATATTAATTTTAATATCGCAAACTTTAATTATGATAATTTTAATTCAACTGATTTTAAAGGAATCATAAATTATAATAATAAAAAATTAAAGTTGAAAGGGAGTAAATTTGTTATGAATACTTTGGACGGAAAAGCAAGTGGAGAATTCACATATTCCGAAAACAAAATACATGACTTGGTACTAAAATCAAAATTTAATCTAGAGAAAATAAATATTAAGGCAAGTTTTAAAAGTTTTAATAACTTTGGGCAAACTTTTATTGCAGATAAAAATATTAATGGAATTGGAACAGCAACTATAAACATAAGATCAATGTGGGATAATGACTATAATTTTTATTCAAAATCTTTACAAATGACTTCTCAAATTAAAATAGAGAATGGAGAATTAAATGATTTTGAACCACTCTATAATTTATCGGACTATGTAAGTTTGGAAGAATTAAAAGATGTTAAATTTGCTACATTGGAAAACACAATCAGGATTAAAAATGAAAATATTATAATCCCCGAAATGGAAATTAAATCTACCGCATTAACTGTTCATGTTTCGGGAACGCATAGTTTTGAAAATTATATGGATTATAAAATTGAACTTTTGTTGTCAGATATTTTATCAAAGAAATTAAAGAAAAATAATTCAAATAAAAATTTAGATTTATCAAATTTAGAACACGACCATTCTGGGAAAACTACAGTACATTTAAAGATGAAAGGAGATGTTGATGACCCTAAAATATCTTTTAATAGTTTGCAATTAAAAGAAGATATTATTAAAGAAATAAAGAATGAAACCTTGGAAATTATTGATATTATTGGAGACGGAATTTTAAATCCAAATCAAGAAAATGCAACAGATAGCACTCAAATTTCAGATATAGAAATAAAGTGGGAAGATGATGATGATTATAAAAAAAATTAAATAATGAATTTTTATAAAAGAACACAAAAGTGGAAATATGTACTGTTTATTATAGCGGTAATTATTTCTACTTTATCTATTTATCTAACCCGTTCATTGGAAAATTCTTTGGAAGAGTCTATCAATTCTCTGACACAATCTATTGAAACTTTAAAGCAGAATGAAAAAACACTAAAAAGAGTTGAAGATGAAAAGATGAATATTTTTGCAAAAGCAACGGAGCAGCTTAATAATATGCCAAATGATCCTGACGCTCAAGGTGATTATTCTGTTTCCATTGAAATAGTAACGCAAAATGTTGATATCCCTTTAATATTGATTGATGAATGCCATGATATATTGATATCAAGAAATTTAAATATTCCAGAAGACATTGAAAAAGATGCTGAAAAGAAAAAGGAATATACCCTTCAAGAATTAGAAATAATGAAAAAAGAAGGAGATTCTATTTTTATAGATGTTTTGGGAGAGAAACAAAAACTATTTTATAAAAACTCTGAAATTTTGGATCAAACTAGAGAAATGCACGAATTCACTAAAGAGAAACAATTGTTTACAAAAGAGATTTTAAATGAAATGAGATGGTATCCTTACTATCAATTATCCTTTATTTTACTATTTGCCATTTTAGCTTATTTAATTTTTAATGCTGCCAGAAAATCTGAACAAAATCAGGTTTGGGCAGGAATGGCAAAAGAAACAGCACATCAAATAGGAACTCCCCTTTCCTCCTTAATGGCTTGGGTGGAGTTATTGAAACAAAAAGAAGAAAATAAAAGCATGACAATTGAAATGGAAAAAGACCTTAAAAGGTTAGAAACTATTACAGAGAGGTTTTCAAAAATTGGATCAAAAGCAGAATTACATGATGAAAATCTAAAAGAAATTATTGAAGAAACAGTTTCTTATATGGAAAAACGATTTTCTAAAAACATTGAATTTATCCAAAATATAAATTTAAAATCAGAAAAAATAATGTTAAACAAAGTTCTTTTGATTTGGGTAATTGAAAATATATGCAAAAATGCTGCGGACGCAATGAAAGGAGAAGGAACGCTAAAATTAGAATGTACAGAGAATGATTACAATATTCAATTATTAATTTCGGATACAGGTGAAGGTATTGATAGAGGCATTATTAAATCTCTTTTCATGCCAGGAGTAACTTCAAAAAAAAGAGGATGGGGATTAGGACTTTCTTTAGCAAAAAGAATTATTGAAGATTACCATAAAGGTAAAATCTATGTACAAAATTCAAGTGAGCAAGGGACTACTTTCTGTATTGTATTACCAAAACAATCATAAATCACAACTTCCAAAATTATTTTTATCTAAATAATTCTGATGATATTCTTCTGCTCTGTAAAATTTTGGAGCAGTAATAATCTGAGTAACAATTGTATTTTCCCATTTTTCTTGCTGAATAGAAATTGATTTTTCAGCTTCTTCTTTTTGTAATTCAGAAGTATAAAAAATTACAGACCTATACTGAGTTCCTATATCGACTCCTTGTTGGTTTAGGGTTGTTGGATTATGATTGTCCCAAAACACTTTTAAAATTTCATGATACGACACAATCTTCTCATCAAAACAAACCTCAATTACCTCTGCATGATTTGTATTTCCTTTACAAATTTCTTGGTAAGTAGGATTTTTCGTGTCTCCTCCCATATATCCAGCTTGTGAAAGATAGACGCCTTTTACTTTTCTGAAAAGTTTTTCCACAGACCAAAAACAACCTGCACCAAAATATACTTTACTTAAATTAATATAAGGTCTGAACTGAATGCTCAGAGAATTTACACAATGTCGACTATCCTTTTCAGTAATTTTTTCTCCCTGAAAAACATGTCCTAAATGTCCATCACAGTTTAAACAACAAATTTCTGTTCTTACTCTACCACCGTTTAAATCTTCATATCTTGTTATTGCTCCGTCTAATTCTTCATCAAAAGAAGGCCAACCACATCCAGAATTAAACTTAGTATTAGACTCATAAAGAGGTGATTTACAAGCTCTGCAAATAAAAATTCCCGCCTCAAAATGATCATTATATTCTCCAGAAAATGGAGATTCTGTACCCTTATTTTCTATAATGTGTTTTTCTTCAGGGCTGAGATGTGAAGTATGCTGTTTTTTCATGGAATCAGTTTATACAAAACTATTAAATTCCAATTTATAATCCCAAAAATCCTTTTAAATTTTTTGTATTAAACCACACACTATTTTTCAGACTATTAATAGAAATAGTTGCTCCTGAAATTCCGTCTATTTTACTGTTAAATTCTAAAGAAGAATTTGCATTATTATTTTCAAATTGCTTCAACCAATTGTAACTGCAAATTTCCCCTCCATAATCCTCTCTGTAATTCAGTATTGTTACTTTCTTTATTTCTGATTTTGTGTTACACAAAACAAAATAATCAAAAAGGTGAAATTTACTTGGGGATTTATCAGTAATTAAATACGCTATTGTTATATCGTTTTTTTGGATACTGTAATATTTAGAAAATTTATTTTTCTGTTTAATCTCAAATTGGATAAAATTATAATCTGCATTACCAAAAATTTTATCTACAGAATTATTTATTTTTTGCCAATCTCTTTTCCCTTCTTCCCAACTTACAGAAGAAAAAGAAAAAAATAATAAAGTACCTATTGTTACAATAAGTACTTTACTAATATTTATTACAATTTTCATTAACTCAATAAATTATTAGAACCAAATAGCAGTTCCAAAATTAAACTGTCCTTTTTTATCTTCACTCCCTTCATTAGAAAGAATTTGATAATCTGCTTTAAACATTGCTCCTCCCGCTACTTTAAATCCTAATCCGAAAGTAATGTCTGTTCTGTTATAGTCCTCATTTATTTCTAAACCTCCAGCAGTCTCAACATGAGTATTGTAATTTTCATATCTGCAAAAACCAATTAATTCGTTTTCAGTTTCACAGTTATTTAATAAATTATATCCAATTTCAGAATAATATCCTGCCATTACAGAAGCTAAATCAGAATCTGTTTTTCCATTGTACTGATCAGTATTAGATAAATTAGCTACAATATATTGTCCCCTTAATTGAAGAGGTCCTAACTTGTATCGTGCATCCGCACCAATCATTTGAATTCCAATAATAGTAGAGTCAGCAGAAGCAACAGATGCATCATCAGATAAATCCAAACCATCATACATTGTACTTTCGCTATCTCCTAAATATGCTGATAATCCAAGATTTAATCCTTTGTAACCATAGTAAGAAACTCTAGCGGCAAAATCAGGAAAAGTAATATAAGATTTAGCTCCTTTTTGTCTTCCGCTTCTTAACCCTGTTTTTCCACTAAAAACACCTTCACCATCATAACCGTTAAATCCATTAACCATCATAACTTTATAGTTTAATGAATTCTGAATGCCTCTACCACTTAAACTAATTCCCATTTCTCTCCAAGTTGTGGGTACAATATATTTATCTACATTTGTTCTTTCAACTCCATTAAATGTTGGTGGTTCATGATACAAGTTTTGAATTCCCATTGGCACAAGCATCAAACCCGCACTTAAAGACATATTGTTTTCTAATCTGTAATTTAAAAATGCTTGTTCTACAAATACCTCACTTACATGCTCAAATTCAATTTCTGAAACAAAAGATGTTTTTTCGTTAAAATTATAACCAATAAAAGTTACAAATCTGTGAACATCCAAAGT
>JABGSE010000053.1 GCA_018647945.1 Flavobacteriales bacterium | reverse complement strand
GAACTTTCAAAAGTATTTGATGGAATGGCACCATCAGTAAATGAGTTTAATTTAAAAGGTCAAGCGGGTGAGCAACTTAAAATTACAACCAAATTTATGATAGACCAAAACACTCAAGAAGCAGATGCTTTGGTTCGTGATAAACTTTTTGAAGGGTTAAACAATATTGAAGTAGGCTATACTATTGAAAGTCAACAAAAAGTTGGACCAACAATTGCGGATGATATTAGAGATTCTGCACTTATGTCGGTTGTGTTTTCTCTAATTGTAATTTTCTTATATATTTTAATCAGATTTAAGAAATGGCAATTTAGTTTGGGTGCTGTTGTTGCAGTTTTCCATGATGTACTGATTGTACTTTCTGTATTCTCTATTTTTTATGGAATATTACCTTTCTCATTAGAAATTGACCAAGCATTTATTGCGGCAATTCTTACTATTATTGGTTATTCTCTTAACGATACGGTGGTAGTTTTTGATAGGGTAAGAGAGCACATGACGAACTTTAAAAAGAAAGAAGTACATGAACTTATAAATGGCGCTTTAAACAGTACTTTGAGCAGAACAATCAATACATCTCTTACAACATTCTTTGTATTACTTATTATCTTCATTTTTGGTGGAGAGGTAATTAAAGGGTTTATGTTTGCCTTAATGGTAGGTGTTGTTGTAGGAACTTACTCATCATTATTTGTAGCTTCTCCAATAATGATGGATACAATTAAAAGAAAAGAAATAAAGAATTAAATTCTTTTAATAAATTATGAGTAAAAGCCCTTTCAATTGAGAGGGCTTTTTTATTTTTGCGATATGTTATTATTCATTGGAGGCTCAGAAATTATTATCATTATATTATTTGTAGTGATGTTTTTTGGTGCGGATAAAATTCCCGAACTCGCTAAAGGAATGGGAAAAATGATGAGAGAAGTTAAGGATGCTTCCAACGAAATAAAAAGAGAAATAAAGGATAGCTCCAAAGAAATAAAAGATAATATTGATAACGAAATAAATGGATAATTTACTTTTCATATTAAGTTTTGTAATGTTGTTTTTTGGAGGAGAGCTTTTGGTGAGAAGTTCAGTTTCTTTAGCTCTTAGGATGAGAATTTCAACACTTGTTGTTGGTATGACTGTTGTCTCTTTTGCAACATCTTCTCCAGAATTATTTGTAAGTATAAAATCTGCTTGGAATGGTTTAACTGATCCAAGATTCTATGATATTACTTTCGGAAATGTAATTGGTTCTAATATAGCAAATATCACTTTAGTATTAGGGCTTACAGCAATTGTATTTAGGATAAATATTACCAAACAAACTATAAAAATAAATTTTCCAGTAATGTTTTTTACTTTTATCTTATTTGGCTCTGTCTTGTACTTATTTAATGAAATTAATCAAATTACTGGAATTATTTTTGTTTCACTTCTTATTATTTTTGGATGGATTCTGATAAAGAGATCAAGAGAAGAAAATAAAAAACTATCTGAACAGGAGAAAGAAGAATATGAGAAAGCGAGAAAAACACCTTTATTGCAGTCTATTTTATATATGATTGTAGGAATATTTTTACTTATGTATGGTTCTCAATTCTTGGTAAATGGAGTAGAGATTTTAGCCACTGATTTTGGAATATCAGAAAGAGTACTTTCAGTTAGTTTGGTTGCAATTGGAACATCATTACCAGAACTTGCTACTTCATTAGTAGCTGCATTCAGAAAAGAATCTAATTTAGCAATTGGAAATTTAATCGGTTCCAATATTTTTAATGTATTGGCGGTATTAGGGATTACATCTATTATTACTCCAATAAAAATGATAAATGAAAGTCTGTTTACGGATTATCTATGGATGATGATATCTGTATTAATTCTAGGTTTATTTATTTATGTTTTCTCAAAAAAGCAAGTTTCAAGAACAGAAGGGTTTCTTCTTTTAGTATTTTATATTCTTTTCATGTTTTTCTTGTTTTAATTGCATTTAACAAATTGTTGATAAATCATTATATCAATCCTCTTTATTTCTTCCAAAAATTTTATCATTTTAATTTATATTTGCTCAAAAATAATGACTAATCAATAAATATTATCTATGAAATCAAAATTAGAATACATCTGGCTAGATGGTTACCATCCAACTCAAAACATGAGAAGCAAAACCAAAGTTTTGGAAGATTTTAGTGGAAAGTTAGAAGATTGTCCTGTTTGGGCTTTTGATGGTAGCTCTACAAAGCAAGCAGAGGG
>JABGSE010000052.1 GCA_018647945.1 Flavobacteriales bacterium | reverse complement strand
ATCTGAAACTAATATTATACCTGAAGGTAGTTGAGGGTCAACACCCCAATTACCTTTAAATCCACTACAATATATAGAGGGGTAAGTATCATAATATCCTGCTTTTATAGGATTATTAGGGTTTGAGATATCAAATACTTGTAACCCATCACAATAGTAAGAGACATAAACAAAATTGTCTCGGATTATTAAATTATGAGGTACTGCTGGACTAGGAAGGACTCCAGAGTTAAAAAGAGCTATTACTTGTAAGTTATTTAAATCTGAAACATCAATTACTTTTAAAGATAATCCACCATTTTCATCAGCCATTATATAGATGTTATCTTTTTTCCACCCTGAATGATTGGTTCCTTGATGTGGGTATGATGTTAAACTCCCTAAATATTGAGGAGAATTAGTTGTCATCTCATAAATTTGTAAACCGTTAGAAAAACAATTAAAATATCCTGTATCATTCTCCACATATAAGTCATGATAGAAAAATCCCATATGAAACAAGAAGCTAGGATTGATAGGATCTGAGACATCAAACACCTTTCCTGAAGTTGTATATAATTTTTTATTAAGTGTGTCTATAAAAATATTATGTGTTGTTGAAATTAAAGAATCTGTATCATATATTATATTAACTGAATTTGGAAGATTAGATAAATCTATAATTTGAAGAGTAGATGCGCCTTGATCACAAACAGCATAAAGGTAATTATCCATATGGAAATAATCTCTGTGAGTTACTGAGCTTCCTTGAAAAGCTCCAGGAACAAAAGCGACTTCATAAGACTGAGAGGGATTTGTAACATCAATAATATGAGCCCCCATAGTTGATCCAATCACTGCATACTCTCCCCCGTTTATTGCTACTCCATAAACATCAGTATAACTCCCCCCTAAAGAATTTAGAGGCAAAGTAGAGTCAGACCAATTAAATAATAAATTTATATTATCACGAATTATTTGACACGAGGAATCATCAACTGTAACAATTGGATTATAATTTACTGCTGTTGGAAGTGTACATCCTAACACAGGACAAGCTGAAGAATTTATACTAAACAAATTGCTTCCAAATGAATAGCTCCCTTGTAGATTCCCTGAAGAAATTACATTACTTAAAGAATCAACCAAAATATATGAACCCCCTTGCCATCCATCACCATAAGTATCGTACATATTAAAATTATAACATCCGTTTGGTAAACAAATAGTATCATAATAAGTTGTTGAATCTAAATAAGTTTGAGAGGTAGAATCAATCAAATTTCCTAGAGAGTCTGTAATAGACCAAGAAACTTCTGAAGCCCAATCTCCAGTATTTAATTGTAAGACAACTTCATTGAATTGACAGTTTTGTCCAAATCCCAAGAAAGGAACAAAAAATAGAACTAATATTTTTTTCATTTCTTTCTTTTTTTAATCAATATGACTCCAAGTGATAAAATAACAGCTACTAGTACATCTGCAATTGGTGGCACTTCAGGCCAAACAAAGTTCCATATACAAACTAGCACTAACCACCCAAACCACAAGAAGTCAAAATCTTTAATCTTCATTCTATAAATATAATATACTAGCAAACTTACAAATAGTCCCCAAAACATTCCTCCCAAAATATCAAAAGGATAATGAACTCCTAAATAAACCCTACTAAAACCAATCAGTACCGCCCAAGAAAATAAATAAACAAATCCCCAATAATTTCGAAAAAGAAACGAAATGAAAAATACAATAGAAAAAGAAATAGAAGCATGTGAGGAGATAAAACCGAATTGACCTCCACAACCATCTACAATATTAACTACTTCTAAAAGATGACAAGGTCTTAATCTCTGAACAACTTCTTTAAATAGATGAACACTACCAAAATCTGCAAGGAAAATAAGTAATCCTAAAGAGAATAATATTTTAATAAAACTATCCGAAAATTTGGTGTAAAGTTTGTATAAAATAAAAATGTAAAGTGGAATCCAAAACCATTTTGTAGAGATGAGAATCATTATTCCGTCCATCCCCTCCCATCCTGCAGAATTAATTAATCTGAAAAAATATTCATCTATTTTTTGCAGATTATCCATTACTCATTTAGTTTTTTCCAGATTAAATCTTTGAGTTCAGTAATTCCCTGCTGTGCAACAGATGAGATAAAAAGAGAAGGTAAATCGGTTGGTAATTCTTCTTTTATTTCTGCTATTAACTCTTCATCTAACATATCTGATTTACTAATAGTAAGTATTCTATTTTTATCTAATAACTCAGGATTGTATTTTTGTAATTCTCCTAAAAGTATCTTGTATTCTTTTGCAATATCATCCGAATCGGCAGGTACCATAAACAGTAAAGTAGAGTTTCGTTCTATATGACGCAAAAACCTCAACCCTAATCCTTTTCCTTCAGCAGCACCTTCAATAATTCCAGGGATATCCGCCATTATAAAAGATCTATCTCCTCTGTATGCAACAATACCCAGATTAGGAACTAAAGTAGTAAATGGATAATTTGCAATTTCGGGCTTTGCAGCCGAAACTACCGAAAGTAAAGTAGATTTTCCTGCATTTGGAAAACCAACTAAACCAACATCTGCTAAAACTTTTAATTCTAGAATGTACCAACCTTCTATCACATCAATACCAGGTTGCGCATATCTAGGAGATTGATTGGTTGGAGATTTGAAATGAGCATTTCCTCTACCTCCCATTCCTCCTTTTACCATTACAAATTCATCTCCATGATCTGTAATTTCACATAATACCTCTTCCGTTTCTGCATCTCTGGCAATAGTACCTAAAGGTACATCAATAACCTGATGATCCCCATCTTTTCCATGTCGGTGATTTCCACTTCCTATTCCACCGTGCTCGGCAAAAATATGTTTCTTATATCTTAAATGTAAAAGGGTCCACATTTGTTCATTTCCTCTGAGAATTATATGACCACCATGTCCTCCATCTCCACCATCAGGACCACCTTTTGCAGTGGTTTTATCCCTCAAAAAGTGAGCAGAACCAGCACCTCCTTTACCAGAACGGCAAAAGATTTTTACATAATCAACAAAGTTGGAATTTTTTACTCTCATTTATAAAGTATCAATCATATTATTAAGTTTTTCTGCAATATCTTCTACTGTACCATTACCTTTAATCTCTGATAGTTTATTTTGTGCAGAATAATACTCTTTTAATGGAGCTGTCTTAGTATTGTATTCGTTTATTCGGTTTGCAATAATACTTTCATCTTGGTCGTCCGCTCTACCAGATTTCTCTCCTCTTGAAAGTAATCTTCTTATCAATTCCGCATCTTCTACTTTTAAAGAAAGCATTGCAGAGATAGAAGTTCCTTTTTCATCTAACAAATTATCCAGAGCTTCCGCCTGCGCTGAAGTTCTTGGAAATCCATCAAAAATAAAACCGTTTGAATTTGAGTTATTATCCAATTTTGAAGAAATCATTCCAATCACTACCTCATCCGGCACTAAATCCCCTCTGTCCATTAGTGTTTTTGCCTTCATTCCTAAAGCAGTTCCTGCAGCAATTTCTCCTCTTAAAATATCTCCTGTAGAAAGATGAACTAAATTATATTTTTCAATAAGTAGATTTGATTGTGTTCCTTTCCCTGCACCTGGAGGCCCAAATAATACTAAATTTAACATGTTCTAATTTTTAAGTTTATAAATATGTGGCAAATTACGACCAATTTCATCAAAATCTAATCCATAACCAACAACAAAATCATTAGGAATTGATTTTCCAATAAAGTCGATATGAATATCTTTTGTATAAGCGTCAGGCTTAAAGAGTAATGTAGCAACTTTAATATCTGCCACTTCTTCTTTTTTAAGTAACGATATTATTTTTTCTAATGTAATACCTGTATCAATAATATCTTCCAGGATTATGATATTTCTATTTTTAATATCTTTTCCTAATCCAATTAATTCATCTACACTACCTGTGCTTTCAGTTCCTAAATAGGAAGAAAGTTTAATAAAAGATATTTCAGTATTTGGAATGGTAATATTTTTCATTATATCTGATGAAAACATGAATGAACCATTTAATACAGATATAAATAAGGGATCTTTTACTCCACTATTATTAATCTGATTAGATATAGAATGAACTATTTCTGCAATTTCAGTATCCGAAATAAATACTTCAAAGGTTTTGTCTTTTAAATTAACTTCATTCATAATTATTCAATAATTATCTTTTTTTCTACTGTTCCATCATTGTAGATTTCTATAAAAGGCTTGTTCTTTTCTGGATTTATATCTCTACCTAATATATCCACTACTTTCTCAAGTTTTCTGTTTGAGTTTATTGGAATAGTAAACTCTGCAGTTACATTTCCATTTCCATCTGTTTTAACTAGATAGACATCATAACCTCCATTTCCAAAAGAATTTGTAGATCCAATTAAAATATATCCTCCATCAGTTATCTGTTGAACAGAATTAGCTACTTCATAACCTATTCCACCGTAAATTTTACTCCATTGTTCTGTTCCGTTTACATCTGTTTTTATAAGATAAATATCTTTATTTCCATTATTTCCTATAGATATCATTGAATCACCTAGTATTATAAATCCTCCTTCAGAAGTTTGTCTGACTGAGTGAGCAGCGCGTCCACCATAATTATAAGCCCATTGTTGAATACCACTAATATCTGTTTTAATTAACCAACAATTATGCTCTCCATTAACAGTTATAAATCCAGTGACTATATATCCCCCATCATTTGTTTCTTGTACGGAATACACTGTTCCTGCTAGAGTTTGCCTCCATTGTTCAATACCATTATTATCTGTTTTTATAAGAAGTCCTGCATTAAATGGAGTGTTGGAAGCACATGCAGTAATATATCCGCCATCTGTAGTCTGTTGAATAGAAATTGGAAAATTACTATAGTTAAGGGCTCCAAAGAAAGTTTGATTCCACTGTACTTGACCACCACTATCTGTTTTTATTAAGATTATGATGGTGGAACCAGTTTCTAAGCCTGCAATTATATACCCACCATCTGTTGTCTGGCACACTTCGTAACCACTATAACTAATTCCTAAAACATAATTCTTCCTCCATTGTTCAATACCATTACCATCAGTTTTTATTAAGTATGCAACTTTAGTGATTCCACCAGGAGAAGTTGAATTGGAAATTGTTGTATTTCCTGTAATAATATATCCACCATCTGAAGTTTGCTGAACAGAATAGCCTTGAGACGTTAATGAATCCGACAACCTAAAAGTATTATACCACTGCTCTATCCCAAAAGCATCAGTTTTCACAAGATATATAGCATATAGATTACCATTACCAAAACCCCTTGTAAAACCTGTAATAATATATCCACCATCTGAAGTTTGCTGACCAGATACACCGAGATCATCAACACTACTTCCTAATGCCACCTCCCATCCCTGCCCAAACCCAATAAAGGGCAAACAAAGTAATATGATTAGTAGTTTTTTCATTTTAATTATTGCTCCAAACTTTTCTTAGTATTAATTGTTCATCTGTAGCATCTTCTTTCTTTTTAAATTCTAATAACTGATAATGATTTCCAATAGCTAAAGGTATTGCTTTTTCTGAGAATTTCTTTTTGACAGTAAAAGTAACCTCATCTTTACAATCTTTCAAAATTTCTGAAAGCTTTCCTTCTATTTCCTCTCCATTTACTTTAGTAATTTCATCTTCAGGAGCAATTCCATTCTTATCCGTTACAGAATTTGGTTCTACCTTCTTTATGATTACCTTGCCGTTCTCTTTTACATCTATAAATCCAAAATATTGAGCAGATAGGTTAGGGTTCTTCTTTTCTTTTAATTCCAGACCAACTACTTCCAAAGCTGTTGTAAGTGTAGGAATATAATCCTCAGTACCATAAATATGATTTT
>JABGSE010000051.1 GCA_018647945.1 Flavobacteriales bacterium | reverse complement strand
CATCATTATGATATCCTACAATATCTCCTACTTTCTTTATCTGAGAAGATTGTAATGAATTTGATTCGTCAATAGCATAGTCGGCACCTAATAAATCATACACTTCTCTGTAATGTTCTCCTTTATAATATCTCATATCTATTCCTCCAGAAAGAGAAATTTTATCACTTACCTCATAATTTAAAGTAGAAAGCAATCCGTACCAATAATGATTGTTCATAGAGCTTCTTAAATAAGTACTTGCTTTATTTTCGGAATCAGAATAAAGGGCGTCTATATTATCGGTGTTTGCATTATACGCTTCTTGTAAATTATATTGCCCATTTTCATCATAGTTATTTGTATTGCCACTTAATCCTGTACCTCCTCCTTTTCCTATAGAGACATAAGCAATGTTGGAAATATAAAATTTATCATTAACTACCCAAAAGTCTCTTAATGAAAATTGTGGTTTATGGTAATAATTTTGTTTTGTATTTAATGTACCATTTGATCGAATAGTATCTCCATTTCCATCAAGAGTCCATCTATCTAAATATCCCCAATGTTTGTTATATTTAATCGCCTCTTTATAGTAGTGATCAATACCTTTAAAAATGCCATTTATAGAATCAGATTGATAGGCTTGTTGAGCTCTATTCCAATAAGTTGCAATATCGCTTTTATAGGATCTTTGTCCGTGTTTTTGTGGAGCTCCCATAGCTGATAAACTCAAAATATGGTTTCCGAATTCCTTTTGTATTTTGGCATAATAAAAGAACCCTTCAGTCCAAGTTTCATTTACAAAACCATTTCCTTTTTTGTAAGAACCAGCCAAAGTATATCCCCAACCATTGTCTAATTTCCCGGAATTATATCCTAAAGAAGTTCGGAGTTTCCCAAAAGCGCCAATTTCTTGTTTTACAGTTCCTCCGGCTTTGTTACCTATTCCTTTTGTCAGGATATTCATTGTCCCACCAACAGATGGGATTGCAATTTTAGATGCTCCCAATCCTCTTTGAACTTGTATATTGGAAGTTACAGCATCTAATCCAAACCAATTTGACCAATATACCCAACCATTCTCCATGTCATTTACTGGAATACCATCAATCATTACCGCAACATTTCTTTGGTTAAAACCTCTAATTGTAATTCTGGCATCACCATCACCACCACCACTTTGTGTAGCATAAACTCCAGGAGTGGAATTCAAAACCATTGGAATATCTTGGGAAGCCAATTCCTCATTTATTTTTTTTACCGAAATTGTTGAAAATGCAATTGGTGTTTTTCTTTCGATAGCAATATCTCCTACCACTTGAACCTCATTTAATTGAATGGTTTCCAATTTAAAGTTTAAAGTTATTTTCTTTTCTACAACTTTTATTGTTTTCGATTTTGATTTGTATCCTACATAAGAGACTGTAATTTTTCTTTTTCCTTTAGGAACTTGAAATTCAAATTTTCCTTCTAAATCCGCAGAAACTCCTTTTCCATTTTCAAATATTATGGAGGCTCCAATAAGAGTTTCTCCTGTATTTGCATCCGTAATAGTACCTTTTATTGTAGTTTGCGAAAATGATAAAACAGATAGTAATGAAGCTAGAAGTGTAAGATATATCTTATTCATTTCTAATATTATCTCTATTCAATAATTAGTTTATTGTCAATTTTTTTTCCGTCCGAAAATAAAATATTGATTATGTATGTTCCTTTTTTCAGATTATTTGTAGGAATAAAATTAGAATTTATTGACACAATTTTTTCACCTAAAATATTTATCAATTCAATCTTTTTAATTTTATTTTTGGAGTTAATTGTAACAGTTGTTCCTTTTACCACAGGATTTGGATACATTACATAAGTTACATTTTCATTCTCATTAATTGCAGTTGTAGCGCAATCACAACTATGAGATCCCATTTCAGAGTAAGTTCCAAAAGGTAAAGAATCGTATTCTGCAGTTGGATTAAACAAAATAGGATTTTGTATTACTCCTGTTTTTACAGTTGGCTTTCTTATTAATGTATGGTATTTTGTCCACCAAGTACCTCCATTTGCATCAGTATATCCAGCAGTTACATCATCTGTCCAAGCAGATCCAGGATCTTCCCCTACTTTCCCTAAAATATCAATAATACTTCCATTCTTTTCAAGTGTCATTGCGTCATCTCCATTAAAATAAAATGTTGAATTAGCATCATAATCTCCATTACAATGGAGATCAAGCATTGAATAAAATGAAGGATCTACCGGAAGCGACCAATATGTAGAAACCCATACAGAGTCAATTTGTCCATTCCCAATAACAATTACATCTCCTGAAGCAATTGTACCTCCTAATTGCCATGATTCAGGCCCAGAGCTAGATCCATTGCTGTATCTGTTTATAATATATCCAGCAAGATCGATAGATGAGTTTGTAGGATTATATATCTCAATAGCATTATTATTTCCTGGACCTTCTACATATTCAGAAATAAATAGCTCCGAACAATCTTGAGAATTTGCATTAAATGCAAAAATTATAGTTAATGAGAGTAAAAGTTTTTTCATGATTTTTATTTTTAAAATTAGATAGCGAATTTACAATTTTTATCATTATAAATCAGTTATTTATTTATTAATTTATTCAAAGTTTTTCTTACTT
>JABGSE010000050.1 GCA_018647945.1 Flavobacteriales bacterium | reverse complement strand
GATTATTCATCCGTTTTAATTGCTACTAGCCATGATGAATTTAGAAATATTGAAAGTTCCTTTCCGTCTCACACAATCTTTTATTCTCTTAATAAAAGGTAATTATATTATATCAATAATTTTTTCGGTAGCTCCAATTTTGGACTGAAAATATTTCTTGCAATTTTCTGAAACATCTTCATTTTCAAAATGATTTATTACATTTATCAGTTCATCAGATGTGTTGATAGTTTTGGCAATTCCCAAATTTATCAACTCTTTTGCTTCCGGAAAATTATGATAATTTGGCCCGAAAATAACAGGAATATTATAAACTGAAGCTTCTAAGGTATTGTGTATTCCTTTACCGAATCCTCCTCCAATATATGAGAAATTAGCATAGCGATAGATTTTAGAAAGGATTCCGATACAGTCAATAATTAAGATTCTTTTATTTTTTATGTTTTCCAAAGTTGATGAGGATAGTAAAATTATATTTTCATTTTTTAGTAGAGATTTACAATCTTCTATTTCGTGAGGAGCGATAATAAAGTTGAAGTTTGTTTTTGCCTCTGACAACTCAAAAATTAATTGTTCATCTTTTTCCCAAGTGGAACCCGCAATAATTGTTTTTTTATTTTTTGTGAATTCTTCTATTATCGTATTTGAAAAAATTTCTTGTGAATTTCGTTTTACAGTGTCAAAGCGGCTGTCTCCACTTATTGACACTTTATGGATTCCGATTTTGTTCAATAATGTTTCAGATTCAGTATTCTGAACAAAAAAGTGAGTAATACTTTTTAGTTTGTTACTGAACCATTTCCCGTAAAACTTAAAAAAATATTGGTTCTTTCTGAAAGAAGAAGAGATGAAAAAAGTAGGGATATTTTTCTTTTTTAATTCAATAATATAATTGAACCAAAATTCCGATTTCACAAAAATCATTTTTATTGGTTGTACACTTTCAATAAACTTTTTTGCATTTTTTCTTGTGTCAAAAGGTAAATAAAATACCCAATCAGCAATATCAAAATATCGAACTATTTCAAATCCTGAAGGAGAAAAAAATGTAATTAATATTTTGTGATGAGGATTTTTGACTTTGTATTCTAAAATCACATTTCTTGCTTGTTCAAATTCTCCTAAAGAGGCACAATGAAAGCAGACAATGTTTTTATTGTTCTGAATTTCAGATTTTATATTGAATAAAATATTTTTTTGTCCTTTGTGAATTTTTCTAATTTTCGGAATAAAAAATGATAATATGAATACTGAAAAAGAAAATAAATGAATGGATATGTTGTACAGAGTTCTCATTTAGTAGTAATGAAATTTCTCCTCATTGTTACGGTTTATAGGAATGATAACGCCAAAATTAAACCCTATTATTTGTTCTAATTTAAAATCGGTATTGTTCAATTCCATTTCTCCAAAATTATACGGTCGGTTATTTTTTGTAAAAGCATTGATAAACTCACTTCCTAAGTATAATTTAATATTGGTATTTTTGTCAAAATACATGTATTTAATACATAATTTAGTGCTAATTCCATTTGTAAAATTATCGTATCCTTTTATATAATCTTCTGAAATTTGTGGCAAATCAGTTCTGTTGGATTCAATTCGTATTTTATGTTGCAAATATCCTATTCCTCCATATAAGTAAATTCTGCTGGGAATATTTTTTGAGACTTGTAAATCTTTCCCAAAAAGTAGGTGTGAATTGAACCCTCTTTCATACAATAAAACTTCATCTAATTCTCCACTTGCATTTATCAGAAAACCATCTTCTGTTGCTATTAATTTAAATAAACTATCATTTCTTACTTGGTTGCCAAATTGGAAATTTACATCTATTCCGTACAAAAAAGTACTTTTGTTTTTAAGATAAGTCATTCCAATTGACGAGTTATTGCCAAAACTTTCTGATAATGTACCGATAGGTAATTGATAAGCGTAATCAAATGTTATTAATTGATTTTCTATTTTTTTCTCCTGAGAAAAGGAAATAAATGAACAAAATAATAAGAGAATAAAAACCGATATTTTCATAAAAATAAACTTTTGGCTAATTTACATTTTCTTTAAGTTTAACTAACGAATTAATTAACTGATAATTATTTATATTTGCATGAAAATAAAAAACAAAATGAAAAAAACAATTTTAATAACTGGTGGAGCTGGTTTTATTGGTTCTCATGTTGTAAGGCTATTTGTAAATAAATATTCTGATTATAAAATAGTAAACCTAGATAAACTTACTTATGCTGGAAATTTAGAGAACCTTTCGGATGTAGAAAATGCGGAGAATTATATCTTTGAAAAAGGAGATATTGTAGATAAAGATTTTATAGAACAGATATTTGAAAAATATAATTTTGATGGGGTTATACATTTAGCAGCAGAATCTCATGTGGATAGATCAATTACCAATCCAATGGAATTTATAATGACCAATGTTGTGGGAACAGTAAACCTGTTGAATGCTGCAAAAAACATATGGAAAGGAAATGAAGATGGAAAGTTGTTTTACCATGTGTCCACAGATGAAGTGTATGGAAGTTTAGGTAATACCGGTTTATTTTTAGAAACTACTTCTTATGATCCTCAATCTCCTTATTCTTCATCAAAAGCAAGTTCCGATCATTTTGTAAGAGCGTATGGAAATACTTATGGAATGCCGTATGTTATTTCTAATTGTTCTAATAATTATGGACCAAATCAATTCCCAGAAAAACTACTTCCACTTTTTATAAATAATATAAAACACTCCAAATCTTTACCGGTTTATGGAGATGGTCTCTTTACTAGAGATTGGTTGTATGTTGTAGATCATGCAAGGGCGATTGATGTTATTTATCATGAAGGAAGAAATGCTGAAACCTATAATATTGGAGGATTTAACGAATGGACTAACATTGATTTGATTAAGGTAATGTGTAAACAAATGGATGAGTTTTTGGGTAATCCGGATGGAACTGCAGAAGGATTAATCACTTATGTAACCGATAGACCTGGTCATGATAAAAGATATGCTATTGATGCTACAAAATTGAAAAATGAATTAGGTTGGGAACCATCTTTACAGTTTGAGGAAGGTTTGAAAAAAACAATAAAATGGTATCTGGAGAATGAAGAGTGGATGGAAAATATCACTTCTGGAGAATACCAAAAATATTACTTAGAACAATACGGATAATAATGCAAAAATGGTTTTCAAAATTTGGGAAAAAAGAGCTAGAACCAATTGATTTTTCAGTTCTGAAAACCGACATGCATTCTCATTTAATTCCGGCAATTGATGACGGAGCTCAAACCATGGAAGAGTCCTTAGAATTGATTGCTGCTTTGCAGAATTTAGGTTTCTCAAAACTCATTACAACTCCTCATACTATGAGTGATTTTTATAAAAATACTCCGGACAGTATAAATGGAGGAAGGGAAAAAGTACAACAAAAATTACAGGAACTTAATAATGATATTTTATTTGAATCCGCTTCAGAATACTATGTTGATTTCGAATTTCAGAATGATATTGGTAAAAAAGAGTTCTTAGTTTTCGGGGCGAAATATATTCTGATTGAGTTTCCATTTATGGAAGCTCCAAAAAATATTGAAGATATCATTTTTCAATTACAGCTTCAAGGTTATAATGTGGTGCTCGCTCACCCAGAAAGATATTTGTATTATACTCTAAAAGATTATGAAAAATTCACACAAAAAGGAGTTTTCTTACAACTCAATTTACTTTCTCTTGTAGGATATTATTCTCCAGAAGTAAAAAAACAAGCAGAGAAATTAGTGAATGCAGATTTAATCTCTTTTGTAGGAACAGATTGTCATAATATGCGTCATGCAGAAGTGTTAAAACAATGTTTTACAAATCCACTTTGGCACAAATTATCTCAATCTGAAAAACTATTGAATAAAACTTTATAAACTAGCACTTTCTGTAGGGATTTGTCTGTCTACTTTTTTGAACAAACCTTGTAATACTTTCCCGGGACCAACTTCTGTTACGGATGTCAATCCATCTTCAATCATTTGTTGCATAGTTTGAGTCCAAAGTACAGAGGAGGTAAGTTGTTTTATTAAATTTCCCTTTATTTCTTCAGGATTTGTAATGGCAAATGCCATTACATTTTGGTAGATAGGACAAACTCCATTTGAGAAATTTGTTTCGCCAATTGCTTGTTCTAATTCTGCTCTTGCTGGTTCCATAAGTGGAGAGTGAAACGCTCCTCCAACAGGAAGTTTAATTGCTCTTCTGGCTCCTGCTTCCGTTAATTTCTCACAGGCAATATCTATTCCTTTATTACTTCCAGAAATCACTAATTGTCCCGGACAGTTATAATTTGCAGGAACAACCACTTCTTCAATTTCATTGCAAATTTTCTCCACCACTTCATTTTCTAATCCTAAAACAGCTGCCATTGTAGATGGATTTTGTTCGCATGCTTTTTGCATAGCAATTGCTCTTTTCGATACTAGTTTTAGTCCATCTTCAAAAGATAAATATCCTGTAGAAACTAAAGCGGAAAATTCTCCTAAAGAATGTCCTGCAACCATTTCTGCTTGGAAAGAATTTCCTAATACCTTTGATAAAATTACAGAATGTAAAAAGATAGCGGGTTGTGTTACTTTTGTTTGTTTCAGTGCTTCTGCATCCTCTCCAAACATAATATCGGTAATGGAGAACCCTAAAATTTCGTTTGCAGTATCAAACATTTTTTTTGCATCTGCTGATGATTCATAAAGGTCTTTTCCCATTCCCGGAAATTGAGCTCCTTGTCCAGGAAATACATATGCTTTCATTGTTTTATTTTATTAAATTCATGAATTCTGCTCTTGTTTTTTCATCCGACATAAAGATGCCAGAAAAAGCAGATGTTGTTGTAGAAGAATGTTGTTTTTGTACTCCTCTCATTTGCATGCAAAGGTGCTGAGCTTCAATTACAATTGCTACTCCTTTTGGGTTAAGTGTGTCTTGCAAACAATCTTTTATTTGGTCTGTCAATCGCTCTTGTACTTGTAATCTTCTGGCAAATACATCTACAATTCTTGGTATTTTACTCAATCCTACAATGTGCCCGTTTGGGATGTAAGCAATATGTGCTTTTCCAAAAAAGGGTAATATATGGTGTTCGCATAAAGAGTATAATTCAATGTCTTTTACCAATACCATTTGACTGTAATCTTCTGAAAACATGGCAGATTTTAAGATTTCAGAAGGATTTTCTTGGTACCCATTGGTTAAAAAATCCATGGATTTTGCAACTCTCTCAGGAGTTTTTAAAAGTCCTTCTCTTTCAGGATTTTCACCAATTTCGGATAAAACGGATTTAATATTTTCCGCTAAAATTTTATTATAAGTATCACTCATATTTTATTATAAATAAGTTGCAAATATACCAAAAGAAAAGGTAGTATATTTGCCAAATGAAGATACTATTAGTTGCTGCTACAAATCAAGAAATAAAAAAAGATTTATTTATCAGTAAGGATATTTTAATTACAGGAGTTGGAATGCTGAATACTACTTTAAATTTAACAGCTAAATTAAGCTCTACTAACTATGATTTGGCAATTAATATGGGAGTAGCAGGTTCTTTTAATTCAGATATAAAAATAGGAAATGTTGTAGAAGTTGTAGAAGATATTTTTTCAGAAATTGGCTTTGAGGATGGGGGTAGTTTCTCGGAATTTACAGATCTTGATATACAGAATAGATTTAGATCAGAAGGAAGAACGAACTTAAAAAAAGTAAAAGGAATTACAGTAAATACAGTACATGGAAATAAAAAATCTATCTCAGAAGTTGTTAGTAGATTAAATCCGGATATAGAAAGTATGGAAGGTGCGGCATGTTTTATGGTTTGCAATAATTTTAGTATTCCTTGTTTACAAATAAGATCTATATCAAATAAAGTAGAAAAAAGAAATACTGAAAATTGGAATTTACTTTTGGCAATAGAAAATCTAAATTCTAAAGTAGAACAAATAATTTCTGAACTATGAAATTAACTTTAGGATTTTCTCCTTGTCCGAATGACACTTTTATTTTTGATGCAATGGTACACCACAAAATTGATACAGAAGGACTTGAATTTAAAGTAGTTTTTGCTGATGTAGAGAGTCTTAATAAATGGGCTTTTGAAGGAAAGTTAGATGTTACAAAACTAAGTTATAATGCATTTACAAATTGTGTGGATGATTATGCTTTATTAGATAGCGGTTCGGCTTTAGGCAATAATTGTGGCCCATTACTGATTAAAAAACAAAATACAATTTTAACTAAGGAAAGTAAAATTGCCATTCCAGGGAAATATACTACAGCAAACATGTTGTTGGAAATTGCTTTTCCAGAATATAAAAATAAAATAGAAACACTTTTTTCGGATATTGAAAGTGATGTGTTAGATGGCACGGTAGATGCGGGACTTATCATACATGAAAATAGATTTACTTATCAAGATAAAGGATTGGAAAAAGTAAAAGATTTAGGAGAGTTTTGGGAAGAAAAAATTAAATTGCCCATTCCTTTGGGAGGTATTGTAGTGAAAAGAAATTTAGATTTTGATTTGCAAAAAAAGGTAGAAAGAATTTTAAGGAAATCAGTAGAATATGCATTTGAAAATAGAGAGGATTCTGCAGAGTATGTGAAACTTCATTCACAAGAAATGACAAAAGAAGTTGTAGATGCACACATCAATTTGTATGTAAATGAGTTTTCTGTTTCACTTGGATCTCAAGGAAGAGAAGCAATTGTTAAAGTATTTGATTATTGTAATATAAGTTCAACTAATATATTTGTAAAATGAAAATTACCCAATTAATTTTTTTATTGTGTTTTATTTTTTCAATTTCATCATGCGTAGAAGCGGAACGAAAGAAGATTACAAAAAGTACAGGCCAATTGGTGTTTGAGAAATACAATTGTAAATCCTGTCATACAATTGGTAGAGGGAAATTAATTGGGCCAGATTTAAAAGGAGTTACAAATAAAAGAGAGAAAGTGTGGTTGGAAAAATGGATTAGAAATCCTCAAGAGTTAATTGAAAGTGGAGATACTATAGCAATTAATATTTACAATGAATACGATCAATCTCCCATGCTTCCTAATGATTTATCAGAAATTGAAATGGAAGAGTTGATACTATACCTTTCGGAGAAAAAATAAATTATTCTATGATGATTCTTTTCTCCACTATTCCATCATTATAAATATAAAATAGTGTTGTGTTTTTTCTAGGAAAAGTTTCTCTTCCTAAAGCATCTACTATTTTAAGGAGTTCTTTTTTATTGTTATTATAGTTTACAATTTGAGTTGGATGCATCAGTCCAGTAGCAATAAGGTTGTCGTCCAAATACAATCCGTTAAGCGTGTCTAAAGTAGTGAGGAATCCTCTCATCCTATTTTTTTGTCCCAACGAAAACATATTCTGACAAGAGTTATAACTCATGTAATTTTCCAATTGATCTGTCATATCTTGAGTAAAAGGAGAGGGTCCCATCATGTCGTTTGAGCACTGATTTGCTATAGTACATCCGTTAGATGGAAGGACTGGAGGAGTGTCGCAAACTTCATCTCCAGTTGTATCGCAATCTGAACCGCAAGTAGCGGAATAACTTAAAAAGGTATGGTACAATCCTAAACAATGTCCTAGTTCATGTGTTGCGGTTCTTCCATCAGAAGCGGCAGTTTCTATTGATCCCCATTGATTGGATCGGATTACTACTCCGTAAGTTTCCCATGGACCCCCATAAGTAAAGGCGGTCCCAGGATATTGTGCATATCCACTTGTTCCTGCGTAGATATGTCTTGTTAGCCAAATATTGAGATACATGTGGGAAGGCCAATTTATGGCATATTTTACATTGTCAAAATTAGCATCTATCGGTTCAGGGTGCGGAATAATGTTAGTGTCTGTTCTTGTAATTCCAGTTGTAGGATTTCCATTTGGGTCTAGTTGGGCCAATCGAAATTCAATTTTACAATCTGCAGTAAAAGGGAAAAAATCAGGATTTCCATTTATGGTATCTGCATTCATTCTCCTGAAATCTTCATTGATAACTCTGATTCCATCTTCTACTTGCAAATCAGAAATATCTCCATTTCCGTTATAATGAATAATATGTACTACAGTTGG
>JABGSE010000049.1 GCA_018647945.1 Flavobacteriales bacterium | reverse complement strand
TGTCAGCAATGTCATGGAAATATGCAAGAAAAAACAGTTGGTGAAGTAGTTACAATGGAAGAATTGAATAAAATTTCTTTTAACAAAGAAGATGGCATTGAGTTCGGACATGCTACTTTAACAATGGGTTGGTGTATTGATTGTCACAGACAAAAAGAAGTAGATATGGAAGGCAACGATTACTACACTGAAATGCACGATAAGATGAAAGATAAATTTGGTGACCAAAAAATTACTGTTGATATGATTGGTGGTTTGGAATGCGGTAAGTGCCATTATTAATAATATTAGATTTAATTTCTGTATAAAATGACAAAAGAAAAAAAATATTGGAAAGGTTTATCCGAGCTAAATAACGATCCTATAGTTGAGAAATTAGCGCAAAATGAATTTTCTGAAGAAATTCCAGTAAACGAATTTTTAGGGGATTCGGATTTAGGAAGTGGATCTACATCTCGTAGAGATTTCTTAAAGTTTTTAGGGTTTTCAACTGCAGCGGCAACTTTAGCGTCTTGTGAAACTCCAATCCAAAAAGTAATTCCTTATGTTGTAAAACCAGAAGAAGTAATTCCTGGAGTTGCTAATTATTATGCAACTACAATATATGATGGACACGATTTCGCATCTGTTTTGGTAAAAACAAGAGAAGGAAGACCAATTAAAATTGATCCAAACAAAACCGCTCTTAATGCCAGAATTCAATCTTCTGTTTTATCCTTATACGATTCAGGAAGATTAAGAAACCCTATGAAAGCTGGTGTAGATTCTGATTGGGAAACAGTTGATGCGGATATTATTTCAAAGTTAAATGAAATAAAAGATAAAGGTGGAAATATTGCACTTTTAACTTCTACTATTATTAGTCCTACTACAGAAAAATTAATTACTGACTTTTCTGCAAAATATGGAAATGTAAAACACATCCAAATGGATGCGGTTTCTTATAGCGGAATGTTAGATGCAAATGCATCTACTTTTGGTGTGAGAGCTTTACCTACTTATTATTTTGACAAGGCGGAAGTTATAGTTTCTTTTGGTGCCGACTTTTTAGGAAACTGGGGAAGTTCTGACTATGCTGCTGATTATGCATTTGGAAGAAACCCAAAGAATGAAAAAATGTCGAAACACTACCAAGTGGAATCTACATTAACTCTTACAGGATCCAATGCGGATGATAGAATTCAAATAAAACCTTCTGAACAAGCAGGATTGTTATCGGATTTATACAACGCTTTAAATGGAGGTACAGCTGATTCTAGAATTTCTAAAATGGTTTCAGCACTTAAATCTGCAAATTCATCTATTGTTGTTTGTAATAGTAATGATTCTGAGGTTCAGACTTTAGTAAATGCTATTAACAACACCTTAGGAAATTATGAAAATACATTAACTTTATCTTCCCCTTCTTATTTAAAGAAAGGAAATGATACTGATGTTGCAACTTTGGTTTCTGATATGAATGCTGGGAATATTGATGCGCTTATAACTTATAATGTAAATCCATCTTACACATTGGTCAATGCAGACGAGTTTAATACAGGACTTACAAAAGTTGGATTGAAAGTTTCTACTTCATTATATATGGATGAAACAGCAATAAATATGGATTATGTTTGTCCTGATAATCATAACTTAGAGAGCTGGGGAGATGCAAAATCATCTCATGGGTTTTATACTTTAATGCAACCAACCATAAATCCTTTATTTAAAGGAAGACAATTTCAAGATTCATTACTTACTTGGTCTGGTAACCCTAAAAAATATTATGATTATATTAAGGATCATTATATGAATGATGAAGATGATAAAGAACAACCAGGGTTAGATTTAATTTCTAATGAGGCAGATTGGAACAAAAAATTACATGATGGGTTTTTTACAATAGATGATACAGAAGATCAGTTTGCAGATCAAATGAAGAAAGAAAGAAAGGAAGTTTCTCCCCCAAAAGAACATCCTTTCAAATCCTCTTCCTCAGATTATATTGAATTTGAAGTGTCTGAGAAGATTTCAATGGGAAATGGTTCACAATCGAACAACCCATGGTTACAAGAATTACCAGATCCACTTTCAAGGGCTTGTTGGGATAACTACCTTACAATGTCGGCTACTACAGCAAGAGCTTTAGGAATTAAAAATTGGAATGTATCTAATGGAGCATTAAACGGTAGTATGGTAAATATTACTGTTGATGGAAAAACTTTAGAAAATGTTCCTGTTATGATTCAACCAGGACAAGCGAATGGTTCTGTTTCAATGGCGGTTGGTTATGGTAGAAAAAATGCTGGAAAATGTGGTGATGGAGTAGGAATAAATGCATATCCATTGTTAAATGGTGGAGTTGCTAATATTACTATAATAGAAGGAATTCATCATGAGTTTGCAGCAACACAATTGCACCACACTATGATGGGGAGAGATATGATTGTTAAAGAAGCATCTTTAACAGATTATATAAAAGATAATAAAGCAGGAAATCATACTGAATTATACCATACTCATGATGGACCGAAAAAAGCTTCTGAAGTTTCTTTGTGGGATGAATTTGATCATACAACTGGTCATTTTTGGAATTTATCTATTGATTTAACTTCTTGTATTGGATGTGCGGCTTGTGTTATTTCTTGTCATGCAGAAAACAATGTTGCTGTTGTAGGAAAAGAGGAAGTAAGAAAATCAAGAGACATGCATTGGTTAAGAATTGACAGGTACTTCTCTTCTGAAATGACTGAAGAAAGGTCAGCTGAAGAAAAAATATCTGCAATTGATATGTATGCTAAGATGGAAGATCCTTCTGAAAAACCTGATGTTGTTTTCCAACCAGTAATGTGTCAACATTGTAATCACGCTCCTTGCGAAACTGTTTGTCCAGTTGCAGCGACAACTCACGGAACGGAAGGCCAAAATCATATGGCTTACAATAGATGTGTAGGAACAAGATATTGCGCAAATAACTGTCCTTATAAAGTAAGAAGATTCAATTGGTTCCAATATTCGGATAACGATAAGTTTGACTATAATATGAATGATGATTATGGTAAAATGGTATTGAACCCAGATGTCGTTGTTCGTTCAAGAGGGGTTATTGAAAAATGTAGTATGTGTATCCAAAAGATCCAAGAGATTAAATTGGAAGCTAAAAAAGACGGAACAAAAGTTAAGGACGAAAAAGCACAAACAGCATGTTCATCAGCTTGTCCTACAAATGCATTGGTATTTGGAGATGTAAATGATGAAACAAGTGAGATACAAAAAATGAAGAAAGATGATAGAGCATATCAATTATTGGAACATTTAAATGTTGCTCCATCAGTATTTTATCAAACAAAAATTAGAAATAAAGCATAAATAAATAATCATGCATAAAGAATCAGAAATTAGAGATCCGTTAATTTTAGGTAATAAAACTTACCATGATATTTCGAGAGATATTTCTCGACCTGTAGAAGGTAAGGCAAATAAGTATTGGTGGATTTTATTTTCACTATCAGCAGCTTTAATGTTATGGGGTTTTGCTTGTATGGCTTATACTATTGGAACTGGAATTGGAGCTTGGGGATTGAATAAAACTGTAAACTGGGCTTGGGATATTACAAACTTTGTTTGGTGGATTGGTATTGGACATGCAGGAACATTAATTTCGGCAGTACTTTTATTATTCCGTCAGAAATGGAGAATGTCAATTAACCGTTCGGCAGAAGCAATGACAATTTTTGGGGTGGCGCAAGCGGCTCTTTTCCCATTAATTCACATGGGAAGACCATGGTTAGCTTACTATGTATTCCCTATTCCTAATCAGTTTGGTTCACTTTGGGTAAATTTTAACTCTCCATTATTATGGGATGTATTTGCAATTTCAACTTATTTTTCTGTATCAGTTGTATTTTGGTACATTGGTTTAATTCCTGATTTTGCAATGATTAGAGATAGAATGAGTTCGAAAGTTGCTCCTATGAAAAAACAATTGTATTCTTTACTTTCGTTTGGATGGAGTGGAAAAGCAAAGCATTGGCAACGATTTGAAGAAGTTTCTTTAGTTCTTGCAGGACTTGCAACTCCACTTGTATTTTCGGTACACTCTATTGTTAGTATGGACTTTGCTACTTCAGTGATTCCAGGATGGCACACAACTATTTTTCCACCTTACTTTGTACTTGGAGCTCTTTTCTCCGGTTTTGCTATGGTGGAAACACTTCTTATTATCATGAGAAAAGTTGTGAGTTTAGAATCGTACATTACAATAAAACACATTGAATACATGAATGTAATTATTCTGTTGACGGGTTCTCTTGTTGGTACGGCTTACATTACAGAATTATTTATGTCGTGGTATTCGGGAGTTGAGTTTGAACAATATGCATTTTTGAACAGAGCAACAGGACCTTATTGGTGGGCTTATGCTATCATGATGACCTGCAATGTGTTAACTCCGCAATTGTACTGGATAGGAGCGATTAGAAAAAGTTTTGTTTGGACTTTCGTGCTTTCAATTTTTGTAAACATTGGAATGTGGTTCGAAAGATTTGTCATTATTGTTACATCTTTACACAGAGATTATTTGCCATCTGCATGGACAATGTTCTCTCCTTCATTTATAGATATCGGGATTTTCTTAGGTACAATTGGATTCTTTTTTACATTGTTTCTGTTATATTCCAGAACATTCCCTGTAATTGCTCAAGCGGAATTAAAAACAATATTAAAATCTTCAGGATCAGAATATAAAAATAAAAAATAATGAGTAGTAAAACAACAATATATGGAATCTTTGATGATGAAGAAATTTTACTTTCTTCAGTTAAAGAAATTCGTGCAAAGGAAATTGAAATTAAAGAAGTGTATAGTCCTTTTCCTGTTCACGGATTGGACAAAGCTCTTGGATTGAAAGAAACTAGAATGGCGATTACTGCATTTATTTACGGATGTATTGGTATTAGTTTGGCAGCGCTTATGATTTACAATATCATGATTGTGGATTGGCCACAAAATATAGGAGGGAAACCTAACTTTTCATTTTACCATAATGTTCCATCTTTTGTTCCAATTTTATTTGAGTGTACAGTTTTGTTTGCAGCTCATTTAATGTCTATTACTTACTTGATAAGATGTGGTTTGTACCCTGGAGGTAAATCTGATAGTCCTGATGTTAGAACAACTGATGATAAGTTTCTAATGGAGATAGAAATAGAAGGAGATGTATCGTCTGTAAAGGATATCTTGAAGCAAACAGGAGCTTCTGAAATTAACGAAAAACAAGCTTAATTATGAATAAAGTATTGATAAAAATTGGATTTTTCACCTGGGTATTTATCCTTGCTTCTTGTGCTGGGGATTCAAATCCTGGATATGAATTTATGCCAAATATGTATCGTTCACCATCTTTAGAAACTTATTCGGAACATAATATTGAAGGATACAATGGATTACCAGTTGAAGGTACAATTTCAAGAGGATATCTTTCTACATTTAATTATAATGCAACTTTAGAAGGATATTTATTGGCTGGAGAAAATGAAATTAATCTGATAGAAAAAAATAAAGATAATTTATCAAAAGGAGAAAAATTATATGGTATGATGTGCACTCATTGTCACGGACAAAATGGTGAAGGTGATGGAAAAATGAAGAAGCATGCTGCTTATTCTGCTGTTCCAGCATATAATGATGATTTAGACCCAAGAAGAACCGGAAGTCAAATGAATGAGTTAAAAGCAGGTCATATTTTTCATGCTATTACTTATGGAGTAGGAAATATGGGTCCTCATGCCTCTCAAATTACTGAAGAAGAAAGATGGTTAATTGTTAATTATATTCAACAAGAGTTACAACATTACGGATCAAAAAAATAAAT
>JABGSE010000010.1 GCA_018647945.1 Flavobacteriales bacterium | reverse complement strand
TAAAACAATATACCCACTGCAAACAAACTGATAAACGATTGTAATAAACTCACCTCTACATTATCTGATAAAACATCTACTTTAATACTCTGTTTTATGGAAGGGTACATAATAATTACTGCCATAGCATTATTGAAAAAGTGTGCCAATATCGGCATCCAAATTGATTTGGAAAAGTAGTAGAAATAACCCAATAATATACCCAGTACAAACCGGGGAAGGAAACCAAAAAACTGCATGTGAATTGCTGAAAACAGAAAAGCAGTTATCAGAATAGATAAATGTGGTTTGGAAGTCCATTTTATAAATAATTTTTGTAAAACTCCCCTGAAAAACAACTCTTCTCCTAAAGCAGGAATTACAGCTATTAAAAATAAATTGAAGAATAAATCTGTTATTGATTCCATTTTCAAAAATGAAAATGTCATCTTTTTTGCATCCATTTCTGCTGATTTCATCCAACTTACTACAGAATCAAAATAATCTGGCAAAGCAGAAATAATCGCTTCATTTATCTGTGATAAAAATCCTATAAATGGAGAGGAAAACAACATTATTACAACAACTAATAATATCATTTGCCGATTAAACTTATGGTTAAACTCCAAATATTTAAGTGGATTTATATTTACTAATTTTGCAAAAAACAATGCCGGAACTATAAATACAAACACAGAGGTAATAAGAATTTTTATCTTTAAGCCAAACACATTAGTTGTATCTGAAAGAGAGTCCCCAATTTCTCCTGAGAAAAACAAAGCCGTTATTCCTTCTGCCAATAAAATACCCAAAATTGTAGATACAAAAGTGATGATGAGAAATAATAAAATTTTCTTTTTATCCGATTTATATTGTAAGATTCCATTTAGGTTCATAAGCTTTTCTATTTTTGTAAAAATTATGTCGGTAAAAATAGGAAATATAGATTTAGGGGAGTTCCCCCTTTTACTCGCTCCAATGGAGGATGTAAGCGACCCCCCATTTCGTGCACTTTGCAAAAAACATGGTGCCGATTTAATGTTTACAGAATTCATTTCATCAGAAGGACTAATTAGAGATGCAGACAAAAGCGTTCAGAAATTAGATATCTATGATTTTGAACGACCAATTGGAATACAAATTTTTGGCTACGATATAAAATCTATGATGGAAGCTACTAAAATTTGTGAACGAGCAAATCCTGCCATAATTGATATTAACTATGGATGTCCCGTAAAAAAAGTTGCAAAAAAAGGCGCTGGTGCAGGTATTCTTCTCGACATCCCAAAGATGGTAGAAATGACAAAACAAATTGTAAAATCTACCAATATACCAGTAACAGTTAAAACCCGATTGGGATGGGACGACAACACAAAATACATAGTAGAGGTAGCAGAAAGATTACAAGATGTAGGAATACAAGCCATTTCCATACACGGAAGAACCAGAAAACAAATGTATAAAGGAGAGGCGGATTGGACCCTTATAAAAGCCGTAAAAGATAACCCCAGAATGAATATTCCTGTTTTCGGAAATGGAGATATTGACACGCCTGAAAAGTCCAAACTAATGAGAGATGAATTCGGATTAGATGGTGCTATGATTGGGAGAGGATCTATTGGAAATCCTTGGATTTTTAACGAAATAAAACACTACTTAAAAACAGGAGAATATTTGGCAAGACCATCCATGCAAGAAAGAGTAGAAGCTTGTAAACAACACCTAAAACATTCTATTGAGTGGAAAGGAAAAATTTTGGGAATAGCAGAAATGAAACGACACTACACCAATTATTTTAAAGGAATTAATGACTTTAAATCCTACAGAATAAAAATGGTTACTTCTGAATCGGAAACAGAAATACTAGAAACACTAAATGAAGTTGCCCTTAAATTTGAGGGGTATGAGTTTTAAACTTTTTTCAAAAATCTATTAGTCAAAACTTTTGCAGGATAAAAAGACGCAATCAATCCAATAACAATTACTGTTATTTCTACTATTAATACATCTTTAATATTTAACTCTACAGGATAAGCGTTTACAACAAAATTCCCTTCCATTGCAATAAATCCGAAATGTTGTTGAAGTAAGGAAAAACCAACCCCTATAAACAACCCAATAGCACTCCCTACTAAAACTCCCAGAATTCCTTTTGTAAAAAATATATTTCTAATCTGTTTTTCGGAACTTCCCAAATTCCAAAAAGTTTTAATATCCTTTTGTTTGTCAATCATCATCATACTTAAGGAGCTAATAATATTAAAACTTGCAATAATCAGAATGAAAACCAAAATTAGGAATACTGCCAGTTTTTCAGAATTCAATAATTTATACAAAAACTCATGTTGTTCTAATCTAGTTTTTACAATGTAATTATCTCCAATCTGTTTTTGTGTTTCTGACTTCACATCTTCCATATTTTCAGAATTTAAAAGATTTACCTCTATTGCCGAAACCTCATTTTCTCTTTCTAAAATATTTTGTAAATTTTTTAACGGACAAATAATATACTCATTATCGTATTCTGCTTGCACAGAAAAAACTCCAATTGGCAGAAAAGCAGTTTTTACCAAATCCGATTTATCCTTAATGTATTTTGAAGTTCTGTTGGGGGCAGTAATATTTATTTGCTCAAATATATTATTCACATTAATGGATAAATTATAAGCAATTCCATTTCCTACTATTACCGCATTTCCATTGAAATTCTCAAAAACAGAATCTCCAAAAACAACCAATTTACTAAAATTAACAAGCTCATTAAAATTATCATCTACTCCCTTTATTGTAGCAATAATTTCATTTCCATTATTCTGAATCAGTACTTTTTCTTCTAATACTTCAGCATATAAATTTATATCTTTTTGCTCCAACAAAATAGATTTTACATCTTCAGGATTAAATGTTTTTCCCACAACAGAAGTAATTTTTAAATGAGGATCGAAAGAGTTGTACATATCCAAAACAATCTTTTCAAATCCATTAAAAACTGACATCACAATAACAAGAGCGGCCGTACCAACAGATACTCCAAACAGAGAGATATAGGAAATAATATTTACAACATTTTTACTTTTGGAAGTAAATAAATATCGTTTCGCTATAAAAAATGGGAAATTCATTTGGTAAACTATTGGTTCAATAATCTGTCTATTTCCTCTGCATATTCTGCAGAATCGTCTAAATAGAAAATTAATTCTGGAACAATACGGAGCTGATGACGACAACTATTTCCTAATAAAGTCCGAAACATTTTTTTATTTTCGTTCAAAATTGCTAAAGCATCTTTTGGTTTTTCTACCGGAAAGATACTTAAATAGGCCTTTGCAACCGACAAGTCTGGGGAAATCCTAACTCCCGTTACAGTAACAAGTATGTTTCCTAAAAATTGATGTGTTTCTTTCTGAAAAATAACAGATAATTCTTTCTGAATTAATTTTGATACTTTTTTTTGTCTTTTAGTTTCCATACTGCAAAGATAGCTTTTCTATTTTCTTATCCTTACATTTGCCGGAATGAAAGATTTTTATAGAATATTAAGATATGTAAAGCCTTACTATATTTACGCCATCTTAAATGTAGTATTTAATATATTAACCGTTTTATTTTCCTTGGTTTCTCTTACAATGGTTATTCCATTTTTAGGATTACTTTTCGGAACAATTGAAGTAGAAAATATTAAACCAGCAGATTTTTCTTTTAGTGCCGACTCTTTAAAAGACCACTTTTATTATAAAATTAATTCCATTATTGAATCTGGTACAAAAGTAGATGCCCTATTATTTATTTGCGGGCTTATCCTAATTACTTTTTTCTTCAGAAATCTGTTTCGTTATCTTTCCTTATATTTTCTTACACCAATCCGAAATGGAGTAGTACACGATTTAAGAAGTAGTTTACACAAAAAAGTTATTTCCCTTCCTATTGGATTTTTTACAGAAAAAAGAAGAGGAGATATTACCTCCAGAATGACAACTGATTTGGTAGAAATTGAATGGTCCATAATGAGTTCTTTGGAAATGATTTTTCGTGATCCACTTCAGATTATTATCTATTTAATTACTCTCGTTTTTATCAGTCCTCAACTGACTCTTTTTGTAATAATATTATTTCCTATTACTGGTTTTATTATTGCAAAAGTTGGTAAGAGTCTGAAAAAATCTTCTGAAAAAAGTCAAGAAAAAATGGGAGATATTTTGTCGGTATTAGATGAAAACATTGGTGGATTGAAAGTAATAAAACTATTTAATGCAGAAGAAAATGTGCACAATAAGTTCGATAAGGAAAGTAGAAAATACCAATCTCTAATGACTTCTTTGCTCCGAAAAAAAGATATGTCCTCCCCAATGAGTGAATTTTTGAGCACCATAATAATGGTTGTGGTAATGTGGTTTGGAGGAAAACTTGTTTTAGGTGGAGAATCTCTTTTAAGCCCAGAAGAATTTATTGGTTATATTTTAATTTTCTCTCAAATTATTCCTCCTGCAAAATCGTTTACCAGCGCTTATTATCACTTGCAAAAAGGATCAGCTGCAGCTGCCAGAGTGTACGAACTTATGGATACCGAAAACAATATTACAGAATCTGCAAACCCTATCTCTATTCATGAAATTAAAGAAAAGGTAAGTATAAAAAATGTAAGTTTTCAGTACGAAAATGTCCCTGTTTTAAATAATCTAAACTTTACTATCCCGAAAGGGAAAACAGTTGCAATTGTTGGGAAATCAGGAAGTGGGAAATCTACTATTGCTGATTTATGTGCTCGTTTTTACGATATAAAAGAAGGGGAAATTTGTATTGATAATCATAATATAAAAGATATAAAACTATCTAATTTGCGTCATTTAATGGGAGTCGTTTCTCAAGAATCTATTTTATTTAACGATACTATTTACAACAATATATTGGTAGGAAATCAGAAAGCAACTAAACAGGAAGTTTTACAGGCCGCTAAAATTGCAAATGCAGAAGAATTTATTTTAGAATGCGGAAACGGATATGATACTAATATCGGTGAAAAAGGAGACAAACTTTCTGGAGGACAAAAACAAAGAATCAGCATTGCCCGATCAATATTGAAAAATCCAGATTTTTTAATATTAGATGAAGCCACCTCATCCTTAGATACGCAATCTGAGAAATTGGTACAAAACGCACTCTCCAATCTAATGAAAGAAAGAACAACATTGGTAATTGCTCACCGACTTTCTACCATAAAAGATGCTGATGAAATTATTGTTTTATCAGAAGGTAAAATTGTTGAAAGAGGAAATCATTCTGAGCTAGTTGAAAAAGGAGGACATTACAAAACCCTTATCAATTTACAGAATATTTCCTAGTACAGAAAGTTATTATAAGGATATCGCTTTATATGAAGTTCTTTAATCCTTTGATAAAGTAATTCTCTTAACTCTGCAAAATGAGTTTTATTTAAAGCCGAAATAAAAATAGCATCCTGATTCGATTTTGCCATCCAAGTTTTTTCCAAATCTTCTAACGAAATATTCTCTTTTGTAATGGGGGTTAAATCATCTTCCTCTTTCGGAATAAAAGTATAACGATCTATTTTATTAAACACAATTAAGGAAGGAATATCAGAAGCTCCAATCTCTGCAATGGTTTTTTCTACTACCTCTATTTGGTCCTCAAAAGCATCATTCGATATGTCAACAACATGTAACAATAAATCTGATTCTCTCACCTCATCTAAAGTAGATTTAAAGGATTCTACCAATTGATGAGGAAGTTTACGGATGAAGCCAACCGTATCGGCAAGTAAAAAAGGTAAATTCTGAAATACTACCTTTCTTACTGTAGTATCTAAAGTAGCAAAAAGTTTATTTTCTGCAAATATATCAGATTTACTAAGGCTGTTCATCAAAGTAGATTTTCCAGCATTGGTATAGCCAATCAAAGCTACCCTTATCAAATGTTCTCTTCTCTGTCTTTGGGTTTGTCCTTGTCTATCAATCTTTACCATCTTCTTTTTCAAGAGAGCAATTTTATCTTTAATTATTCTTCTGTCGGTTTCAATTTGAGTTTCTCCAGGACCTCTCATTCCAATTCCCCCTTTCTGTCTTTCAAGGTGTGTCCACATTCTGGTAAGACGTGGCAAAAGGTATTGATATTGCGCAAGCTCTACTTGAGTACGAGCTTTTGCAGTTTGCGCTCTGGAAGCAAAAATATCTAGGATGAGATTATTTCTATCTAAAATTTTACAGCAGTAAATCTCTTCTATATTTCGGAGTTGAGAAGGAGAAAGTTCGTCATCAAAAATAACAATATCTATTTCATTTTCTTCGACAAACTCACGTACTTCTTCTGTTTTCCCTTTTCCTAAAAAAGTTTTATTATCCGGATGAGGAAGTTTTTGTGTGAATTGTTTCACAGTTTTTGCTCCTGCTGTTCGAGCCAAAAAATCTAGCTCCAACAAATATTCTTCAACAAGTTCTGTTGTTAAATCTGGGGTTATTAAACCTATTAAAACTGCTTTCTCTCCCATTAAAATATTTTATCCCAAGGAAATCTCATTGCAATTAACACCAATGCAACTGTAAAATAACTAAATATAGTTTTGTTTGCTTTTACAACATCCACCATTTTTTTAGATTTTATTTTTGCTATAGTAATTAAGGCAACCGCTAATACCATTATAGAAGGATGCTCAATAAATTTAAAACGTAATATAGAATCTTTCATAATAACAGACATTTCTACTTCAGGAAATGGAAATAATAAATAAAAACCTACCAAAAGTTGAATATGAGCCAAGATTAAAGTTAGCAAAAGTAATTTGTCTTTTTTAGGGTTTGCTATTTTCCCTAAGTACGCTCTTACAATTGAAATTAATAATACTAGTAAAAATATGTAGGGTAAATAATGATGTAAATGCAACATTCCTGTTTTCATAATATTTAGTTTAAAATTTTGTTATACAAAGGTACTAAATAATCTATTATTTATCAATTTAAATCTTAATGCAAATAAATAAATTTTATGTTATTAAAAATTGCTAAATTGCGGTCTTTAATATTTACATTATGAAGTTTATAAAAACAGTTTTAACGCTACTAATATCTCTTCCTTTATTCTCCCAAGAGAGTTTCCCAAATAATGGAGTAAAATCTACTTTTTTACCTATTTATGCATTTACAAATGCTCACTTAATTATCTCTTCAGGAAAGGAAATTCCAAATGGAACTCTACTTATTCAGGGAGATAAAATCCTTGCTGCAGATAGTGTATTAGTAATTCCAGAAGGTTCAATTATTATCGATTTAAAAGGAGATTATATTTACCCTTCTTTTATCGATTTATACTCTAATTACGGATTAGCAACTCCTAAAAAAGGAGAATATAGTTACCGCCCGCAATACGAAAGTAATAAAGAAGGAGCTT
>JABGSE010000048.1 GCA_018647945.1 Flavobacteriales bacterium | reverse complement strand
GCCGTAACAAAAATATTTTTTGTATTGCTCTTTTTAGTTTCAAAAATTGGACCTCCAGTTAATTTTGTTATCTCATCTAAATTCATATTTCTACTTTTTATTTATTAAAAATTTATCTTTTTCCCAATGTATAAGTCGAAAATCGTTATAAACAATTACTTTCTTCCCTATTGAAGGAACAAACTCCAATCCGTCCGATTCTTCAAACCTAAAATTACTTTCAACTAAAGAATGGTAACTTACAATTGGAAAAAAATTATTCTGCAGCATAGTGTTAAGTATTTTAATATTATTCTCCTTTGGAGATAGTTTCATCTTTCTTATCTGTTGTTTTTCCCAATTACTAAATTTATTGTTACAATCTTCAGAACAAAATTTACTTGATGCATGTTTTGCCATAAACTCCTCTTTGTTACATTCGTTGCCTTTATTCTTACAAATCCGAAATCTCTTATGACCTCTATTTAAATCTTCATCTGTATAATATATCTTACCATTCATATTTTTAAAATCTTTTATTATAACAACTATCCAAATAAATTAATACATCCGAAAGTCTGTACCATATTTTTCCGGTCCTACTATCTTTTGAATAAGCAAGCTTTCCTTCATTCCTTAATTTCTGGGCTTTAGTTGCTGAAATTTTTAAATATTCCATCAATCCCTTATTATCAAAAATAGTCTGTTCTGCAGATCTCCCTATTTCCAAAATTATTTTCTTCAATTCAGAAAGAGTTTCTTTTATTTCGGTAATCTCTTTAATGTTTAATTCTATCATAAATTTCACTTTAAAATTATATCTCAAAATTACACACTATATAAATCAAAAAACAGGAAGATGAAAAATTGAACTGTAATGTTCGCGCGAATTCGCTAATTTAAATCATTTCAAAACACTATATATTTTGAACTCTATCAACCCTAATAAAAAGGGAGTCTATAACATTTGTTATTGTTGCAGATGGCGTTGTTTTATTAGAAATATTCTTATTGGTAAAAGATTTATTGTTTACTAAAAAAGCATCAGCTGTTAAAATCCAAAGATTAGAACCTTCCAATAAATTTTTGGAATACATCTTTTCTATAAAATATTTTAATGAGTTAATATAAGCATTCCAATTTACTTTCTTTTTTACTGAATTACCTATAATTACATCTTTAAAAGTTTTATAAGATGTGTTTCTTATAAAATAATAAGTTTTGTTTCTGTATTCTGTTTCACACAAAAAATCATATATCATTTTCAATTTTTTTTCATCTTCATTAAAAGTAAAATAGTTCTTTTCATGCTTAATTTCTGACTCCTGACTACTAATGTACTTTATACTGTGATGATGATCCTTCCAAAAATAAATTTGTTTTAATATCCACTGACTTTTCTTTATTTCAAATGTATTTCTATTTATTTTATATGTATTTAGTTCTATTTTTACTTTTCTTTCATAATTACTTATATGCTTTTCTCTTTCATTTCTACGAATTTGAGTTAACCAGTTTTTAAAAGTAATATCCATTTCTTTGGTAAATCTAAAAAACTCTTTTTCTAATTGTTTTTTTTGAACATGCTGTTCAATTACAGAATTATAATATTGTTTTTGAATTTTATCACACAAATTCAGAAAATTAGTATAGTTTTTCTTTTTATCCATAAAGATTAAATTATCAAACAATTATAATCAAAATGAATGAAATATTAAAGTTAAATACTTTAAGATGTTAAATTAAATAGGAAAAAGTCAATTTGTTGCACCTATGTTGCACCCTTGTAATTTTTCTAATAAAAAAAGACCCTAAAAAGGGTCTTTCTTATCTAGTAGCGTGAGGGAGATTTGAACTCCCGACCTCAGGGTTATGAATCCTGCGCTCTAACCAACTGAGCTACCACGCCATTTCAGGTCGCAAATATAATATTAAAACAATTTAATAAAAGTTTTTTTACAAAAATTTATGACCTATCTTTCTCCGATAAAATATTAGTGTAATGTTTTAACGAACGGAGTACTAAAACTACTACTAAAGTAACTATTAAAACATCTCTAACTATTGGTGTAATATTCAGATTATCAGTATGTACAAACAATCTTACAACATCCATAAAAGCAAAACCAATTACAGTTGCCAATATACCTGCATACTCTCTTCTCAAAATGCTTTTTATCGATAAAGGTATAATTGTTTTAATGTAGTTTTTACAAGATGGTATAAAAGCAGGGATTCCTTTCGACCATTTTAGGTATTCTACTCCAAATTTCTTTTCCAAAAATCGTTCTTCAGCAAACATTATTCTCTCGTAATACAACCAAAATAACAAACTAACAATTACAACAAAATAAATATTATAAGTAAAAATTACTATTCCAATCCAAATAAGATAATTCCCCAAATAAAGTGGGTGACGAACAGTAGAATAAATCCCAGTTGAATTTAAATAATCTGCAATTTGCTCTTTTGTATTTCTACCTGAAGTTCCCTTTGGAGTAGTTCCAATTGTGTAAAAGCGAACTAAAAATCCTAATATTGAAATTGAAATAGCAATGCAATTAAAGACAGTTGCATCACCTTTATTTATTGGGTCAGTATAATACAAGAATGGTACAGATAGTAAAAACAAAATAATTGGAAACTGTCCTCTATACTTGAAAAGAAAATTTCCTTGTTTCTCCCAAGAATTAACTAATGCCATATTATATTCAATATTAATTTAAAAATTACTAAATTGCGAAAAATTATAAGTCCACAAAACTAATAAAATTAAAAATACAGATTACATTATGTCTTTATTTAAATACACAATAGAATATCCTATCAAAACTTCAATTAGTATTTTGTATAGAAGATTAAGTACTCCTAGTGGATTAGAGGAATGGTTTGCGGATTCAGTAAATATAAAAGATGGTATTCTCATTTTTAGTTGGGAAGGTTCTGATCAAGATGCTAAAGTTTTGAAAAAGAAAAATGATGAATTCATTCAATACCAATGGTTAGATGATGAAGATACTGAAAGATACTTTGAATTCGCTATACAAGTTGATGAAATGACAAAAGATATTTCCTTAATTATTACTGATTTTGCAGAAGATGAGGAAGAAAAAGAAGAAGGACTATTACTTTGGAATACACAAATTGACAATTTGAAACAAGCAATTGGAATTTAAAATAAATCATTTTTCTACAGTTACTTCTCTTTTATAATTTAAAGACTTATTTAATTATAACTAACAGATAAATAAGAATTAAACATTATATATAGTGAATAATTTTATTCGTCATATAGTAGCATCAATGATCTCTTTAGTAATAATAATATTATTAAAAGATTGGGATTGGATACCTGAAAATCACACCAAACCTATTACTAATTGGATTTTTTACTATAATCTAGGTATAACTTTTATAAATACACTAATTTCTCTTTCAATTGTAGTTTATGTGTGGATGGGAATTACTAAACGTTTTAAAAAACTTCATAACTATTTAATTAAATCTTTTTTTCCTCCTTTTGTGTCAACATTTTTTATTGCAGTTTTTATTTTGTTTATGCAATTTCTATGGAAATGGGTAGATGAACTTGTAGGCAAAGGATTGGAAATTGATGTAATTTTAAAGTTTATATTTTATTCCGCCGCCAGATTGGTTCCATTATCTCTTCCAATTGCAGTACTGATCGCCTCATTAATGACTATTGGAAATTTAGGTGAAAAATACGAACTTTCAGCTATTAAATCTGCAGGGATTTCTTTAAGGAAAATACTAAATCCCCTACTTTTATTTTCTGTTATCATTGCTCTTTTTTCTTATTTTTATTCTGATAATTTCATTCCGTATGCAAATTTGAAAAATGGAACACTACTCTACGATATACAGAAAAAGAAACCTACAATAAACATAAGAGAAGGTGAGTTTTACAATGGTTTAGATGGTTACAGTATTAAGGTAAAGAGAAAAGATAGTGAAACAAATAAACTTTACAACATCCTTATTTACGACCACAGTTCCAAAAACTCTAATGATAAAGTAATAGTAGCGGATAGCGGTGAAATGAAATTATCAGAAAACGAAAAATTTCTGGAACTTACTCTGTACAATGGTTCCTCTTACATTGAAGTTTACAACAATAAAAGAAACCAAAAATTTCCCCATCAGCAAATAAACTTTGAAAAAGATTTAATTAGGTTTGACTTGGCAACTTTCGGATTTGAACGAACAGATGAAAATATTTACAAAGGTCATTATTCCATGATGAGTAGTAATCAACTTTCCTCTTCAATTGATTCCTTAAATATTAAATATACCAACAGAAAAGAACACTTCAAAAATAATATAATTGATAAATTTCATTTAAATAAATTTAATAAAAATAAAGATTCAACATCCGAAATTATAAACTATAGTAGTGAAATTGAAGTGTACGATTATGCTGTAAACAAAGTAAGGAGCATGAAAGCGCTGCTGAAATCGAATACGGATGATTTAAATTACAGAAAAACAATTATTGTGAGACATAAAATTGAATGGCACAGGAAACTCTCATTAGCATTTGCCTGTATTATACTGTTTATTATTGGATCTTCATTGGGAGCTATTATCCGGAAAGGAGGATTTGGAATTCCAATTTTAGTTTCCATTCTTTTCTTTGTGATTTATCATGTGATAAACACTTATGGTGAAAAACAAGCAAAGGAACTTTTAATGGACCCTACTATAGGAATGTGGCTTGCAAACCTAATATTTTTACCAATCAGTTTGTTTTTATTGTACAAGGCTACTACCGACTCTTCAATTTTAGATCTTAGTTATTATAAGAACCCTATTATTAATCTCATTTATGGGAAGAAATCAAATAAAAGCAATTAATTTTGCAACAAATTAAATAGCAATGAAATTTAACACAATAGAACAAGCAATTGCCGATATTAAACTTGGAAGAGTTGTAATTGTAATTGATGATGAGAACAGAGAAAATGAAGGTGATTTTATAGCTGCTGCCGAAAAGGCAACACCTGAAATGATAAATTTTATGGCTACACATGGTAAAGGACTAATTTGCGCTCCTCTACTTGAAAGTAGATGTGAAGAGTTAGATTTAGAACTGATGATTGGGAAGAATACTGCTGCTTACGAAACTCCATTTACAATATCGGTGGATTTGACGGGAAATGGTTGTACAACAGGAATTTCTGCTTCCGACAGAGCAAAAACAATACAAGCTCTTGTAAATCCGAATACAAAAAAAGAAGAACTTGGTAAGCCGGGCCATATATTCCCATTAAAAGCCAGAAAAGGTGGAGTATTAAGAAGAGCAGGGCACACAGAAGCTGCTATCGACTTGGCAAGACTTGCAGGATTAAAACCTGCAGGAGTTATTGTGGAAATTCTGAATGAAGATGGTTCAATGGCCAGAACTCCAGAATTATTTGAACTTGCTAAAAAATTCGATTTAAAGTTTATTACCATTAAAGATTTAATTGAATACAGAATACAAAATGAAACTCTGATATCGGAAGAAGTAGATATAGAATTACCTACCGATTATGGTGATTTTAAGATGAAAGCCTTTAAACAACTTACCAATAATCAGCTACACTTGGTTATTTATAAAGGGGATTGGAAAGAAGGAGATGATGTACTTGTTAGAGTTCACTCCTCTTGCATGACTGGAGATATTTTTGGTAGTTGCCGTTGCGATTGTGGACATCAACTAAAATCTGCAATGAAGCAAATTGAAGAAGAAGGAAAAGGAGTTATTGTGTACATGAATCAAGAAGGAAGAGGGATAGGACTACTAAACAAATTAAAAGCATATCAATTACAAGAAAAAGGGAAAGACACAGTAGAAGCAAACCTTGAATTAGGATTTAATGCAGATGATAGAGATTATGGAATTGGAGCGCAGATTTTAAGATCAATGAATGTCACTAAAATAAAACTACTATCGAATAACCCAAAAAAGAGAGCGGGACTTATGGGATACGGAATTGAGATTGTAGAAAACATTGCTTTAGAGATAGAATCGAACAAACACAATAAGTTCTATCTGGAAACAAAAAGAGATAAAATGGGACACTCCCTTAAAAAATTAGATGAGTAAAAAAAACATCATACTAGGAATAGAATCCTCTTGTGATGACACTTCTGCTGCAGTAATTTCGGATGGATATATTTTATCTAATATTGTTGCAGGGCAAAAAGTACACGAAAAATATGGAGGTGTAGTGCCAGAACTTGCCTCCCGTGCACATCAACAAAACATAATTCCGGTAGTAGACACAGCCCTAAAAGAAGCAGGAATACAAAAAGAAGATTTATCTGCAATTGCATTTACACAAGGTCCTGGATTATTAGGATCTTTACTTGTAGGTAGTTCCTTTTCGAAATCCTTTGCGCTTGGAATGAATATCCCTTTAATTGCCGTAAACCACATGCAAGGGCATATAATGGCACATTTTATAAAACAGAAGGGAGAAGAAAACAAGCAACCCATATTCCCCTTTTTATGTTTAACCGTTTCTGGAGGACACACCCAAATTGTATTGGTAAAATCTGCAGAGGATATGACGGTAATTGGGGAAACATTAGATGATGCCGCAGGAGAAGCTTTTGATAAATCTGCCAAAATATTAGGACTTCCCTACCCTGGAGGGCCATTAATAGATAAATACGGGGAAAAGGGAGATAAATTAAAGTTCATATTTGGAAGACATAAAGTTGGGGAACTGAATTTTAGCTATAGCGGAATAAAAACTTCTATACTCAGAGTGATTGAAAAAGGAGTAGCCGAAAACCCAAACTTTATTACAGAAAACCAAAATGATTTGTGTGCCAGTATACAACATACTATTGTTGATATTCTGATTAAAAAAATAATGAAAGCCTCTAAGGAATTTGGGGTTAATGAAGTTGCAATTGCTGGTGGTGTTTCTGCCAACTCTTATTTAAGAGAACGATTATTAGAACTAGAAAGCAACTACAACAAACAAGTATTTATTCCAAAATTTGAATACTGCACAGACAATGCCGCTATGATTGCCATTAGTGGCTATTATAAATTTTTAAAAGGTGATTTTTCAGACCAATCCGTTACTCCTAAATCCAGATTTGCTTTATAGTTAAAAAACCAAACATCTCTGTCTGGTTTTTGTTTTATAAATCTGATATCTATTCTATCCTCCAAAATCATCAAATCTTACATTCTCATCAGGAATTCCCCAGTCATCTGCCATTTTAAGTACAGCCTGATTCATGGGTGGAGGTCCACAGAAATATAATTCAATATCTTCAGGAGCTTCATGATTTGTTAAATATTGATCAATTACTACTTGGTGCACAAAACCAACAAATCCATCTCCTTCTGTATCATTTACATCTTTCATTTCTTTCCAATTATCCCCTTCCTGAGCATCAGAAAGTACTAAGTAAAATTTAAAGTTCGGAAACTCTCTTTCTAATGAACGGAAATGTTCTATATAGAATAACTCTGCCTTAGACCTACCTCCATACCAATAGGTGACTTTTCTACCAGTCTTAATCGTTTTAAATAACTCGTATAAGTGAGAACGCATTGGAGCCATACCTGCACCACCACCAATATATAACATTTCAGCTTCACTATCATTAATAAAAAACTCACCATAAGGTCCAGAAATAGTTACCTTATCTCCTGATTTCTGATTAAATATATATGAAGAAGCTACACCAGGATTAATATCTGCCCATGTATTTTTATCTCTATCAAAAGGAGGAGCGGCTACCCTAACATTCAACATAATTTTTCTTCCTTCTGCAGGGTAAGAAGCCATAGAATATGCTCTTACTATTTCCTCATCATTTTTCATTACTAAGTTCCTCATTCCAAAAGGACCTTCCTTCCAATCTTTCTCAAATTTAGTTGGCTCACCAGGATGATCTTCAGGATGTGCTGTAATATCCATTTCAGAAAAAGGAATTTCACAATTAGGAATTTCAATCTGAATATATCCCCCTGCCTCATATGGCATATCTTCCGGAACTTCTACAATAAACTCTTTAATATAAGTGGCTACATTGTAGTTAGAAACTACTGTTGCTTCCCATTTCTTTACTCCAAATACTTCTTCCGGAACATGAATATCCATATCCTCTCTCACCTTTACCTGACAACTCAATCTGTAATTATCAGCAATTTCTTTTCTACTAAAGTGAGGAGCTTCTGTTGGTAAAATCCCTCCACCTCCTTCATGCACTTGGCAAGTACATTGTATGCAAGTTCCACCTCCACCACAAGCTGATGGTAAAAATATTCCTTCATTACTTAAAGTAGAAAGTAATGTATTCCCTCCGTCCACAATTATTTCTTTCTCTCCATTTATTTTTATGGTAATTTTTCCAGAAGGAGTTAGTTTTCCTTTAACAAATAATAAAATACCAACCAATGAAAATGTTACCAATAAAAATACTGATATACTACTTAAAATTGTTGTTATTTCTACACTTAATAATATCATTTTATTTTTCTGTTGTATTTAATATTGATACTGTTTCTTCTCCGGTATTTTTTTCAGCAGACACTTCTGTTTTCACCTTTTTCTTTTGGCTATCTAACTTTATTCCCATAAAACTCATAAAGGCTATCCCCATAAGTCCTGTAATAATAAAGGTAATTCCTAAACCTCTAAGTGCTGGGGGAACATTAGAATATCTAATCTTTTCTCTAATAGCGGCAATCCCTACAATAGCAAGTAACCAACCAATACCAGAACCCAATCCAAATACAGTAGCTTCAGTTATTGTTCCATAATCTGCTTCCTGCATAAAAAGTGAGCCTCCTAAAATGGCGCAGTTTACTGCAATTAACGGAAGAAATATCCCTAATGAACTATAGAGTGCAGGAGAGAATTTTTCTACAACCATTTCTACCAATTGTACCATAGAAGCAATAACTGCAATAAACATAATAAAGGAAAGGAATGATAAATCCACATCTTTAAAACCTTCTCCTAACCATACTAACGCTCCTTCTCTTAGTACTTTTGTTTCCAAAAGATAGTTTACCGGAACAGTAATTCCCAATACGAAAATTACAGCAAACCCTAATCCTACAGAAGTTTTTACTGTTTTTGATACCGCTAAATAGGAACACATTCCTAAAAAGTAGGCAAATACCATATTGTCAATAAAAATTGACTTGATAAATATATTTGCTAAATCTTCCATATTTCTTTATTATTTAGATTCTACTAAATCTTTGTTTTTAATTCTTTGTATCCAGATGATAATCCCTACTGTAATAAGTGCCATTGGAGGTAATATCATCATTCCATTGTTTTCATATCCTAAATTATATAATCCGATTTTTTCCAATACAGGATATCCAAATAAAGTACCTGAACCCAATAGTTCTCTAAAAAAAGCAACAGCAATTAAAATCCAAGCATAACCAAATGAATTGCCTAAACCATCTAAAAATGATTTCCATGGACCATTTGCCATACCAAAAGCTTCTAACCTTCCCATAATTATACAATTGGTAATAATCAATCCTACAAATACTGAAAGTTCTTTACTAACATCATATACATAAGCTTTCAATACTTGATCAACTAAAATTACCAATGTTGCAATTACTACAAGCTGAACAATAATTCTGATTCTGGATGGAATAAGGTGTCTCATTAAAGAAATAAGTACATTGGCAACTGATAGTACAAACAATACTGAAATCGCCATTACAATGGCTGGTTTTAGTTGTACTGTAATTGCAAGTGCGGAACAAATACCTAATACTTGTATCGTAATTGGGTTGTTGTCGTTTAGCGGATCACTAATTAGTTTTTTATTATTCTTTGAGAATAATGCTTCTTTTTTATTACTCATAACTTTCTTCTTGAATTTTAGTTAAAGAATCTGTTAGTGTAGAATCAGAAAAAATAATTTCTACTTCTTTTTCAATTTTTGTTTCTGGATTCTGATTTTCAAAATAAGGAAGATATCTTTCCAATCTTTCTTTTATCATATCCGAAACTCCATTGGAAGTAATAGTACCTCCAGAAATTCCATTTACGGCATGCATATTATCTTCTTCAGCAGATTTAATTACAGAAATAGAGATAAATTCTATTCCTTCAAAAATTGTTTTTCCAACAAATGGAATTTGAAAATTTCCTGTATTTATTTCAGCTCCTAATCCTGGAGTTTCTCCTTTGTGGTCAAATATTGCTCCGTACACAGTATTCAAATCTTCATTCAATGCAATAAATCCCCAAATAGGACCCCATAATCCTTTTCCTCTAAGTGGAATAATATATTTTGTTTCTCCATCAACTTCAGCAATGTAAAGGGGTAGGTTTTGTTCTGAAATATCTTTCTTTAACTCTTTTGCTAAATCTACATCAAATGCAATACCTTCATTTATTTCTCCTTTACTATCAATTACTAATTCTTCTTTTATGAAGTTATAATATACTGTTTCCGACTCTTCTCTACTTACTTCTACTCCCACTGATTGCAGGATATTTTGTTTTTTTTCTAGTTCCACATTTCTTTCTTGGGGTTCTTTCAAAACAATAGCTGCTATTGAAAGTAATGCAGCTACAATAATTACCATAATTGCCGCAAAACCTAAAGTATAACTATTTTTATTTACATCCATATTTATTGTTTTACTCTTTTTAATCTTCTATTAATATTCGCCTGTATAACATAATGGTCTACTAGAGGAGAGAATACATTTAATAATAATATTGCTAGCATCATTCCTTCCGGATAAGCAGGGTTGAATACTCTAATCAACACAGCAAAAACTCCAATAAGGAATCCTACAATTACTTTTCCTCTGTTGGTTTGTGATGCTGTTACTGGGTCGGTTGCCATAAAAACTGCTCCAAAAGCAAATCCTCCTAATATTAAGTGTAGATGTGCTGGCAGGTTCATAAATTCATTTAATCCCCAAAGGTTGAAAAGTAATCCCATTATATATCCTCCTGCAAAAACAGAAATCATTGTTCTCCAAGATGCAATTCCGCTTATTAATAATATTGCCGCTCCTATCATAATAGCAATAAAAGATGTTTCACCAACTGAACCTGGAATAGTTCCTATGAAGAAACTCCCTACTAAACTCATGTCAACCGGAATGTTGGCTGCCAAATCTGCAAGTGGTGTAGCCATGGAAAAACCATCTACTCCCTCTGCATTTACCCAAACCTTGTCTCCTGACATAAATGATGGATAAGCAAAGAATAAGAAAGCTCTGGCAGTAAGTGCAGGATTCAGAATATTCATTCCTGTTCCTCCAAATACCTCTTTTCCAATAATAACAGCAAATGCCACAGAAACACCTAACATCCACAGTGGTATATCAATTGGCATTATCATAGGAATAAGCATTCCTGTAACTAAATATCCTTCATTTACTGAGTGTCCTCTTGATATTGCAAAGGCAAATTCTATCCCTAATCCTACCCCATAGGAAACGATAATAAGAGGTAAAATTTCCCACATACCAAACATAAATGCTGACATAGTAGTATATGTTTCTCCCAATGCATTTAAATGAAGTTGTCCTACATTCCACATACCAAATAGTAGTGCTGGCATAAGTGCAAGTACCACTGTAATCATTGTTCTTTTCAAATCAATCCCATCTCTTATGTGAGCTCCCGATTTTGCAGTATGATC